>SXSK01000320.1 GCA_005793375.1 Verrucomicrobiales bacterium | reverse complement strand
GAACGAACGATACGCGACATCCCAACCGATGAGGTCCAGGGCCAGCAAATCGTCGTTGGAAATGACATAGGCCTGCCCGAAGGAGAAGGTAGGGTCCAGCAGCCCGATAAGATCGCGGGTCAGGGCATCATCCTTCCAATGGCTCGCTTGTCGGCCGTCGGCGGCCGGATCCAACGATCCTGTTGAAAAGGCGCGTTCAGCGCCACGGGTGACTGGGCCCGGCACAATGACGTCCATGTTCGCGGGGACCACGGTCTGAAAGGAACGTGGAAATGTGGTGAATTCGGTTAATGATTCGGGATCGAACGTGGTGCCCTCCTCGAACCGGAACAAATCCAAGGTGGTGGGGACTGCTGTGAAATAGACTTCTTCGAATACGGCATGGACGTAATCGGCGATGTCCACGTCCGAGACAAAACCCAAGGCATGGCCGATTTCATGGGCGACGATCGACTCGAAATCGATGGATCCTGGTGGGATACCATTGGAACGGTCGAAGTCAAAAGGTTGGTTCGAGTTGAATTCCAAGTAGGCATCGCGGGCCTTTTCCTGCGGTGTATCTCCTGGAGTGACGGTGTCTAGGAATGCGACAGGATATCCCAAAGCCTTCAGATTGGCTTTGGTCGCGGATCCATTGGCACCATAGGGAGCCGGGCCTTTCATCAGTGAGTCGCCAGAATCCAGTCGGAACTGGAGATCTTCTTCGGTATTGGGTAACGCATCGGTCGTCGCCTGATAAAGACCGCCCAGGTTGTCGCGTTTCACTACTTGGGCGAGCCCAAGCTCGTTGGAACGGATGCCAAAAAACGGTGTGGAGAATCGTACCGCGTCCGCCCCACCTAGGTTCCTGGGATCCGTATTGGGGATGAGTTCTGCTGAGATGACTATCGTTACAGGATCGCGGATAAACTTCTTCCACTGATTGGCAGCGCGTTGGAACGCGGCAAGGGCGGGGGCATTTCTTGCCAAGTTGGGACCAGGATTAATGAGGATGTTGAATCCCGAGGAATTCGGTAGGTCCAATCTCAGACTGAGTGGTTGACGGACGGGTTGGATTGGAGGCACGGCACCGGTTAATGAATAGCTATGCCGCATGGTGGGTACCGTCTGTTGGGCACTCAAGACGAGTGGTAACGCGACGGCCGCCCAAGTGGCGAGCCATCGGAGGGGCCAAAAGTTCCAAGCCGCTGCGTGGCGGTTGTCCAATCTTGCTGGGGCGAAGGTGCCTTTCGGATAGGTTTCCGGTCGGTGCATGCTGGATTAGGAAATTTTCGGAAATGCCTTGCGGATTTGCTGAACGGGGCCCGGCCGCTGGCAATCCGGATAGGAGAAGGTGATATGGTGCCGTAGGTCGTATGCTGGGGAGTCTGCCTTCATCCACTTCGATTGAGCTCAGTTAATCGACGAAAGTCAAAAAAAGAGATTTTTCTGGGGCGAACTGCTGCGTACATTTGTTGAAATATTGCGGCGTGTAAAACCAATGGACTGCGGCGTGAAGAGCCAGTTGGAGGTTACAGTATCGGGGCTGGAAATCAATCCGGTCTACAACGGTAGCCAAAAAGGCATGGGATTTGGGGTAACCGCTGGCGAGGGGCGATGGCGCGGCATCTCCGAGTTGCGGCGCCGCATGGGATGCTGGGGGAAAAGCGGCAGCGGACTGCCGTACTCCAAAAAACACCGCGCCTTTTGGAGTGCGGTGGCCCTCCACCCCTTTTGGGGCATTGCAGGGACGACCGATCTCCAAAATTCCCACAACTCGGAGATGCGCCCGGCCGGAAGGAAATGCTTGCCAATGTCTATCCGTGGAGCAGGGTGGTCTTGATCACCACACGAATTTTCGTCGTTATTATGAAGACCAGTAACTCATCGGCGGGGTTCACATTGATTGAACTCCTGGTTGTGATTGCGATTATTGCCATCCTGGCTGGCATGTTGTTGCCCGCTCTCGGCAAGGCTAAGGTCAAAGCCAATGCGACTCGATGCATCAGCAATCAAAAGCAGCAATTCCTAGGCTACGCCATGTATGCCGATGACAATCGAGACATCATGCCAGCGCACGGGGATTGGGGGACGGTCGGCGGCCAAATCTGGTCGACGACATTTGGGGTGCCGCTTAAGGCATCAGCCTCAAATAAGAAGGTGTCGATCGTTCACGACCGTGCGAGTTGGGAGACTAATCGTCCCTTGAATGTTTACGTGCAGGCGCCCGAAGCATTTCGGTGCCCGTCCGACAAGGGCGATAGCTATTGGCCCGCCGAATCGAAAAAGGGATGTTACATGGGTTGGGGCAATAGCTACTTGGTCATGTGGCAAGTCGATTGGTTTGGTGTGAAACACATCACAGGCAATCTCAGCGGCCCCACGACGGCGGGGGACTCCAAACCGATCAAAAATTCCGAAATCTCCCTCCGAGCATCCACCAAGATCATGCAAGGGGATTGGCCTTGGCATGGCAGTCGTGACTCCGGCGATGGCGCGGTAAGTGCCGCATCCCGGGACCGGAGCTTGTGGCACAACAACAAGGGGCAGCGCGGCTGGAACATCATGTATGGCGACGGGCACGTTTCCCAGTTCCGATTCCCAAAGGATTATGACCAAAACGATTTAGCGATGAAAGTGGACATGAACGCCGCTTGGTGGTGATCAGACGGGCGGGGCTGATAGGGGGAATTGCCCCCTGGGGTGTGCGTGGGCGGTTGGCTGAAAGGCTTCGATTGATCGATTCTGGAATTCGACTTTTATCATTATGACACGCCGTGACTGGATGCGTTCGTTCAGCATGATATCCGGAGCGGGCATAGCTGCTGGCCTGCCCGAGATTTCGTCCGCTGAGCCCACTCCTGCCCCCCCCGCCGCATCGAAAGGGCTGAGCCCACTCAAGATCACGCGGGTGAGGGCGATCATGACCGCGCCACAAAAGACCCGCCTGGTGGTGGTAAAGGTGGAGACGAGCGAGCCAGGGTTGTATGGTCTGGGTTGTGCAACCTACAACCAGCGCCCGCTCCCCGTTGTCTCCGCGGTGACGGATTACCTCGAGCCGTTTTGTCGCGGGCGCGATGCCAACAATATCGAGGATCTTTGGCAGAACGCCTACACCAGTTCCTATTGGCGGAATGGTCCGGTGCTGAATTGTGCGTTGTGCGGGGTGGAAATGGCTCTTTGGGACATCAAAGGCAAACGAGCTGGAATGCCGGTTTACGAGTTGCTCGGTGGAAAATGCCGATTTGCAGTGGACACATACGGTCATGCGGATGGGCGCGATCTCAAGGAACTCGAGGATTCTGTGAAACGGCTTCAAGCCGAGGGTCGACGCCATATCCGGATTCAAATGGGTGGTTATGGCTCCTCGCACCTTTCCAAGACAGCGGATTTTCGGGAAGCAGGATTTGGCATGCCGAAGGATCAGCACATGGATCCGTTGCCGTATCTCAAGGCGACTCCAAAAATGTTTGAACACATTCGGGCGACTTGCGGAGACGACATTGAACTGTTGCACGATGTCCACGAGCGCATTTCGCCTATCGATGCGATACGACTCTGCAAAGAGCTTGAGCGCTATAGACCCTTTTTTATCGAGGATCCTTTGGCGCCAGAGGACAATGGGTACTTCCGAAACCTCCGGCAGCAAACGCTAGTTCCGCTGGCGATGGGGGAGCTTTTCAACAGTCCTCATGAGTGGGTCGATCTCATCAAAGACCGTTTGATCGATTACATTCGTGTGCACTCGTCCCAGACCGGCGGGTTTGGCGTGATGCGCAAGATCGCGACGTTGGCCGAGTGGTTTCGGGTGCGGACCGCGTGGCACGGCCCCCCGGATTTGTCGCCGGTCGGTCATGCGGCCAATGCGCATCTCGATTTAGCCATTCACAATTTTGGCATCCAGGAGGGTCTGAAGCCGAGCGATGCACTGCTGGAGGTTTTCCCTGGGTGCCCAACCATTCGGAATGGTTATTTGTATGTCAACGAAGCGCCGGGTTTTGGCGTCGACCTCAACGAGGAGGCCGCCAAAAAATTCCCGTTTCCCGAACATCCGGGTTATTGGGAACCGTTGCGTCGTCGTGATGGAACGGCGGTGCGTCCGTGAGGGTGACGGGGAAGAGCGGAGCCGTGTTCTGGCGTTGGCTATTGGGTGGAGTTTTGGCTGGATTGGTGAGCGTCACAGGTGTCGGTGATCGGTTGATGGCAGCCACCCGGGTTGATGCCGCTGCGGTATACCCGGTAAGGACGATTCAACTCATTGTTCCCTGGGCTGCGGGAGGCGGGAGTGATCGTGTGGCGCGGATTCTCGCCGACGGGTTGCAGCGGCGTTTGGGCAAGCCGGTGATTGTGGTGAATCGGACAGGGGGGGCGGGAGCTGTGGGACATACGGCAGGAGCTCTGGCGCCCCCGGATGGCTACAGCTTAACACTCGTGACCTTCGAGCTGGGAACCATGAAGACCCTGGGTATTTCGGGTGTGACTTGGCGAGATTACGAACCGGTAGCGCAGGTGAACAGCGATGCCGCGGCGATCCATGTGCGCCAAGATGCTCCGTGGAAGACTTTGAGTGAATTCTTGGCCGAGGTTCGGCGGCGGCCGGGTCAATTGAAGATGTCGGGCACGGCGACTGGCGGCGCCTGGGATTTGGCGCGCGCGGGGTTAATGCTCCAGGCCGGCCTTGCGGTCTCCAACGTGCTCTGGACGCCAGCTCAAGGTTCCGCTCCGGCACTGGTGGAACTGTTGGGAGGACACATCGACGCGGTGGCTTGCAGTGTGCCGGAGGCGGCATCCCAGATCGCCGGGGGACAGGTTCGGGTGCTGGGTGTGATGCGTCCGGAGAGACTTGCGGATTATCCAGAGTTGCCGACTTGCCGAGAGCAAGGAATTGACTATGAGGCGGCCGCGTGGCGAGGCGTTATGGTACCCAAGGGCACACCACCGGCAATCATTAACCGGGTGAGAACCGCGATCGCCGAAGTGGTGGAGTCGAAGGAGTTCAAGGATTTCATGCGCAAGAATGGGTTCCAGATTCAGTTCAGTGATTCAGCTGCGTTTGGCACCTATGTCCAGGCTCAGGAGGCTCAGTGGAGGACGGTCATCAAGGGCGCAGGTTTTGATGGGGTTGGTCGAAATCGGGATCCGGGTGTTTTCCTGCTGCCGACGGCCGTTGTGGTCTTGCTGGTGCTGGGCGGTTTGGTGGAACTGATTCGGACGCGGAAACGTCCTGCCGGAACTGTCGACACTGTGGAAGCGCTGGGGAAAACTGGTTCTGTGAATTCCTGGCGGTTATTGTTGGGGCTTGGGCTCTATTTGACATTGATGAATTGGTTGGGATTTGTGGTGTCGACGATCGGATTCTCCACCGCCTTGGGGCGGTTTCTGGGCGCAGCGATTTGGAAGGCCTTCGCGTTAGGCGTCTTGCTGTCGCTGGGCGTGTACATGTTGTTTGAGCGATTGTTTCATGTGCCCCTGCCATGAATGGACTTGAGCTGCCCATGCTAGCCGCAGGGACTTTGGAAACCTTGGTAGGGTTGTTTCAGCCTGAGGTGTTGATTCCTTGGCTGTTGGGAATGGTCTTTGGAATCTTTGTGGGAGCAACGCCGGGGTTGACTGCGACCATGGCGGTGGCATTGGTGGTTCCATTCACATTTTACCTTCCCAATCCCAATGCCGGGTTGGCCTTGATACTGGGAATTAGTTTCACCGCGATTTTCGCCGGGGATATTCCCGCGGTGTTATTGAGGATCCCGGGTACTCCGGCATCCGCGGCCGCCGTGATCGATGGATATGCGTTGGCCAAACAGGGGCGCGGGAGTTTCGCGTTGTCCCTCGATCTATGGTGCTCGGCTCTTGGAGGGTTGATCGGCACGGTATTGCTGATCGTCGCGGCGCCTCAGTTGGCACAGTTTGCCCT
>SXSK01000319.1 GCA_005793375.1 Verrucomicrobiales bacterium | reverse complement strand
ATCGGATCTCCAACTCATCCAAAGCCGTTTGTTGCTCGTGCTCGGGTAGCGTAATAGGCTCGGACATGCCGGCAGTTAAATAAAGTCAGCGCCTTTTGTTTCACCTGCCTCCTTAAAGTCGAAATCTTGAAACTGCCCTGCTTGTCAGAGGTCACCTGCCAAGGCTGTATCAATGGCCTCCTAGGATCACTAATATTGGCAGGCTTGGAAATCGCTTGTACCAGGCAATCATCTCGACGAACACTTCCGTGAGGTGGCGCAGGCCGCCGAGCCTGCTGTTTCGCAGGTTGCGAACCTGCGAGGCTTCGGGCGGTAGCGAGACATAGGGTTTTCGACGGCGCCCAGGTGCCGGACGGTACAGCGCAGGCCTACCCTCCCGTGTCGGCACGGCAAACAGGGCTGCCTGCGCGATAGTCAACGATTGCGGCCTGGATTATAGATCTTGACTGTTTCCATGACCGAATGATTTAATACCGGTTCATCCATTCACCAAGAACGTCATGAGACACATTCAATTAATCACCTCGGTTGTTTTGTTTCTAGGTCATGCGGCGTCCTCGTCCCAGGCTGGTACCTGGAGCTTCACGGCGCTGACCGGCGACGATGCCGAGACCGGGATTGATATCACAAAAAATTACACGCACCTCGTTGATTTTGGTGCGGACGCGGCGCCAGCCACGATCAACGGAGTCAAATTCACTGCCAAGGGTTCGGCAGGGTCGAATTATACCCTCTTGTTTGGAGGAGGCAGTTTCGTGAATAACGGCCAGGGTCCCTTTGTGGACACGGGGTTGGGCGACTTATTCACGGACTTTTATTACGCCGGCGTCAATGAGACTGGGAAAGGTGGCATCCAGAAGTTGACGTTGACTGGATTGCGGGAAGCGCACACCTATCGGCTCTCTTTTTTCGTGAGCGGCTGGGGCAATCCGCCTCAAGACATCACTGTAAGCGACTCCCCCAATGCGCCGGTTCCACGTATCGCGCGAGATGGAACGCGTTGGATTCCGGACCCTGCCAATCCGGAATATGAACCCACCGGAGCTGGTTCACCGGGCGCGATGATGAGCTACGAGTACGTTGCGTCCGCTGATGGAACTCTGGTGATGACCATGGATTCGCTCCAGGACGGCGACACGTTTCACTTTTATGGTTTTATCAACGAATTGATCGGTCTGCCTGGGGATGCGGATAGCGATGGTATGCCGGACATCTACGAGAAGGCCAACGGGCTGAACATAAATGTCAACGATGCGGCGCTCGATTCTGACAACGACGGGCTGAAGAATTTGGCCGAGTACAATTTGGGCACCAAGGCCGATAATCCAGACACGGATGGAGATGGGCTGAAGGACGGCGTCGAAACCAATACGGGTAAGTTCGGGAGTGCTACGGATACAGGCACCAGTCCGCTGGCTGCCGACACTGACGGCGATGGGTTGAACGACGGGATTGAAGGCAATTCCGGCACTTACGGGGGCGCAGGTAATCCGGGCAGCCATCCTCTAAAGGCGGACACCGACGGCGACGGATTCACCGACGGGTTCGAAGCGCAGCGTGGATTCAACCCCAATGCCTCGGCCAGCACGCCGGAATCAGACCTGTCGATTCGCACGGCGATCGAATTTCGTTTTAACGCGGCTGCCGGCGTGAGTTATCGCATCGAAGGTTCAGCCGATCTCCAACAGTGGACAACCGTCGAAGCCGCGATCAATGGTGCCGGTGCGGTGGTTACCCGATTCTATTCCACGGAGAATACACCGATGCGTTATTACCGCTGGGCGCGCAATTGAGCCTGCGCGGCTCGAGTCCCGTTTCTGGATTGTCGTGACCGGGTGCCGACCTTGCGGTTGGCACCCGTTGTTATCCGTGGATCTGCTGATCGGGTTCAGGGCAAGGGCCGAACGATCGATTGAGGGCGCAGGTAGTCGATGAGGGTTTCAGGGCTGTTGACCCCGCCCCCCATGCCACTGAGATTGCAACCCCCGTAGGGAACACCGTGTGGGAACAAGTTATGGGCGTTGATCCAGCTATTTCCAGCCACCAACGCTTCGGCGACGCGGTTCGCACGCTCGAGGTTCCCCGACCAGACACTGTTGGCGAGCCCGTAGGTGGAACGATTGACCATCTCGACGGCATGAGATTCATCGCGGAAGGGTACCACGTAAGCCGTGGGGCCGAAGATTTCCTCGCGACAGGCGACGTTGTCGGGTGAACCGCCCAATAGCGCCGGTTTCACATAAAAGCCCTGTTCATGTCCGGGAACTATGGCGGCGCCACCGCGAAGAAGGACATCCGCACCCTCCTGTTCACCACGTTCGAGGTAACCCAGGACGCGCTGACGTTGTTTTTCACTGACCACAGGACCCATCTGGGTAGCGGCTTCGTAGCCGTGGCCGATGTGAATCGTGCTCAGAAGTTCGCTGGCACGCTGGACCAGTCGATCGTGAATACTGTGGTGCACCACCCAACGCGTGGCCGTGCAGCAGACCTGGCCGGTATTGAAGGTGATGGCTCCAGCGAGAGCCGCGGCCGTGGCGTCCACATCGACATCGTCAAAGATCACAGCCGCGCCTTTGCCACCCAGTTCGAGCTTTACGGGGACGAGATTGCGACCGCAGGCTTCGCCGACGAGACGGCCGACTTCGGGGGAACCCGTAAAGGACATTCGTTTGATGCCGGGATGTTGGGACAGGGCGGCGCCAGCAGTTTCACCGAGGCCAGTGACGACATTAACGACCCCTGGAGGGATGCCGGCCGCGGCGACCAGGTGACAGAAATACAGGGTGGATAGCGGGGTGTCTTCGGCGGGTTTGATCACTACGGTATTGCCGGCAGCCAGGGCGGGGGCGATGCCCCACCCTACGAGGAGCAGGGGGAAGTTCCAGGGAAAAACAAATCCACAAACACCGTAAGGTACTCGAATGGAACGGGCTTCGTGGCCGCGAACGGCGATGGGTTCACGGCGGCGCATGTACACGTTGAGGTCGGCGAAGTAACGGATGGTGGCTGCGACATTGGCGACGTCACCCGCCGCTTGAGGGAGGGGTTTGCCAACATCCAGCGATTCAATCTGAGCGAGGATGGGGCTGTGCTTGTCAACCAGATCGGCGAGGCGATGCAAGAAGACCGCTCGATCGTTGGGTGCCAGGCCGGCCCAGGGTTGTTCACGAAAGGCACGGTGCGCCGCGCGAACCGCCTGATCGATGTCCTGCGCATCGCCACCAGAAAACTGGGCAATGGTTCTGCCGCTACCGGGATCGCGTGATTCCAGGACGCAACCGGATGGGGACTCCACCCATTGCCCACCGATAAACTGGGGGATGGGTTGTTGGGAGAGGAATTGAATGACTTCAGGGAAGAGGATTTGGCTCATGGAAGTGGGATATTGAGTGTGTTGGAGCTACGGCTCGATCGATTCGTGCACTGGATTCAGACGGGGCTCATGGGCAGATCAAGGTGATGGTTGGGCATTACCTCATCGTAGGTTCCACGTAAAGCTTACGTTCAGCCCAAGTGAGAATTCCATCCGCCCGGGTGTTTTCAAATAAAAGAATTTCGACGGACGAACAAGGTTGACGAGGAAAGACGGCGAAGGTATGTACCTCTCAAATCCTTAACAGAATTCCGATGCGCAGCTATGCCTTTTGGTCACGTGGAATGTGGTAATGGCCTGCCTCGGACGGTAGCTATTCATCGTACATTATGAGCATAATTCCTTCGAAGTTTCGTTGTCTGTTCGCTTTGGTATGTGCCGTGCCCCTGGCCTCGTTCGGAGCCACCAAAATCTATGAAGAAACCGGTGGCCGTGTTGTGGTCGAGGCTGAGAACTTCACCGACCGAGTCGGCGATCCGGCCGGTGCGCATTGGCATATCGTACCAAATGACGATGGTGATGGCGACGCGACGACCGCCTATGAGAATGCGCGCGGAAAATTCGTCCAAGTACTGCCAGATGCGGGCATCAACAAGAATGCTGCCAACCTCGTCGGTCTGCCCCCTTATCTGGAATACAAGGTCAACATCAATACACCGGGGCAGTACCAGCTTTACCTGCGTTGGAAAGGGTGGGACGGCGCCAGCGATTCGATTTACGCGCAAATCCTGGAGATCTCAACGCCACAGTGGTATCGCTTCGGGGATGGAGCCAACCCCGATGAATTAAATTTTGATAGTACGGGATCGGGCACAGGTTGGGATGGGATTGCCGCTCCGGATAACAATGGCGGGGGCGGCGCTGAGGTGCCGGCCGTTTATGATCTCGGGGGTGGTGTCTTCACGATTCGAGTTAGCCAGCGCGAAGACGGTTCAGCGGTAGATGCCTTGATCCTGCAGTTGGCCAGCCTTGCAGCTCCGACGGGAAGCGGGCCCGCCGAATCGGGATTGGCGGTGTCTTACGTGGCGATCATTCAGTCACCTCAAAGCGCTACCGCGACGCCTGGCACAACGGCGACGTTTACCGTCCAAACCGAAGGAACCGGCACTTTGACTTACCAATGGCAGCAGAAAGCCCCGGGCGCAGCTAACTACGTAGACATCGGCGGTGCTACGACGAAGAGTTACACGACACCAGCCACGACCGACGGCATGAATGGAACGATGTACCGAGTTGTCGTTTCGAATGGGACTAAGAGCGCAGCTTCGGCTCCGGCGACTTTGACTACGGATTCGACACCGCCCAGCGTCGTCAGAGCAACGAGCGGGCCAAGCAACACGAGCTTGACGATTCAGTTTTCTGAAAAGCTGGACCCAGCAACGGCTCAGGATGTCTCGAAATACACCATCAATGGGCTCACGATCTCCGGGGCAGTCTTAAGCACGGCGGGCACTTCGGTCGGGCTTCGTACGGCCGCTCAGACAGCCGGAACGAGCTACAACGTGACTATAACTGGCGTGAAAGATGCGGCTGGGAATGCGATGACGACCGCTGGCACAGCCCAGTTCAAGGGCGCAAAAACCGTCGCAGGAAAACTGCTGGTTCGGCTGTATCGAAACATTGGTGGGACGGCGGTTGCAAACCTCACGGGCAATCCCAAATTTCCCAATCTTCCGGACGAAATTTTCTTCTGGGACGTCTTTGGTCCATTTGAGAACACGGGTGACAACTTAGGCGAGAACTATGGCGGCGAGGTCACAGGTCTCTATACCGCACCTGCCACCGGCGCCTACAAGTTCTATATTCGGAGTGATGATGCTTCCGCTCTGTTTTTAGGAACGGATGATACACCTTCCAGCATGCGTCAGATCGCAGCACAAGGGGGATGCTGCAATGCGTTCACCGATCTGCCGGGGGGGTTATCATCCCAGCCCATCAACCTCGAGAAAGGCAAAAAATACTACATACGCGGGCTTTGGAAGGAAGGTGGCGGCGGCGACTGGCTGATGGTGGGCGTCCTCGGACCCAACGATGCAGACATCAACGATGCAGGATCCGTGGTCCCGATTCAGGGAGAATCTCTAAGTACCGGCTATGACGAAAATGCCATCCTCAACATTACTCAAGCTCCCTCGAATCTGACGGTACCAGCGGGAACACCTGCGTCGTTCACCGTGCAATACGATGCGTATAACTCCATCTTTGGAACCAAAACAGCCATCCAATGGCAGAAAGCACCTGCGGGTGGCGGGGGATTTGCGGATGTTGCTGGAGCGAACAGCGCCACGTTCACCATCCCGTTTGCCAGTACGGGTGATTCGTTGACTCAGTACCGTGTCGTATTGACCACGGGTAATGCCGAATTCGGAACATTTGGTGCCGTGACATCCACGGCAGCCACGTTGACGGTGAGCGCGGATACCATCAAACCAACCGTCACCTCATTCTCTGGAAGTATCGCGTCGGCGGTGGTTGGATTCAGTGAGCCGTTGGACGATGCCAGCGCCAAAACGCTCGGCAACTACAAGATCAGCGGTGGGGCCAGTATCAGTGGTGCCACCGTGATCTCGGGCGCTGGTCAGGCTGGGCGAGTTCAGTTGAATTTGAATGGGGTTGCTGCAGGAGGCTCGTACACGATCACGGTTGGTGGCGTGAAGGATCCTGCAGGCAATGCTTCGGATAGCAGCACGCACTCCTTTACTGCGTACCATATCTACGCCGAATTCAATGACGGTCAGGTGCCGCCTGGAATGGCGGTGGTCGGTGCGGCAAATGCCAAGGCCACTGGCGGTGTGGACAACACGGGACTCCTCGAACTCACCACCAATGCGGGGAGCCTTCAAGGAAGCTTGAATATCGACGATCCACTGTCCGGTGCGGAGGCCACGAAGTTCACGGTCTGGTTTAAGATGTTCGTTGGTCGCGGCAGCGGCAATCCTGCGGATGGGTACAGTTTCAGCATGGCATCCGATCTCACCCCCGAAACCAATACAGGCGAAGAAGGGACTGGGGGTGGTCTGACCATCGCGTTTGATACCTATGACAATGGCGCCGGCGAGGCCCCCGCGATTGACGTGAAGTGGGCTGGCGGCGAAGTCGTCACCACCAAGGTTCCCAAATCTGTCTTGGTCAATAATCGCTGGGTGGACGTCGTGATTCAGGTGGATTCCAACGGGCGTCTCACCGTACAGCACGATAATGTGAAGTATTACGATAAGCTGGACATCGGTTGGTCGCCGATCGCTGGCCCCCGCATCACGATTGGTGCACGAACGGGCGGTGAATTCGAGACGCACTGGATCGAAAACTTGGCCGTCCTCTACAACGCGGATGTGGTTTTGCCTCAACCGCCGACCATCTCGATCACCTCACCGGCGAATGGATCTACCCTCACCGCGGGACAAGCCGCCAACTTGACGGTCGCCGTGGCAGATCCAGAAAACCAAATCGTCAGTGTGGAGTATTTTGCCAATGGACAAAGCCTCGCCAAGCTGACCACCGCGCCTTACTCGTTCTCAATTCCGAGTGTTCCTGCGGGTCTCTATAGTCTCACCGCGCAAGTGATCGATGGTCAGGGATTGGCGGTCATGGCCACTCCATCAGTAGTTACGGTTCGGCCCCCGGCAGGTGCCAAGAAAGCCCTCTTTGTGCATGGTGGTTCCGGCCCCAATGCTAGTGACACACTCGTCATTGCGGATCTCTTCTCCAGGGGGTTGGATGTTTACACTGTGGGTGACACCCCGTCACAAACCAGTGATGCCGACGGCAAGGCAATCGTGGTTGTTTCATCAACGGTAGGGTCCGGCAATGTGGCTGACAAATTCACTGCGTCAGCGGTTCCCTTGTTGAATTGGGAGCAGGCCTTGCAAGACAATCTACTCCATACCCTGGATGTCGCTGGTACTTCTCGGGATAACATCGCGGCGCAAACACAGCTGCAGATTGTGAACGCGAGCCACCCTCTGGCTGCAGGACTAAGCGGCACGGTGACGGTCTCGACGACCGTGGACTATTGCTGGGGTCTACCGGCTGATTCCGCCATCAAGATCGCGAAGACCACCGATGGAAACGACCGTTATCCTATCTACGCTTATGATAAGGGTTCGTTGCTCATTGACGGTTCCACGCTTGCAGCGGAACGGCGCGTCAATATCTTTTTCACTGACGCCACCTATGCGGCCTTAAATAGCGATGGGAAGAAGTTGTTCAACGCGGCGATCGATTGGTTGCTGGGGGCTGTTGCTCAACTCCCGTCACCGGTGGTTAGCGTTTCTCGCAATGGTGAGCAAGTGACCGTTACCTGGACAAACGGCGGGACCCTTGAAAAAGCGACCACCGCATCGGGCGCTTACACCAGCACCGGCGATTCGGATGGCTCCTACAGCGAGACCCTGGGTGCTGGAGCTGTGTTCTACCGCGTCAGGCGTTAGTGGGTTCTCCGGATTGTTTTCACAGAAGGCCGGGACTAACTCCCGGCCTTCTTTTTTCTTTCAACATCAACCGTGGTTTCCCGCGGTCAGTTGTCGGTTGTTTCGTGGGTGAGACACGGTAGGGCTGTTTCGAAGTGTTGACCCTGTCGACTCCCACTTGCTTACGCGCCAGCTCCGCTTCAGACTGGCTGTATGTCTTTGGACGCATACGTGGAACGGGTCGTGGATTTGATCGACCCGAAGTTGAATCGCATCCTGAATATGGATGTCGAGGAAGCGCGGCGCCGTGTGCTGGCAGCCGATGCGAACGCGGTTCGAGAAATCGACGGCTCGTTTGCCTTGCTGGCGCGAGATGGGAAAACCGTGAGGATGGCGCGGTCGTTGGATCGGCCGATGCGCTACTTCCTGGCAAAACGCCAGGAGGGACCCGCGCTGATTGTGGCGGATCGCATCGATGCAATACATGCGCAACTCCAGCGGGAGGGACTCGCGGATCAGTTCCATCCAAGCTACACCCGGATGGTCCCCGCTCATTACATAATTGAGATCCAGTTGATCGGCTGCCCAGATCCGGACCCAACTTACACCCGCTTTTTCGAGCCGCAGCGGAATTCGTTATCGACCGATCTCGACGAAATCGGACGACGCTACATCGGGGCGTTGGCGAACGAAGTGGCTCGTTGGCTTCGGAGTTTGCCGGAGCGCGAACCGATCGGGGTGGCGTTCTCAGGGGGTGTGGACAGCGGTGCCGTGTTCCTCGTAACGTATCATGTCCTCAAGCAATTGGGTATGAGTCCCTCGAGACTTAAAGCGTTCACGCTTTCCTTTGGTGACGGTCCGGACTTGGTGCAAGCGCGAGGATTCTTGGGTCGCTTGGGCTTAGGCTTGTTTCTCGAACCAATCGATGGGGATCTCAATGATCTCGACGTTGCCGAGACCATTCGACTGATCGAAGATTACAAGCCGCTGGATGTGGAATGCGCTTCCATGGGGCTCACCCTGTGCAAGGGGATCCGCCAACGGTATCCTGACTGGAAACACTTGATCGACGGTGATGGAGGCGACGAAAACCTCAAGGATTACCCGATTGAAGAGAATCCGGAACTGACGATTCGAAGTGTGGTGCACAACCTCATGCTTTATCACGAAGGCTGGGGAGTGGGTCGAATCAAACATTCGCTGACCTACAGCGGGGGGCTGAGCCGCGGTTATGTACGCACCTACGCACCAGCTCGACACTTTGGTTTCGAAGGGTTTAGTCCTTTCACGCGACCCGGGGTCATTGAAGTGGCAGAGGGGATTCCGTTCATTGAGCTCACTCAGTATGATGTTCCGACGCTGTACTCGCTCAAAGGAGAGATTGTGCGCCGCGGGGTAAAGGCGTTGACCGGGATGGACATGCCTGTGTTTGAGAAGCGGCGATTCCAGCATGGCGCCGTGCCGCGCGAGACTCTTCTCCAGAAACTGCCCTCCAGCGAAAGCGCTTATCGCCGGCAATTCCTATCGCAGTATCTCTGACGATCATGAGTGTCCCTGGGGGGCGAGTGTTTTGCAGTGACTGGCGATGGAGATTGGTGTTTTGGGCGATGACCTGCTCCGGGATTGCTCAGGCTCGAGCCGCCGAATCGCTGGAGGCTCACGGGATCTTGCCAAGTGCTTCTAAGAAAGGACTTCAGGTCCAGATGGTGGGTGACGCCTTGGCGTTGGGGATTCGCCATGCCGCGCTGAACTTCAATCTATCACAGTTTGTGGATTTGAAGGGGGACCCAGCGAATCCGAGTTGGGGTGCCGGCGATCGTGTCTACCGATTCCATCGCGGCTATCTGGATAGCCTGGATCGTGAGATCAAAATACTCTCGGACGCCGGGGTGGTGGTTTCATTGATCTTGCTCGCCTACGAATCAGGAAACGAGGCCGTAGATCGAGTGGTGCTGCATCCATCATACAATCGTCAATGCCCGAATCATTTGGGGGCGTTCAACACAGGGCAGTTTCAAGAAAAGTGGTTTGGCCGGATTGGTTGAAGGATGGACCCGCGGAAGAACAATAGGCAGGCGGGATATTGAGAACTCGGCTGATTTTTCACAATGGCCACGCTTGAAAGTAAGCGCATGGCTTCTT
>SXSK01000031.1 GCA_005793375.1 Verrucomicrobiales bacterium | reverse complement strand
CCGTTTGTTGCTCGTGCTCGGGTAGCGTAATAGGCTCGGACATGCCGGCAGTTAAATAAAGTCAGCGCCTTTTGTCCAGTTTTATACCGCCTTTTGTTTCACCTGCCTCCTTAAAGTCGAAATCTTGAAACTGCCCTGCTCACGACCGTTCTGTTTCCGGCTTCGACAATCCGCCAGAAACGCCTACCCTGTCGCGGTGATTCATGTTGGAATTGGCTACGATGTGCACCCGCTGATCGCCGGTCGAAAACTCATCCTTGGCGGTGTTGAGATCCCTCACACCCTCGGCTTGGCGGGGCACAGCGATGCCGATGCACTCTTGCACGCCCTGACCGACGCCCTCCTAGGTGCTTTGGGGGAACCGGATATCGGACATTATTTTCCCAATACCGATCCGCGCTGGAAGGGCGCTGCGAGCAGCGTGTTTCTGCGTGAAGCGGCGGCCCAGGTTCAAGCTCGGGGTGGCCGGATTGTGAATGTGGATATGAGTCTGATCGCCGAACGACCCAAAATCGCGCCTCATCTTCAGCAAATGAAGGAGCGAATTGCCCAAGCCTTGGGCGTCACAGTCCGCCAAGTCGGTGTCAAAGCCACCACCAACGAACGGTTGGGATTTATTGGCCGCGAGGAAGGGATTGCCGCGATGGCCATTGCCTCGGTGGACCTGCCTGAAACAGCGACTTAATTGAACGAATTGTATGGGAGCCAAAGCAGAAGTCGGATGGACCACACCCGGTGAGGACGGATTGAAGCGCCATGTCTTCGCTCAGCGGGTCGGGGGCGAATGGCACTTTTTCGAACGTCCGCGTCGTAAGGGCAAAGAGGTTCAGTGGGAGCCGCTGGCGGAACCGCCGCTGGAAGACTGGCTGGAGCTCCTGGATTGCGTCGAACGCCGTTCCGGGCGAGGTTTGCACCCTCCCCGCGAGGCTCAGCGCATTCGGAGCACCATTCTCGAACGTTTTCCCGATCATCGGTTCATCAATTGACCAAACCCCGGGGCACTTCTAATACGCATGCCACGTCGACCGCTCATTTTCGTCTCGCCCGATACCCAATCCTCAGGAGCTGAAATGCAGGACCATGCCATCAGTGTTGGCAGCCGATACCTACAAGCGATCCTGGATTCCGGCGGGTTGCCATTGTCCCTGCCGCTTTGCACCGAACCCCGAGTCCTCGCCGATGCCGTCCGACAAGCCGATGGAGTCATGCTTACCGGCGGTGATGACATCGCTTCCCAAATTTATTGGCCGGATGCACCTGCGGATCTGGTCGAGAAATGTCGATGTGCCGAGCCTGCTCGCGATATCATGGAGTTAGAATTGATTCGCGAGGCTTTCGCCTGCGGTAAGCCGCTTCTGGCGATTTGCCGGGGTCATCAGTTGGTGAACATCGCTCTGGGAGGCACGCTCTACCTGGATATATCCACTCAACGTCCCGGCGCGTTCAAGCACAGTCAGATGGATCGGAAGTACGAAGTCGTGCACGACGTCCGTATTGAACCGGACTCACAGTTGGCCCATGTCTGGCAGCGAAAGACTCTCGGGGTCAATAGTACGCACCACCAAGCGATTCATCGATTGGCCGAGCCGCTTCGTGCCGTTGCCCATGGCCCGGATGGGGTGATCGAAGCCGCCGAATTTCGTCCGGACCACCGCGACATGCTTCCTTGGTTTGGCAGCATTCAATTTCACCCCGAACGCCTCTACCTTCAGCATCCCGAGCATGCACGCTTGTTTCGACACTTTGTTCAAGCCTGTGTTGCCCATTCGGGTATTAGCGATTGACCTCAATGACTACCAACCGACAGCGCGGTGAGAGCTGGAAATTCTGGGGATACGGATGGTTTATCCTCGTTTGGATGACGCTCGGAGCGCTCAACGCTCAAACCGCCCCGACAACGCCACCCTCGACGAATGGTCCGGTGTACGAATTGAGGGCCGGATCCTTTGATGGCATTGGCAAATGGTTCCTCGGCCGTGAAATCGCCCACTATATGACTCACCATGGTGCCATGTGGCTGGAGCGGCCGGAACGTGAAGAGGAGGAGCAGCCCGCCAAGCTGATCGAGGCCCTCCAATTCAAGCCGGGTCAGGCCGTCGCCGACATCGGTGCTGGCAGCGGCTACTTTTCTTGGCGCATCGCCCGAAAAGTCGCCCCCACGGGGCAAGTCTATGCCACGGATATCCAGCCGGAAATGATCGGCATTCTCCGCACCAACATGACGTCACGCGGTGTGACTAATTTCATTCCGGTCCTCGGATCCACCACTAATGCTGGCTTGCCCGCCAATTCAATCGATCTCGCTATCATGGTCGATGTTTACCATGAGTTCGATCATCCCTATGAAATGCTGCAAGGCATCGTGGCCTCACTCCGACCCGGCGGCCGTGTCGTTTTCGTCGAATATCGCGGGGAAGACAAGTGGGTGCCTATCAAGCCACTCCACAAAATGACCGAGGCGCAGTTGAAGAAGGAAATGGCCCTGCACCCAGTGGATTGGACCGAAACACTTAAGCTTCTGCCCCGCCAACACGTGATCATTTTTCAGAAACGCCTTCGGCCCTAGCTGGGTCCAAGGGGACCGAAAACCTCTCTAGTCGCGTTTCGGTCAGCTGCCTCGTCCGGATGACTGGCGCCACGTCTCTCTCGCCCTACCAAATTCCCTCTGGCAATTCGGCTGGGTTTGGTCTTGACTGAACACAAATCAGGCGCTGCTGTCTTAAGAACTAAGCAGCGACGGAAGGCCGCTTGAATTTCTCGGTTATCGCGCCGATGCGATCATCCTGAGATTGTCCACTCACGAACCAATCAAACTTAATCATGAAGAAACTCCTCTCTCTATTAGTGGGCACCATGGTTGCCCTCGTTTCCTATGCTGGCGAATTTTCTGACATCAGTGTCAGTGAAGTCAAAGCGCTGGCTGAATCCAAGAAGGCCGTCATCATTGATGTCAACGGCTCTGACTCGTTCAAGACTGGCCATGTCCCCGGCGCGGTAGATTTTGATGCCGTTAAGGACAAACTCGCGAGCGTCCTGCCCAAGGATAAGAATACCCTCGTGGTCGCCTACTGCGGTGGACCTAAGTGCAATGCCTACCAAGCAGCTGCCAATGCGGCCGCCAAGTTGGGCTACAAGAACATCAAGCACATGTCGGCCGGGCTCACCGGTTGGAAAAAAGCCGGCGAGAAGCTCGAAAAAGCCAGCTAAAATAAGGGTCAGTTTACTGACCACTTGGATTTTGACCGGGTGCCGTGGACGTTTCGTCTTGGCACCCGGTCTTATTTTGGATCAGTTTGACTATTAGTGGGTTACGGGACGCTTTAAGGGAAGGTGGGAGCGGGCTTTGAGCGGGGCGAGTCAGTCTAAGGGGTCGTCCGCTAACCAAACACACCCACCTTTAAGTCTCGGAGTGAATACAACTTTTCTTCCACACCGCGCATCCTCCTAGCCCCGCTCCTCCGAGCAGTCCCATATCGCTTTCGGTTGGCCTGGAACACGCCCTCCACAAATTCGCGACTTCCGAATACCGCGCCGTCGCAAAAATACCGCACTCGACACTTCACATACTCAGAGAGCGGCAACCGACCCTTGGCGTCGATCACCGTCAGCACCTCTTCCCGTTTCAAGGCGCCCCGCTCCGTTTTCCCATCGATTCCCCCCGCTTCCCGCTCTTCCGTTCCTTCTCGGTACACGTGCATCCGGTAGATTTCCAACGAACGGCTCAACGTCTCTTCTTCCCCTCGCAATAGCGCTTGCACAACACGCTGTAATCCCAGGCGCGCCCGCTTCTTGCCCGCCATCGCTTCGCCGTAACCGCTCCAACGATAGTCCTTCGGGTCGGTCACCAATCCCGCCCGGACCGGATTCAGGTCGATGTACGCGGCCATGGCACTCAACCCCTGACCAATTCCTTCCACCAGCACGCTCTTGAAGCGCTCTTCCCATAGGGTGCCCTTCCGTCCAGTACGCCCGTTGTACCACTGAGTGAAACGTTGCTTGAGCAGTTTCATGAACGCACTCAAATCCCACAGCCGTTCGTGAAAGGTGGCCAAGTACTCGGCCTCGGCCTGGGTGTCCTTCGCGGCGCGATACATCTCAAAGCGCTGGCGGACCGCACCGACGTTCTGATGACCGGACAACCGTTCCAATTTCGCCAGAATCGCTTCGGCATTCGGCAAAACCTCGGGTGGTTTGGGCACTTCGACGAGAAGGTGGAAGTGATTGGACATGAGGCAATAGGTGAGGACCTTGACCTCGCAGAAAGCCTCCACTTCACGCAATAAGCGGGCGAAATGTTCCTTTTCGGCGGTATTGAAAATGAACCGCCGATCCACCACGCGTGAAATGCAGTGATAATGCCCGAGAGGAGAGTCCTCGGAGATTAACAATCGCGCCTGTCGCATGCCCAGAGTGTTGCGAATCCCTCGAAATCAAGCAAGCTAAATTTAATAAAAGGACTGTCCCTTAAAATACATACCGACATCCGATGGCAGAAAGATCGTGTTTTCGCGATGGACTGAACCCGAAGCCGAAGTGCAATTGCTGCTGCCCGCGTTTGCGATTGGGCCTACCCAAACAGCCCTCACCACGCATCACTTCAAGTCAGGCGACAGGCGCGGTGTAGTGCAGACCTTTTGAATCCTTCCATTGCAAATCAATGACTTCCGATTCTACTAGCCGCGAATCCGCTAAGTCGGGCTAAGCGCTCTTTATGCCACTTTGTAACAAGGAATGTTCAACACCGTTCGTTTTTTCCCGGGCTCACCAGGCGTTCGCGAACTCCTTTGACGTGGCCTTAAGGATTCGGCGTATCGCCGCCTTTTCGGCAGCGGGCAAATACTGGAATTCGCCGTGGGCCGGCGTCTCTTGGAGAGCGCGGATGAGGTGTCTCCCGAGCGCGTCTTTTAGAATCGCTGGCGCGTCTTGGATTAACGGGCTGTAGATCATGTAGCTTAAACGATGCTTGAAAAGCCGGGTGCTTAGCTCGAAATCCTTGAGTGAGATTCCGTCGGCCGAAAGACGACGATTTCGGCGAAACTCAGTTCGAAAAGTTGCGTCCCCTTCGATGCCGCCCAGTGGCATCGGTGCTTCGTCGGCAAACAACAGATAACGGGTTAGTTTCCGTGCCTGATCTTCCAGTTCCGC
Organism: Verrucomicrobiales bacterium; assembly: GCA_005793375.1. Lineage (GTDB taxonomy): Bacteria > Verrucomicrobiota > Verrucomicrobiia > Limisphaerales > UBA9464 > SXSK01. The sequence continues at coordinate 10,005 of SXSK01000031.1, read as the reverse complement.
CGTGGGTTCTGGCCCCAAGGTTCTAGGATTGAGATGAACGATTGTGCGAGCACGGTAGGTCGCCTCCACCATGCGGTTGATGAACCCGGCCTGGTGCTCATGCAATATCTGGGCAAGGACATCGCTTGTGGTATTCAGGAATCGTTCGAAACGAAAGCTTTTGCCGGGCGGGTTGGTGTGGAGGGTGAGGATGCCCGCGTTGGAGTCCCCGATCAGATTTCCCCAGTGCTGCGTGATCCCATGCTTCCCCGTGACATGCCAGCCACCGAAGCGATCTGCGTAGGGGATGGAATGACCATGCTGGTCGACGCGATAAGCGTTGAGGCTGCCTCCGGTTGGGCCTGGAACGACCGATTTGATGACCAAGCCCGGCACATAACCGGTCTCGGAGCCGGAATGGCAATTCATGCAGCGCGCGGATCGCTCGATCTTTAGAGGACGATCTGCCTTAGGAATATCGAAGATGTAGAAAATCCCACCCAAGTCGGGGTCGATCGAGATGATCTCGATTTTTCCGCCGGGAATGTAACCTAGATAGAGTTCCTCATTAAAATAGAGAGCCCGTGGATTTGAGGGGCTGATCAGGCTGAGTTGGAGGCTTGTCGTGGAGTAGACGAGCATCTGGGACGAAGCGGGGATGTCCAGCGCTTTGAGCAGGCTGTTCAGGAAAGCCAGCTCGCTGCTGCGGTCGAGGGGAATGGCGCCAGTCTCCAAATCGTTCTTCATTCGAGTCAATGAATCGGTCGGCGTGCGGTCTCGATAACGGTGTGGGGGTTCATGAATGTCCTGATAGGTCACTTGGGCTGGCAGCGACACAGCGGCGACCGATCCCGCCCAAGTGGCTAGGATCACGCGTCTCGCGAATAGGTTGAGAACGGACATCCGGCACACTCTCGCCCCGACCCCTTCGGTGGACGCAAGCAGGATTTGCTGAGGTCTTCTTGAATGCCACTGACGGCAGGATTAAGCTTTGCGCATTGCATGCGCTACATTGAGCCACATGGGCACATGGTCAGCCGGACGACGGATGACTATCAGGACATGGTGACCGCTGGTTGTGCCGCGGTCTGTGAACCCGCTTTTTGGGCTGGGTTTGACCGTTTGTCGGTCCATGGCTTCCGCGATTATTTTCGTCAACTCACAGAGTACGAACCGGCACGAGCTGCCAAGTACGGGCTCCCACACTATTGCTGGCTCTGCATTAACCCCAAGGAATCCGAGGACGTGAAACTGGCGGAGGATGTGATCTCCATCATTCCAGAGTTTCTCTCCAAACCCACGGTCTTGGGCATTGGAGAAATCGGGTTGAACAAGAATTCCCGCAATGAGATGAAGGTGTTGGAGATGCACGTGGCTCTCGCCGCGCGGCACGACCAACTGATACTGGTTCACACGCCGCATCTCGAAGACAAACTGAAGGGCACTCGGCTGATTTTGGATGTGATTCGATCGGATTCAAGGATTCGCCCGGAGCGGGTTCTCATTGATCACATTGAAGAGCACACAGCTCGACTGGTACTCGAGCGGGGCCACTGGGCGGGTATGACGCTCTACCCTGTCAGCAAGTGCACCCCTGCGAGAGCGGTGGACATCTTGGATCTCTACGGAAGTGATCGCCTTTGGATGAATTCGGCGTGTGATTGGGGCGAGAGCGTGCCGTTGGCGATCCCGCGTACAGCCCTGGAAATGCGCCGCCGAGGTTGGACCCATGAAGCCATCGACCGGGTGATTTACCAGAACCCGATTCGATTTCTGAGTCAGTCTCCCCGGTTCACCGTGCGATGATTTCTGGCGAATCAGGATCGCCAGGGTCCGAGTGACGGCACAGGGTGCAACATCCAGGTGGATCTGGCGTGATGGCCTGCCCGTCAATGTCAGGCGGCAAGCACCCCTTTGATGACCTCGCCGTACACATCGGTAAGACGAAAGTCGCGGCCAGCATAGCGATAGGTCAGCCGCTCATGATCAAAGCCAAGCAGGTGCAAGATGGTGGCGTGGAGGTCATGGACATGCACTTTGTTTTGAACGGCACGGAATCCGAATTCATCGGTGGCTCCGAATATCGTTCCCCCCTGCACGCCAGCCCCTGCGAGCCACATGGTGAACCCATAGGCATTGTGGTCGCGGCCGTTGGATCCCTGGGTGGTAGGAGTCCGTCCAAATTCGCCACCCCAGATGACCAGGGTGTCTTCAAACATCCCGCGCTGCTTCAGGTCTGTCAGCAACGCCGAGATGGGTTGATCGATTTCACGAGCGTACTTCCGGTGATCGGCTTCGAGATTGCCGTGGCTATCCCAGGGTTGCCCGGCACCATGCCAGAGTTGGACATAGCGAACGCCACGTTCGAGGAGTCGGCGGGCGATGAGAGTCTGTCGGGCATGAACGCCCTCGCCGTACAGCGCCTGGATATGAGCCGGCTCATTCTGCGTCTCGAAGGCTTCTGCCGCCTCCAGTTGCATTCGAAAGGCGAGTTCGAACGACTCCAGTCGGGCTTCAAGTCCCGTATCTCGATCCCGACGTGATCGATATTCTCGTTCCAGGTTCTGGAGCAGGTCGAGTTGCCGTCGTTGCTGCGTCCGGCTGGTATGTTGGTTCCGGATATGCGCGATGAGTTTATCGATCTGGGTGTGTTGTGGATCGATGTAGGTGCCTTGAAACACCGCGGGCAGGAATCCAGATTGCCAGTTCTCGTTTTCCTTTACGGGCAGTCCGCGAGGGCACATGGCGATGAAGGCCGGCAGATTCTGGTTTTCGGCTCCGAGGCCATAGGTGATCCACGAGCCGAGACTCGGACGAGCCTGGATGGCATCGCCGCAATTCATGAGCATCAGCGAGGGTTCGTGGTTGGGCAGGTCCGCGGTCATGGACCGAATCACCGCCAAGTCATCGGCATGCGCTGCGGTCTTCTCAAACAACTCACTCACTTCCAGTCCGCATTGGCCGTGACGACGGAAACGGAATGGGGATGGGAATGCACCGGTAGTGACGTTTTCTGTAGCGGGATTTCCGGTGGGTAGTGGTTTTCCGGCCCAAGTTTCCAAGAGCGGTTTGCGGTCGAATGTATCCACCTGGGAAGGACCGCCGTTCAGGAAAAAATGGATGATTCGCTTGGCCTTGCCCGGGAAATGAGGGGCGCGGGGGATGAGCGGATTGGCGGCGAGCGCCGTGTTGGCTTGAACTTGTTGGGAAAGGATTCCCGAGCTCGCCAAGCCAGCGAACGCCAGCGATCCCAAGCCCATTCCGCATCGTTTCAATGCTTCCCGGCGCGTGACGAATGCCGGGATAGAAGTCGAGTGTTGTTGGAGATCGTTCATTCCAAGTGCGCCATTTCGTTTGAAAACAGTAGCACCTGGGCCAGCTGTTCCTGAGAGTTGAGGGCTAGCGGGATATCGGATGGGGGATGCAGCGTGGATTCTCGCAAAAATTGCAGGCCGAGTTCGGATTCTTTCGCCGTGGGTGTGCGTTGGTGAATGCATCGGTAAAGCACGTCGATAAACGCGCTATCATCCTTGGAAGGTGCCTCAGTCTGCGCGCGCCGGGCCAACGACCGTGCCCGGTCTACCGCCCACGGGCTGTTCAGCAGAAACAACGCCTGTTGTGGCACGACTGTGATATGCCGTTGGGGTGCGTGCAGATCCGGATTAGCAAAGTCGAAGGTGCGCAGCACGGCTGGAAGGAACTTGCGATCTACCCGACCATAGATCGTCCGGCGCGGCACCGAGGCTTGACCTTCCATATCGAAGGATTTTCCTCCGACCTCAAGATTCAGCTCACCGGTTGCCTGAAGTATGGAATCGCGCAGTGCTTCAAAATCGAGGCGTCTTCGAGGGAATCGATGCAGCCATCGATTCTCCGGATCACGCATGGATGCCGGTGCTGGAGCTGCTCCAGAGGCCGATGAAAGGACCTTTGATGCAGATGCTGATGGGTCGGCGGATTGCTGAAAGACTGCGGACAATAAAATCAACCGATGGATTGACTTCATGGACCATGCCTCCTTCACAAACTCGTCTGCGAGCCAATCGAGAAGTTCCGGATGACTTGGAGGTTGTGACCGTGTGCCGAAATCGCTGGGGGTGGAAACCAACCCGACACCGAAATGGTGAGCCCATATCCGATTCACCAGAACGCGAGCGGTCAGTGGGTTCTTTGGGTCGATGATGGCCGCTGCCAATTCCAATCGGCCACTGCCGTGGGTGAAGGACGAGGTCGCCGATGCTCGGAGTCGGCTAAGAAATGCGCGAGGCACTTCGGCTTCAGGCTTGGAAGGATCGCCACGCCGCAGAATCCGTGCGTTAACGGGTTGGGCGCGATCTTCGAGTGCGACGGCAAATGCGGGTGCTCCTGGTGCGTTTTGGATCCATTGCTCGACCTCCATTTGCATTTTTGAGAGAGCCACTCGGTTTGGATCGTCGAAGTATAAATGGACATCCAATTCCACGATCGAACCGGACGGAACCAGCACGGGTGCATCTGGCCCGTACAAGATCAGACGAAGCTCCTCCTTGTCGGGGTCGGCCCATTTCACCGGTGGCGCCGTCTTATTCGTGACCGCATGTTCGACGTCTGCACGCCAATGCTGGTGAATGGATTCCAACAGACTCCCGTAACGCTCAGCCACTTCCTTCATCGACGAAGGCGCGTTGGTAAACAAGCCGGCGACTCGGGGATTCAGTCGGCGGGTTGTGTCCGACGGCGGTTGATTGGTGGCCTCGCTTTGGATCTGAGCGGTCAAGGCATCGGACGAGCGATTAAAATCATCTCCTGGCAATTTGGAAAACCGAGTCCACGGGCCAAAAACCGGATCCTGAGGATCGGCACGACGCTTCAAGTATTGATCCCACTGTCGTACGTTATATGGGTTGATGTCGGTGGGGGCCGGGCGGACATTGGCCGACACAGTGGGCAGACGATCTTTGTCCGTCGCGGCAACCAGGTACTCCGTGATGCGTCCGCGCAGTCGATCCACCACTTGGTCGCAGGCGACTCGGAATGCGGTTTCCAACTTTTGCACACGGGAGTCCAGTTCCCGGTCAAATTCAAAATGCTGACGTGCTTCAGAATAAGTCATCCAAGTATCCGGACCAGGTCGGTCCCCCAGGGGCGCGAGACGTTCCTGGGAACTTTGCATGACACCATAAAGGCCGTAATAATCCGCCATGGTCACGGGATCAAATTTGTGATCGTGACACCGTGCGCAACCGATCGTCAGTGCCTGGGTCGCGCGAATCAATGTGTCCAGTTGATCATCGACAATGTCTTGTGGATTGCCGAGGAAGCGCCGACCCAAGGTAAGAAATCCCATGGCCGCCAAGTCTGGGTGACCACTGCCACGCCTTGGATCCGCGGTGCTGGCTCGGGCAACCGTGCCTGGCGCCTGTGGCGAAGTAGAAGAAGGCTTGAGTGAGTCGGCAGCTATTTGCAGCGCCAGAAACCTGTCATAGGGCAAATCCTGGTTCAGCGCTTGGATGACCCAGTCCCGATACCGGTGCGGCTGCACGAACTGGCTCTCTTCATAGTAGAACACATAGCCTTTTGTGTCCGCGTAGCGCGCGAGATCCAGCCAGACGCGCCCCCAACGCTCGCCGTATCTGGGCGATGACAACAACCGATCGACCACTTGCTCCAAGGCACGGGGGGACGTGTCGGCCAGGAATGCCGCCACTTCGGACTGGCTCGGATGCAATCCCGTGACGGCGAGAGTCAGACGCCGTAGTAGGGTTTCTTTCGAGGCCGGTCCAGACGGTTGCAGTCCGTTGGCCTCGAGATTAGCCAGGATGAACGAATCGATGGGGGTTTTCGGCCAGTTCAAATTCTGTACGCTGGGAACTGACGGCCGACGCACGGGCTGAAACGCCCAGTGCACTCCGTTCGAAGCGGCGGATTTTGGGTCGACGCCAGCGGTAGGACGCTTCCCGGTATCCGAAGAGTCTTTTGCGACCGACGTGACGCAGTTGGGCAGAGCCCACACGAGTGCCAACACGAGCACAAGGATTTGTCCATTGCGCCGAATTGGGCCGGCATAATGGAATTTCGGAATCATGGTTTCTCTTGCGTCATACACTGGAACCGACACAGGAGACAAGCCGGATCCGGGTCCAATTGTCGGGCGACTTGATCGCGATCAGACTCGTTCTTTACTCCCCATCGTCGATGGTCGAGACTGCGTGAGGTATGGGTTTGAACAGGACATGGCGGGACCGGTGGCTAATAGGTAGCCTTCGATTGACCGTGTTGGGACGCCAGCATCGCCCGAAAACGCCAACCACCGTGGCTGGGATGCGCGTCGATTCCGAGCAATCGTCGGCTCGATGGTGGGTTTGGGCATTGATGAGTGGATTGAGTGTGGTGACGGGACTTGGGGACGCGTTTCAGGAGCGTGTTTATCCCTTGCTCGAGACGCATTGCTTCCGATGCCATGGTGAAAAGCGCAAGAAGGGCGGGGTGGATCTGGCTCATTTCAACGAGGCCAAGTCGGTGTATCGGGACCCGAAGCTTTGGGAGAAAGTCTTGACCCAGTTGAATGACCGGAGCATGCCGCCCGATGAAGAGCCGTCGCCGAGCGCGGAAGAAGTTGAAGTGATAACCCGTTGGATCGAGGGGGCTCTGGAGAATCCTCCTGCCGACTTGGTGCCACTCGATTCAGGAAGCAAACCGGTGCATCGGTTGGGGCGAATCGAGTATAACAACACACTGCGCGATTTGTTGGGCGTGACCAACCGCCCAGCGGATCGGTTCCCGTCCGACGGTGGTGGAGGCGGTGGTTTTGAAAATAATGCCGAGACCTTGTTTCTACCACCGTTGCTGCTGGAGCGCTATTTGGCGACTGCCGCCGAAGCCATTAGTCAGGCAGCACCCGAGCGGCTCTACAGGACGCGTCCGGTCTGGTATTCGAGCCAACGGTTGTCGGCGCGAGACAATCTGCGGTGGTTCGCACGGCTGGCATTTCGTCGACCGGTCCAGGAACCAGAGGTCCAGCGATTGTTGGCACTTTATGACCGGACTCGGTCTTCCGGAGTGCCTTATGAATCCGCCTTGAAGACCGCCTACAAGGCCATCCTGGTCTCGCCGCACTTCCTCTTCCGCGTCGAGATTGATCCACCGGGCAAGGCCCTGGCTCGCATCTCGGACCATGAACTCGCAGTCCGACTTAGTTATTTTCTGTGGTCTTCAATGCCGGATGAAGCCTTGTTTCGAGTGGCGGAACAAGGGCAATTGGGAAAGCCGGAAGTGCTGGAGCAGGAGGTTCGGCGCATGCTCCGCGATCCCAAAGCCTCGGCCTTGGCGGAAAGTTTCGCGGGACAGTGGTTTGGAGTTCGAAATCTCACATCCGGCCCCCAGCCGGACCGCCAAAAACATCCTGAATACACTGAAAGCTTGCGGGATGCGATCGCGGCAGAGCCGGTGGCATTCTTCAATTATTTGGTCCAGTCAGATCGACCGCTGACGGAGTTGATCGACGCGGATTACGCCTTTGTGAACTCAGAGTTGGCAAAACATTATGGGCTAACGAATCCGCCCAAAGGAGTTACTCTCTCCCGCGTCATTCTGCCGATAGAAGCGCGACAACAGGGACGCGGTGGGTTGGTGGGCATGGGCGCTGTTTTGGTTCAAACCTCCTACCCGCGACGGTCCAGTCCCGTCTTGCGCGGAAAGTGGCTGCTTGAAGAAGTGCTCGGTACGCCCCCGCCGCCCCCGCCGCCGTTGGTGAAGACTCTCTCTCAGGACGACAAACCGCGCGATGGATTGAGTTTCCGCCAGCGGTTAGAAGAGCACCGTAAGAACCCTTCGTGCGTCGGGTGTCACCAACGGATGGATCCCTTGGGGTTTGCCTTAGAAAACTTCGACGCTACTGGCCGATGGAGGCGGGATATTGGAGGGGAACTGATTGATTCAAAAGGAACGCTGGCGAGTGGTGAGACGGTGGATGGACCAGTGGATCTCAAGCGAGCCCTCATGGCCCGAAAGGCGCTCTTTTTGCGTCACATGACGGAGAAGATGTTGGCGTATGCTTTGGGGCGTGGTCTGGAATTCTATGATATGCCGATGGTGAAGCACATTTCAGACTCATTGGTACGTGGCGACGCTCGGGCCACGGAACTCATACTCGATGTCGTGAGAAGCTATCCCTTCCAATACCGTCGCGGTGCGGATGCCTTGGCAGCGAGTTCCCCATCAGGGCACTGAGCTCAGATGTTGGATCCCCGCGGGACGCGTTCCAGGTTCAATTTGAAGGCGCCTGGATCATGCCCAATGTTCCATTCCGGCAGCCAAAGAACACCCGTTTGTCATCGCGCGACCATTCTAGAGCCGTGATCGGTGATTCGATGGCCACTTCTTTAAGCGGATTGCTGGACTTACGGACGTTCCAGAAGAGTATTCGACCATCCTGGCTCCCACTGGCGAGCAAATGCCCGTGTGTCTGGTACTTAAGGACGCTCACCGGTTCGGAATGGGCATCGAGAATCGTGGGACTGGTTCCCGCAGGGCCGTCCTTGCCGCAGTCCCACACCATGATTTGCCGCCCTCCACCCGTCGCCAGATAACGCCCGCTGGGGTGCCAGGATAGTTCTCGCACTTTGGCTTCGTATCCGGACATCGCGAGTTCCTCGCCAGGGCGATAGGGCAATTCCCAGATCTGAATGCTTTTTTCCTGAGTCCCGGCTACCACCCAACGGTTGTCGGGCGAAATCGCCAGAGAAATCAGACTTGTCTTCCAGGGAAGTGTTTCCGCCACCTTGGCGGATTCCGGCAGATACAACTGGACCGTGCCGTAGCACGAGACCGCAATGGCTCGATTATCGCGGCGCCATTCCAAGGCGGTCAGCGTGCTTCGATGATCCGAAAGTGTGTGGACGACAATTTTTCGTTCCTGGTGATAGAGGCTCAGGCGCCGCCCTGCGCCAGCAGCCAGCCAGGCACCGTTAGGTGACCATTTCAAGTGGTCTACCCAAGCGGCGCCACCCTCGATGTTTGCGGTTTCCTGGCCAGTGGCGGGATCCCAAAAGCGGACTCCTCCATCCTGGCCGCTGCTGGCGATACAGGGTTCCGTGGGATGCCACGCAATCTGGAACGCGCCTCCGGCATGGCCCTTGAGGCCGGTTTGGCTTGAGCCTGTGGCGGCATTGAGAATGCCGCCGACACCTTCAGTGGTCATGTAGGCCACCTGCAGGTGGTCGCTAGACCACGTCACCGCAGCGATGGGATCTTGGACTGGATGCAACCAGTCCGCGGGGCGAATGGGCGCTGTACTCATGGATTAGAAACCGTCCCTCAATTCGTGCTAGGCCAGACAGCGACGAAATCCGGCGTTCAACGCGTCCCGATCCAAGTTGCGACCAATGAAAACCAATTGGTTCTTTCGCTCGTCCTCAGATTTCCAAGGACGGTCGGGTTTGCCTTCGAATAACATGTGTACGCCTTGGAAGACGAAACGGGCTGGTTGCCCTTTGATATTCAGAATGCCTTTCATCCGGAAGATATCCTGACCTTTGGTCTGAAGCAGCTCGCTTAGCCAGGCATTCAATCGTTTCGCATCACACGCCTGCTTCTCTTCAATGCCGACACTGGAAACGGTGACATCGTGTTCATGGTCGTGAACGTGACCCCCATGGGAGTGCTCATGATTCGGTTGGATTTCCTTACCCGCACGCAAAACTCGCATCCGGAATTCCTCAGGACTGTGCTGCGTGAAGAGAGCGTAATGTCCGGACTTCGCGATGCGAACCTTCAGCATCGTAGTTTCATCGCCCAAGACCACCTTGTAGAGCTTTTTGCCAGGGAATAGCTCGCTCCCATGGCGGACGGTGACTTCCTTGGTGGCAAACAAGACCTCAGCAATTTCTTCAGCGTGATGTAAGGCGTCGTGGACCCCACCGTGTTCGTGTTCGCAGTCATGCCCATGCTCGTGGCCTTGGTCCGTATCGTGCCCCTGCGATCCCTTGGCGTCATGAGTCTGGTCGTGCTGGTGATTTTGCCCGCAGTCATGGTCATGGTCATGGTCAT
>SXSK01000318.1 GCA_005793375.1 Verrucomicrobiales bacterium | reverse complement strand
GGATGAGGAAAAGCTGATCTTCCAAGGCTTCCTATATCAACAGGTGGCCGTAGAAAAGGGCACTGGCTTTGAGGTAAACATGGTCCTAACCACGCAGGTGCCGGAAGACGACAGGCTGCCGCTGATCTTCGACAACTGCGTAGCTGCTGTGGGTTCAGAAGAGCCGGAAAATTGGGCTTGGATTCTGGACAAGATTCAGTCATTGAGGGGGTTGAAGAACCGAATTTTTGAGAACATGCTTACCGAAAAATGCCTGAACCTGTTTCAACACTAAGCCTTTGTTCGGTGGGAGGATACGCGGCCTTGAATGCTTGTGTTAGTGGTGGGACTGCAGTTTCTATCGAGGCTCGAGCAGTTCGTGAAGCAGCTTCCACTCTTGTAAAACGTGTCGAAACGTCCCAGTAGTTGTTTGGAAAGAAGGCAGCGGCCATCGGCCCGAGGACAGTATTCAACGCGGAAGCGCTGGTCCGCGCTTTGCCAGGCAGGATTCCGCTACCGGAGTTTGCGCCCGAACCAGACGGCTCGGTGTCACTAGACTGGATCCAGTCCCGCAGCCGCATGTTCTCGTTGAGTGTCGGCATCGGAACGCGCCTCGCGTATGTGTGGCTGGACGGCGCGGATAAGGGCCACGTTGTCGCGCGCTTTGATGGTTTAAATGTGCCCCCGCGAGTGCTGGAAGGAATCCACACAATCATGAACCATGGGCGCACTCTTAAAGGTGCGGCAGTATTCAAAGCCAAAGTCGTAAGGAGCATCGGATTGGATGTGATTGCGAAAGAACCGCCCCCCGCTCACGCCAATGTTGAAGGCTGACCGTGGCTTGAGAACGACGCCCAACTTCAAAAAGCTCGGCAACTAGAACTTGCCGCTCAACTTGCTAGTGCGGCTGAGCTAGTCCGTTTCTAGACCAGGTGCGGTTGGTGCTCCCCCTCGTGTTGAGGCTGGGCCAGGGGTGGCGTTTACCGGCGCCAGCATCCACAGCCCCTACCCAAACTATCGCCAGCACAGACTTTCCGGTTGATCTCTTATCCCCCAATTGCCGAGTGTCTCAAGATACGTGGATCAGAAATCTGAAATCACTTCCTGGGCCGGTGACGCAACGGCAAGCCCATCCCTGCCGCCGATCAGAGCATTTCTGCCCAAAAGCCGTGGGAACCCAACGATTCGATACCTCCTCGCCCGGATTGCACTCACCATCGTCGTTACCGCATCTCTTGGCACACTGCAAGGGGCCACCAACGAACTCAGTGCCGCCGGGATTGCCTTTTTCGAAAACAAGATTCGCCCGCAACTCGTGGAACATTGCCACGAATGCCACAGCGCCGCGTCTAAGAAACTAGGCGGCGGGCTCCGGCTCGACGCACGCCAGGAGTTACTGAAAGGGGGGGATTCGGGCAAAACCATCGATCTGGCGCAGCCGGAAAAGAGCCGACTGCTACAGGCCATCCGCCACACCGACATGGAGTTAGCCATGCCGCCGCCCAAAGGGGGCAAGAAGAAGTTGCCCGATCGTGTCATTGCCGATTTTGCCCAATGGCTCCAGATGGGCGCTCCGTTTCCGGAAAATGGTGACCCCTCATCAGTCAATGCCTCCAACGGGAGCCGTCATTGGTCCTTCCAGCCAATTCAAGATCCAGCACCTCCCAGCATCCGGGATCGGTCGTGGCCCAAGACATCGGTCGATGATTTCATTCTCGCGGGTATCGAAACCCAGGGGCTTCATCCAGCACCTCAAACCGATCGCCGGACACTCTTGCGCCGCGCCGCATTCGACCTCACGGGGCTTCCTCCCACGGCTGAGGACTTGGATACGTTCATCGGAGACACATCGCCCGAGGCCTATGCCAAAGTCGTGGAACAGTTGCTGAATTCGCCCCATTATGGCGAACGCTGGGGACGTCATTGGCTGGATGTCGTTCGATACTCGGATACAGCAGGCGAAACGGCGGATTATCCTGTGCCGACTGCGTGGCGATATCGGAATTATGTTATCCAGGCCTTCAACGCCGATAAACCCTATGACGAGTTCCTGCGCGAGCAAATCGCAGGAGACATCCTCGCTCGCCAAGGACCCCGCGATCGGTATGCGGAGCAGATTATCGCCACGGGTTATCTGGCCATCTCCAGGAGATTCGGTTTCGACTCGGAGAATTATCACCACCTCACGATACAAGACACCATCGACACTCTCGGGCAGAACGTGATGGGCTTGAGCTTGGGGTGTGCCCGTTGCCACGCTCACAAGTACGATCCGATTTCCACCACAGACTATTACGGTCTCTACGGAATTTTCGACAGCACGCGCTATGCATTTCCCGGCTCGGAGCAGAAGCAAAGGCACCGTTCGCTGGTTCCGCTGCTGCCGCCCGACGAAGCCATGCCCAAGTGGCAGGTCTTTGAAAACCGGGTATCCATATTGGCGTCCAAAATTCAGAGACAGAATCAGCCGGTGCCGGCCGCCGTGCTGAGTTCACTCATCGATATGGACGGCGACTTCGAGATGCAGGCGATTGCTGCTGGTGGCAGCAATGGCGTGCTCGTGCCGCCCTGGGTTTACCAAGGAAACGTCGCCGTCACGCGCGAAGCTCAAAGTCCCTTCAAGAACCTCCACGCTCTGGGCAAAGTCGGCGCGAGTGTCGCCGCGAGTACCAACACGTACCGCATTGCCCAAACGCTCTACGTTCGCCCACTGCAACCTGGCGATCCTGTATTGTATTTGAATCTCGATTTTCGAGTTTCGACCAACGACCTCTCGGCTGGCGGCTCGCATCACCTTCGCCTCGGTGCCCAACAAAAGAGCGTATCCAAAGCGCCTGCCTCCACAGTCGATTCACCAGCGCTGGAGTTTTCTCTGGGACCAGACCGTATCGCCCTGAGGGTCGGCGACTCCTGGGAAACCTTGCGCCCACTCCTCCCTGGAGCTTGGCATAATCTGCAACTCCGGCTGGATCTGAAGAACCGCACCGTCAGCGGTGCCATCGGACTCCCCGATGATCGCATGGAATTTCCCCAAAAAGCCTTCATGCAGGAGTGGAATGGTTCATTAGATTTTGTGGAGATCGGTTCGGGCGGAGAAGCTGTCTCCGTTCGATTCCCGGGGCTGGAAATCGACAACCTCGGGGTACGTGAAACACCGATCCAATCCGTCTCCACGATAGTGCCATGGTTGGCATCTAGCGGACCCGATACTGAGCCTGCGGATCTCAGTCGCCAACTAACCCATTTGGCAGGCTTAGATGGCGACTTCGAACTACAATCCGACGACACCGCTCCGGCGACGCCATGGGGGCCTGGGCCCAACAGTGTCGTTCAGATTCGCGCCTCCTCCCAAAGCCCGTTCACCCATGTGTATCCTCCAGGTCGACGGGGTATTCAGTTGCCCAACAGTGCGGCCTATAATGGATTCGGTCAGACCCTGACGAATCATTGGAAGGCCGCTCAAACGCCTCGATTCTACGCGAGCTTTGATTTTCGATGCTCCAACCAGGATACCGTTGGGGACGGTAGTTGGCGCTTCTACATTGGGCATGGCGCCGGAGGTTCGGCTGCTGTGGAGCTCTTCTTCAATGCGACCACGTTCTTTCGTCGTAGCGGTGACACACGCGATGCGGTTCTCCCCTTGAAAATCGGTGAGTGGTATCACGTTCAGCTGTCGATGAATTTGCAGGATAAGACGTACCAGGGCAGCATCGCTTCACGATCAGATCGAACCGAATTCAATGGCCAACTCGCCTCGGGATGGGACGGCGGTATCGATTACACGTTTATCGACAGCTACGGACACCTCAACGGGGTCAAGCCCGCACTCGACGTCGACAATTTTGCCATTGGTGATATTCCCATTCCACCGTTGGACAGTCCACCACGGTCGCTCACTGCCGAGGACTACGCGGCGCGGTCTTCCAAGATCAAGGAGCTGCGTCGGCAGTTTGCGGCGGCGAACGTCGAGATGGAAGCAGCCAAGCAGGAGCTCAACCAGCTATTGATCCAAGGACCCTATGAACTTGCCTATGCTGTCTCCGAGGGCACGCCCCGCAATTCCCGCATTCACCTGCGCGGTGAACCCGACAAACTGAGCGATGAGGTCCCGCGAAGGCTGATCCAAGTGCTGGGTGGCAAATCGTTGACGTCCGAAGTCCGAGGAAGTGGGCGGCTGGAACTCGCCCAATGGCTGACGGATCCGAAACACCCGCTCACGGCACGGGTCATGGTGAATCGCATTTGGCAGCAGCATTTCGGCAAAGGCCTGGTGAAGACACCAAATGACTTCGGAACACGCGGCCTGAAACCAACCCATCCAGAACTCTTGGATCATTTGGCGACTCAGTTTATTCGTGCTGGATGGTCGATCAAAGCCATGCATCGATTGATTCTACTCAGTGCCACCTATCAGCAAGCGGCCATCTCCGAGGAACGGGAGGAACACTATGCCTCGTTCCCCCGCCGGAGGCTCAGCGCCGAGGAAATCCGGGATTCCATACTTTTCGTCAGCGGCGAACTCGATCCCGACACGGGGACCAATCACCCGTTTCCTTCCCCAATCGGATGGGGGTTTTCTCAACACGGCCCATTCAGCGCGGTTTATGATCACAACAAGCGCAGTGTTTATCTCATGACGCAACGGATTAAACGGCATCCGTTTCTCACGCTGTTCGATGGCGCTGACCCCAACGCAAGCACCCCCGAACGACGCGTCACCACAGTTCCCACCCAGGCGCTTTTTTTCCTCAACGATCCATTCGTCCATGCCAAAGCGGAACGACTCGCCACTCGCCTGTTACAATCCAACACGGAGGACGCCCAACACATCGAGAACGGTTACCGCCGAATTTTAGGTCGGCGCCCAACAGCAGCAGAACAAACCGAGGCCACTACATTCCTGGAAGCCTACCGAGCCGAATTTGGGCGCACGCTAAAAGACAACCGCGATATCGCCGCCCTGGCGGCCTATTCACGTGTGTTGTTCTCGAATAACGAATTTCTACACATCGACTAGCTCAACCCGATTCCCCATGCTCCCGAATCGCATTCATCCTCTTCCACGGCGCACCTTTCTGCGATCGATGGTCGGGAGTTCACTCTTATTTCCAGGTGTCCTTTCCCAACTGCTTGCCGACGAGGCCGGCAGCCCAGCTCCCTCGGACCCACTCTTGCCGCGGTCGTCTCACTATTCCCCCAAGGCCAAGCGCGTCATCTTTCTTTACATGAGCGGCGGTGTCTCTCATGTGGATTCCTGGGATCACAAACCCAAGTTGTTCTCCGATGCGGGCAAGACGGTGTCTGTGGATGAATTCCAAGGTCGCAAGGGCGACTTCAAGATGTGGATCAAAAGGCCGCAGTGGGACTTTAAGGCCCGCGGTCAGTGTGGCACCGAAGTCAGCAGTCTGTTCCCTCACATGGCAGAGTGCGTCGATGATCTGTGCGTGATACGATCCATGAAGTCGGATCACACCAACCATTACGAAGCTACGCTCGGCATCCACACCGGCTCATTTACATTTGCACGACCCAGCATCGGCTCCTGGGTCAGTTATGGACTCGGCACGGAGAATCGCAACCTACCGTCATTCGTCGTCATCGCGCCCAAAACCCCCTATGCCGGGGGGCAGGTCTGGGCCAGTGATTTTCTGCCGGGCGCCCATCAAGGGACACTCGTAGTTCCTGGCTCGGAACCCGTGGCCAATATTAAGCGACGGGCTCCCACCAGTCGTCTTCAAGAACTCGAACTCGAGATGATGGCCCGGATGAACCAGCGCCATCTCGCGGAACGAGCGGGTAATCCGCTGCTCAACGCCCGCATTAAATCCTTCGAAACGGCCTTCGGCATGCAATCCGAGATGCCCG
Organism: Verrucomicrobiales bacterium; assembly: GCA_005793375.1. Lineage (GTDB taxonomy): Bacteria > Verrucomicrobiota > Verrucomicrobiia > Limisphaerales > UBA9464 > SXSK01. Next base: position 59,461 of record SXSK01000318.1, on the reverse strand, counting down.
ATGTGTTCGATCTTTCCAAAGAATCCGATGCCACATTGAAACTCTATGGACTCGAGCGCGGCAGCACCAAGGGCTTCGCTTGGCAATGTCTGGTAGCCCGACGCCTGGCCGAACGCGGCGTCCGGTTCGTGGAACTGATTGACGTCGGGTCTTCCGACAATTGGGACGCCCACGGGGACATGCTCACGCACACCCCACTCGCCAAAAACGTTGACCAACCCATCGCAGGGTTGCTTCGGGATCTGAAATCCCGGGGAATGTTCGAGGACACGCTCGTCGTCTGGACCACAGAATTTGGTCGAACGCCGTTTAATAACGCCGCGGACGCCCGCGGACGCGAACATCATCATTGGGTTTTCTCTTCTTGGCTGGCCGGCGCGGGCATCAAGCCTGGCACGACGTATGGTGAATCCGACGACTACGGCATCCATGTCGCCAAGGATCCCGTCCATGTGCATGACTTCCATGCCACCATTCTGCATCTGATGGGATTGAATCACGAACACCTCACCTTCCGTCACAGTGGTCGGGATTATCGTCTCACAGACATCGCCGGAAATATCGTCAAGAATATCTTGTCCTGATCGGCATTCAGCGGCTGCGGGTTCCGCGTCCACAGAATACTCATTCCACACACGGATAGTCAGGAATTTGCATTCCTTTATCCGCGACCCGCGAAAGGCATTTGAGTTGCCATAATGGTCATGAACAAGACGGTTGTGTCCAACGGCAGAGCTGCCATGGACGCTACGGCCCGCGCGGCATGGTTCACATCCATCGTGGGCTCGACCGCTGTGGAACCGTCCGCCTGCAACACCCCCTTCTTCATCTTTTCCGTCATCTCGGTCTCGGCATTCCCGATATCAATTTGACCGCAGGCGATGTCGTACTTGCGCCCGTCCAACGCCGTCGACTTGGTCAATCCAGTCATCGCGTGTTTGGCAGCTGTGTAGGGCGCTGAATTGGGACGCGGCACATGCGCCGAAATGGATCCATTGTTAATGATCCGTCCTCCGCGCGGGGTTTGTTCCTTCATGATCTTGAACGCTTCCTGAGTGCAAAGAAAAGCGCCGGTCAGACAGGTATCCAAAACCGCGCGCCACTGCTCGTAAGTCAGGTTCTCCAAGAGAACCGGCGGCGCACTCAAACCCGCATTGTTAAACAAGAGATCCAATCGACCATAAACCTGACGAATCTCAGCGAACAGTGCCTGCACCGATTCAGGATGGGTCACATCGGTGGGAATGACCCGGCCGCGTCGCCCCAATTGCTCTAAGTCCACCAAGGCCGCTTCGAGCGGTTCTCGACGGCGCCCCGCCAGTACCAAATCGAACCCAATCTCCGCCAGCGCGACAGCACTTCGTCGCCCAATCCCGGAACCCGCACCGGTAACCAAAGCTACTTTTGTCATCATGAAAAGACTCAAAGAATCGATCCATACACCACGTCGAGTCCAGGTTCAATGCTTTGGCAACAGTAGTCGAATAACGAGCTGCCCTTTGCTCGAAATAGTCGCATGCATGCGCCATTAAGCTATGACTTACCATGGAAAGACTCAAGATTTATCCAGGGCGAGGTGGGCGATGTTCACTCACATGACACGCAGCCTGTAAAACGCATTACCGATTGGTGGATTCGAGTCGCTGAATTCCAAAATCGCACCCGTGCCGGCAACGGCATCCATAATGACGTCCCACTTCTCCGCCACGGAATCGACAGCACGCAATAATTGGTAGCTTCTGCCAGACTTGGTAAGTGCACGAAACTTCACCAAATGAACCGTGTGTGAAAGCACTTCGAGGCGCAGATGGTCGGCGGCGTTGCGTGGGTCGCTTGCCGCCAGGTATTCATTCAGGTTGCTGACACCATCCAAGTCTGCGTCGGCAACGGCGTCGGCGGGATTGTCAGAGTTCAAGCCGTAGGCCAGTTCCCAGTCATCGCGCAACCCATCGGCGTCATGGTCGGGGTTAACACGAAAATCCGCACTGACCCCTCGATTGCGTACCCGGAGCCCTGTGAATTGAAATGACGCAGCGTAGTTCACCGTTAGGTTCGGAGGTAGGTTGGTGAGGGTGACTTCCGTCTGAAGCATCCGGCTGGCTCCGGCCTCCAGGGGGCCGAAGTCATGGATCGAATTTGACTCGTTGATGACGTTCGTGGCGAGTGGTGGAGTTAGCAGCCGAGTCGTCCCAAATTCCCGCGAAAGTTCGGCCTGGAGCCAGGTCGTCGGAACGCCTAGCGGTCCGGCATTGGTCAGCAGTAAGGAAACCACGATGGGTCGACCCAAAACCAGCGGCGCACTGAATTGCGACTGGATCTGTTCCGGCGCAGTGATGTTGAGGACGAGGTCCGAAACGCACTTGCCAGCCGCACCCGTTCCGTAGATGGACCAGACACCAGCATAGTCCATGGCGAATCGATAAATCGATAGCTCGTCGATCTCACCTTCAAAGACTGTGTTCAGGCCCCCTGCAAAATCGTAACCGAATCGCAGCGGAGCTGCGGTGGTCAGGTCGCCGGGAGATGCGAAGTCGCTGCTGCTTTCACGGCCATCGATGAACAGGGATAGACGCGCTTTATGGGGGTGCGAAAGCACCGCGACCAAATGGTGCCAGTTACCGTCGCGCAAATCCGGCCGACTCGCGCCTAGACCCAATTGAGGGGCTCCGGACAACCCGGTAACCGAGGCCCCAGCACGATCCACGAGAGTCATCCCCAGTTGGCCATGCTCGATGAACCACACGTAGCCCGATCCGTTCGATGGATCGCGCTTGTCCAGCAACGTCAAACGTTCGCGAATGGTCCTGGCAGGAACCCGCACCCAAGCCTCAATGGTGAAATCCTCGGAGGCAGCAAAGTTGAGCGACGCGTTATTCGGTGCGTACCGATGGGCACCAGTGGCAGTAAAACGCAACGAGTGCTCTTCGACTCGCCCCTCGCCGAAAAACTCGCCTTCACCCTCCGCGACCAGGTGGTTCCCGCGGATCGAATCGAGTCCATTGCCCTCGCCTCGCCACCAGCCCATTACTTGGCTTGAGTTCGTTAACGCAACGCAAGGCCTGGAGATCTCGAAGGCGGCAGTCGCAGTGTTGTTGAATGGATTGAGGTCTGGCTGTGTGCCAGTGGCGGTGGCGGTGGCCACGATGTTGGTCGGCAGAATGTAGGAAAAATCATAGGGCGGCCAGACTGCTTCGAAATTCATCGATGCCGTGCCGCCAGGAGAAATTTCTCCGAATAGGGCGACGATTCGAAGTGCTTGGTAGGCGAGGGGTGGTTGCTCGATCGTATACGTGCTAGTTCGAGTGCTGCCTTGGGAAACGTGGATTCGGCGTAGAGCTTGGTAAGCGAGCTGCCCGAAAGAGGCGTCTAGCCGCACCTCAACCACGACGTTCGAGGAAATGTCCGGGCCGGGATTGGTAACGATCGCACTGTAGTGAATCTCCGGTATGGGAACCACGGCTCGATCCGGAGTGACCCGTAGGCTGACCGCCAGATCATTGGGTGTCGTCAGGGCAAACGGGGCCGAGAAACCCACATGACCGTTGCCGTCGTTCGCCACGAGAGAAACCATCGGGGCGAAGGTGTTGAGCTGAATCATCCCGCTCCAGACCCCGCCTGTGAATTCTAGCGCCAGTTCCGGAGCGACCGACAACGTCCGCGAATCGGTGAACGGTACGGCTAGGCCAAAATTTCGATGACCTGGTGACGGGAATTGAGTCGTCCAATCGGCAGCATTGTCAAAGTCTGAGATGCCTTGCCGTTGATAGGTGCTGCGGCCGCCGGGGATGTTTGGAAGGGGCGGTCCAACCCATTCGCTATTTGGCACGACCGAGGGCACAGTAATCTGGCCTGGTAGCGCATCCGCTGCGCAGAAGAAATCCACCAGTTTGCCCGCTGCATCCTGCCATAACACAGCGACGCGATTGGGTCTGCTTGAATTGAAGGCCGATCCCCACTCGAGTTGAAAATCGGTATGCACGTTCGGGAACCTCGCAGCAGGCGAAGTTCCCTCCAATACGCGGAACACGGCTCCGGGCGCGATTCGAGCAAAGCTCGGTAATCTGACGCTACCTTTCGGCAACGGCCAACTCTCGTCGTCGTAGAGAAACACTATCCACCCGGATACATCGACTTCGTTGGTAGAGACGTTGGTGAATTCCACGGAGTTGGGAGCTCCACGGTCCACCTCCGAGATCAACACGGACGTCGGACGCTTTCCATTCACCGACGCCGATAATTGAACCGCGCCGTTAAAGTCAGCCACCAGGTTGTCACCGCCATCGCGCGCGGAGAAGCGCGCTGCGAAGGGTCTGCCGAGTTCCTGCGAGGAAGCCATTGGCTCCCAACCAAACGTAACCACCTGTCCGTGCATGAAATCGTCGTTCACAATCACAACGGCCCCCGTGCCTTTGGCTACCTCGGCATTGATCGCACCCGACAGGTTCACAAAGAACGCTTCGTTTGGTTCGACCACCGTATCGCCGTTGACGCGAACCGAAAACATCTGCTCGGCAACCCCTGGGGCGAACGACAGCACGCCATTGGTTGCCACGTAGTCCGTGGGCGAGAGTGCCGTTTGGTTCAAGGTCGAAAATGCCACACTCACAGGGTTTTCGGTGGCGCCAATCAGGCGCACTTGCACCATGACGTTGGTGGGGAAACCGTTGCCCTCATGCACAATGACGTCCTCAATCTCAAGGCGCGGCTTGGGGTCTTTGCTGGTGATTGTCACCACTGTATTGGAACGGCCGAGTTGGGCGCCGATGGCGTTCGTCAGCACAAGCGTAAAGGCTTCTTCAGCCTCAAAGAACGCGTCATCTAGGATCGGTACTCGCAGCGGAACCCTGGTGACTCCCGGGGGAATAGTCAGGCTGCCGGCCATGGCTGTAAAATCCCGCCCGGACTGGGCGGTGCCTTCTACCGTGAAATACTCTACCGTCACCGCCTTCAGCACGGCCGACGAAAGCGACACGGTGATTTCTGCCGCCGAATCGATGCCCTCGACCACACTAACACGCGGCTCCAGGTCCAGGGCCAACGGCACGGCCTCGAAATCGAGTGTGTGATGGTTGTTTTCTAAGTTAAAATCTACCTCACCGCGTCCAATTGAAGCTGAGACTTGATAAGGTCTGGCCACTAGCGCTCGGCACAGCAAGTGGACTGTCGCCGTCTGTCCGCCAGGAAGGCTGCCGAGATCACTGATTACCAGACCGGCGAAATTCATTGTTTGACCTTGTGAATTGGTAGTTGCCAACACGCTGATGCCTGCGGGGATGACGTTCGTCAGGGTCACCTGAGTCGCCTCTGAATTGCCATAGTTGGACACCATGGCCGTGATGATGAATTCCTCGTTGTGCGCCACTTTGGCCGGTGCGGTAACGAGAACCGCCAAATCCTCAGAACATCGGTCACCACTGCGGTAGGAAGTAGCAATTTCTGCGGTGGCCAGTTTCCGCGTGTAGAAACCGAAGTCGTCCATGCGACCGTTGAACCGTTCAGCGGGCCGATGAGAGACAAACCAATCGTGTCGAGAACCAAGCTTTAGGGCCCCGGAAGTCGTTCGCACTGCGCCGCCCAATCCAGTCAGACGACGAGTTTCTACCCCGTTGACATACACGGACACCGTTCCCGGCTCGACACCAAGCGCCACGTGTGTCCAGCGGTTGAGTGGCACATTGGCAAGTCCATCAACCCAGCCGCCGTAGTCGTCTGGTAGGCCGGTGACACCTCCCAGATAGAACGCCAAATTACCCAGTGGGATTATGCCGGTGATGTCGTTCACCGGACCCTTGATGCCCAGTTCGAACTGAAATTGACTGAACTCCGGCCCAACCTCCTTGTTCACGAGGATATCCACGGCGCCATCGAGTGACGTCGGAAAGACCCACGCTTCGATCGTAAAGGTGTCGCGGTTGAAAACAGGAGCGTCGGGAACCACCACTTCATTGGTGCCATCGAACTCGAATCCCAGCCCGATACTACCAGCGACATACCGGCCCCCGGCAAATGTCCCCGGATGCCGCCCAAGCCAGTCCGCCGCCGTGCCCTCACCGCGATACCACACGGCTAAGTCTTTAAGCTGAGGAGCGCATTCCAGCGGTGGTTCCGGCGACTCCACGGTCAGCCGCACATTATCGAAATTTACCTGACCAAGCTGACTGCCAGGGTTGCCCAGGCGGACTTCGATTAACGCGCCCAAGAGCGGCGACTGCGGCGGCAATATGCCTTCCACGGTAACCCGCCTAAACTGACCTTCCAGGATTGCGAGGGTGTTGCGGTCCTCGGCGACGACTTGGCCATCCGCATAAAGTCCCACCACGTAGCCTGTAAACCCAACCCCGGTCGGCCACCCGACATCCACCTCCAGTCGGTAGTGACGCCCGGATTTGTAGGCGGCTCCCAGCAATTGGCCGATCTGCCCACCCGCATTCAGCCACGCGACATTTTGCCCGTGGGGTACCCCTGCGGCAAACAACGACGACGGCGGATTTACCGTTCCAGCCAAGGCATTGCCCACCCAGCTGGGAATCGGTTCCGAAACGCCAAATCCGCTATCCTCAAACGGAAACTCAGTCAAAGCGGAATAGTGCCCGTCCAGCAACTGGCCTTGCAGATCGAAATGCGAAAGATTCGTCCCGGTGAGAAGTTCGAAGCTGGGGTTCGCCAAGGGAATCTCCCCGACTTCAAGCAACTCTAACTCATCCAACAACATGCCAAAGCCTGGATTTGGTGACAGGCCGGTGAACTGAACGGTCATTTGACTACTGGTCGCGACGAAGTCTATCGAATCGCGAACCCACTCAGGATTCTGAAGCGTATTCTCAATGGCGTGGTCAAACTCTCCGCCCGCCACGCTAGCCCCAATGAGTTCAACCCGCATCCGTGACCGCTCGCGGAACGGGTTTTTCGCGTAGGCAAAACGCAATCGGTAAAGCCTTCCCGAGCTCACCGTCACAGCCTGACGGATGAAATACGCAGGCAACCCCTCAGCCCCTTCCAGCTCCAAGCTTTGGGCACCTGCGGCCGCAGTTGCCCCACCGTGGCCGCCCAACTGCACTTCGGTCGCACCGTCGAAGGCCGCCACCTCCCAGCCAGGTACCCACTGAGTCCGCACGATCGCTCCCTGTCCGGAGGGATAGGCTGGCTCTTCGAAGCTGCCGTTGGAAATCAGATTCCTCGTCGTGCCGCATTTCCCAGCGACGCCAGCCCGGTAAATCGTGGCCACTTCCTCCTCAGATAGCGCCCGGTCATAGAGACTAGGTTCATCAATCATTCCCCAAAACGGTTCGGTTCCAACCCCAGGATAACTTTCTCCGAAGGAACCAATTGCGAGCGAAGTTTCAAAGCTGAATGTCGACGATTGGACTGTGGCCCCGGCCGATTTTCCGTCGATGTAAAATTGGACGAGGGAATTGGCCTTAGTGACGGCTATATGATGCCACTCGGTGCCGTCCAATGTTTGCGAGCTGTAGGCATTGGATATACCCACTTTTCCCAAGGTCATTCTGCCGTCAGGAAACATCGCCAATGCAAAGTGGTTGGCACCGCCTGCCACCAGCGCGGCATAGTAGGGTGCAACCTGGGATGGCCGCTCAGCGCTCGCCCGTTTGACCCACGCTTCGAACGTGAAATTCTGTAGGTGAAACGCCGGGTTCTTGCCTAGTAACAACCCGGAGTCGATTCCGTTGAAGTTGAAGGCTTGGCCAACTTTACCCTGAGCATACGACGCGCCGCCTACCAATGTTCCGGAGGACTCACCCTGGAACGTTGTCGTGCTGTTTTCTGCCCGCCACCAACCCACCAACCCAAATGGAATTGGGGCACAATCCGCTCCAAAGGCGGAACCAGCGGCTGTCGCGGTTAGTAGCAGCGACTGGCACGCGGCGCGGAAGAGGGAGTTCATGGAGCTTTTGCCTACCTTGTTTCGATGAAGAAATGTCAATTACCTCCACAGAGCGACAAAAAAACATGTTTAAACTCCCCGATGGCTGGCCCAGCGAACACGATAGCATTGATGCCGCTCCAGTTCGAGGAAAGGCTTCACCCGATGTCAGGGTTCCTCTCGGACAGAGGGTCAGCCTTTCGGGATAGGTCACAACGGACGAGTGGGTTTCGACCTTCGCAGGCTTGCAGCGGTGCAAGCACGATTTCCCCCTGATCCGGCGTCGATTCAGGGACTTTTTTGATCGACCCACCGGACCGAATGTGAGGCTGATGTGCCGGGCACTGACGATAGACAGGAAGGTTTTCCGTCTGGTCGATCCGGTCGAATTGGAGAGAATTTTCTCATCCATTAACCAGGGTAGTATTGTGGCGGGTCGCGCCGTCCACCACCAATGGGGCGCGCCGCTGCGGCTCCCAGTCAGCAAAAGGCCCGTGATTCATGAGAATCACGGGCCTGAAACTGGTGGAGACGATGGGTAACGCTCCCACATGGTCTTGCTTGCAAAGCAAGTGCATTACTTGTCTGCCACGTCCCCAGTTGTGTACCGCCTTGAATCAGGCAGCACCCCCAATGTGGTCAACGACTGGACACTCGTCAACGCCGTAGAATTTGAAGACCAGAACAAAACACCTCGATCGGGTGCAAGAAACCTCCAAGACGCATGGCTTGCTGCCCCGTTCAACCCAGATAGTGTCCCCATGTGCCCATTGCACGTGTCACCCTCGAAATCGCGTTGCGTCGCGAATTTGATTACGCCATCCCTCCCGATCTGATCGATCGCGTCGAGATCGGTTCACGTGTCAAGGTCCCCTTCGGTTCCCGCGAGGTTCTCGGAGTTGTCACCGGACTTCCCGAGTCTTCCCCACATTCGAATCTCAAGTTTCTCAGCAATGTGATCGGTGCTCTTAGCCTCGTCACTCCCAACATCCTCGCCCTCGCTCGCTGGATCGCGGAGTATTACTGTTGTCCTGTAGAAACGGCTTTGAAAAGTGTCCTGCCGGATGCTGTGCGCAAAGAAGAAGACGGTTGGCGCGAGCGACTGCACGTCCGCGCCCTTCCTCCAACTGGCGATCTTCCTCCGCTGACCAAGCGCCAGCGCGAGGTCTGGAATATCATCGAGGAATGGCGCGAGCTTTCCCTTCAGGAGATTCTGCGCCTCGGGGAAACCACCGCCGAAACTCTGCGACGGCTTGAAGATAAGGGGCTCATCGAAATCGCCTTAAAAATCGACGAACGGGATCCCTATGCCCGGGAACGAATTCTACCCACTCAGGCGTTGTCGTTGAACCCGCAGCAGCAGGTTGCCTTGGAGGCTATTCGCAAGGCTATGGATCTCTCCACCCGTGCCGAACCGGCTGACTCTACAGATGCACGCGAGACCGCTGGGTCGTGCTTTTTACTTCATGGCGTCACGGGTTCCGGAAAGACCGAGGTTTATCTTCAAGCCATTGATCATGCCCTGGATCAAGGACGCGGGGCTATCGTGCTCGTACCAGAAATCTCCCTGACACCTCAGACGGTCGAACGATTCAAAGCGCGCTTCAGCTCCGGTAAACACGCCACCCTCGTCGCCGTGTTGCATTCGCATCTCAGCGCTGGAGAACGCCACGATGAATGGCACAAGATTCGCAATGGACGCGCCCGAATCGTCATCGGCGCACGGTCCGCCATTTTTGCACCGGTCGACCCGCTGGGGCTGATCGTCGTGGATGAGGAACATGAGCATTCCTACAAACAGGAGGAGTCACCCCGTTACCATGCGCGCGATGTCGCGGTGCTCCGTGGCCAACGGGAGCGGGCTGTCGTTGTGCTTGGCTCAGCCACGCCATCGCTCGAGAGTTATTTCAACGCCATGAGGGGCAAATACACCCTCTTGGAAATGACCACTCGCGCCACGGATCAAAAGATGCCGATCGTGCGTGTCATTGATCTTCGCAGCGAGGCCCTCAAAGAGAAGGGACACGCGCCCCCAATCTTTTCTCACCAGTTGAAGGAAGCGATCACACAACGCTTGGAACGGCGGGAACAAACCATCCTATTCCTCAATCGCCGCGGCTACTCCAGTTCCCTGCAATGTCCAAAATGCGGTTTTGTCGCCGGTTGCCCCAACTGTTCGATCTCACTCACCTACCACCGCCGCGATCAACGCTTGAAGTGCCACATCTGCGGCCATCAGGAAACCGTCCCTACCAAATGCCCTGAACTCACATGTCGGAATCCAGCGATCCGGTACGCCGGGCTCGGGACGGAACGGATTGAAGAAACTCTCAAAAAGCTTTTTCCCCACGCCACGATTGCTCGCATGGATTCGGATACCCTCAAACGCAAGGAGGATTATCGGCGCGTCCTCAACGACTTCCGGACTGGCAAAATCGACATCCTGGTCGGTACGCAGATGATCGCCAAGGGCTTGCATTTCCCCAATGTCACGTTGGTGGGAATCATTTATGCGGACCTTTCGCTGCACATTCCGGATTTTCGTGCTGGCGAACGAACCTTCCAATTACTCACGCAAGTGAGTGGACGCGCCGGACGCGGTGATGTCGAAGGCGAAGTGTTCGTTCAAAGCTTCACGCCATTTCATCCAGCCATTCAATATGCGCGACGCCACGATTTTCGCGGTTTCTATGACCAAGAACTCGAGTTCCGCGAGCAATTGAAGTATCCGCCCTGGGCTCGAGTGGCGCTGCTGACGCTCAAGGGACGCAACGAAGACAAGGTCAAGTTCTCCGCCGATCATCTGCGCAGCGTAGTCGAACGGCACACCCAAGGTTGGCGCGACCTGATCCTTGCCGGCCCCGCTCCATCCCCTCTCATGCGGGCCGAAAGTTTCTACCGGTACCAACTGATGTTACGCACCAAGGCCATGTCGCGGCTCGCGCAAGTCCTGACCGAAGTGCAAGCGTCGCTCCAACTTCCTGAAGATATCACACTCACGATCGACATCGATGCGGTGAATCTCGCTTGAGTCAGCGGTCGCAACCTGTCCCCAAGGGAATTCTCATTTCGCCACAGCTTGCGATTGGGCCGCCTGAAGGTACACTCCACCACGAGAGCAGACAACTCCCCCAATTCCTTTCCCGTCTTCGTGCCTTCGTGCCTTCGTGTGAGTTCCCATTTCAGGCAGGTCTCATCGCACACGAAGACACGAAGACACGAAGGAATTTGAATCACTTTCAGCAACGTCGTGCAGGGGCATTTGGGATCTTCGAGTACGTATCGATCGGCTTTGCCGCGGGGGTGCCTGCGCGGCATGAACGACAGGCGCTGCGCGTTAAACGGGACCGAGACGGGCGACTCGCGTTTCCAGGTTCAACACTCGCCACGAACCCACGCGGGTTCTTTGAGTAGCCCTGCCAATTTTCGGCTCACCAATCGCCTTCACTGGCAACTTTGGTGGCCAGACGCTCTAGCCAGACGGCGGCCTCCGACTTTGCTTGAGCGGGGCTGGCCATGCCCGGAGCGATACCCCAAATGCCCGTGAACAATCGGTCATGACTCGCTCCATGCGTCACCGTGTCCACCGATCCGGCCAAACCCAGACAAATCTTCCCCTGTTCCCTGGCCGCCTTCGCAACCTGCCCGGTGCCTTTGCCCATCATGGTTTGGCGATCAATCATGCCTTCGCCCGTGATCACAATGTCGGCACGCGAAATCTTCTCCTGCAACCCCGAAGCAAACGCGAAGATGTCGAATCCGCGTTCGATGCGCGCACCTAAAAATGCCCGAAAACCGAAGCCGAGTCCGCCTGCGGCACCCGCACCGTCTTCAGCGGCGAGATCGACGTCGTATTCCTGACGGGCCTGCGCCGCAAGGCGTTCAAGGCAACTTTCAGCGAGGGGAGATTGTTCGGTTCGAAGGCCCTTTTGGGGTCCGTAGACGCGTGTGCAACCATTCGGTCCGAGCAGCGGATTGTCGACATCCACCGCGACAATGTAATCCACGTTGCTCGGGAGATCGTTGGGCACCTCCCATCGAGCCAAGCGATCCAGCTTGATCCAACGTTCGATGGGCATATCGTTCACATCGAAAAACTGCCAACCGATCGAACGGGCCATTCCGAACCCAGCATCATTCGTCGCACTCCCACCCACGCCGATCAGAATTTTAGTGGCATGGACCGCATGTGCCGCCCGGATCACGGCGCCCAAGCCTCGGGTATCGAGTTCAAACGGGTGGTAACGACCCTGCGGGAGGAGCGCAAGTCCGATGATTTGGGCACTCTCAATAATCGCCGTGCTGGAATCCGCGTGAAACCACCAGAGTGCTTCTCGGGGGCGGCCAGCGGCATCCGTCGTCGCCACACTCCGTTCTTCTGCCCCAAGCAATCCTGCCATGATCTCACCAAATCCATCCCCGCCATCGCTCATGGGCAGGCATTCAATATCGTCCTGGGGACGAATCTTCCACCAACCATTGGCGATCGCGCCGGCAGCAGCGCTCGCGGTCAGAGTACCCTTGAATTTGTCCGGGACGATCAGGACGCGTGACATGGATCCCATTGCGAGGCCTGTGATGCGTCTTGCCAATAGAAATCCATCGCCGATACCAGGCCAGGCCGCGACGCATGAATCGAGGCTATCCGTTCACGACACGATCGATGTCGCGATGGGAGTGGTTAAGCAATGGATCGATTCTCTCAATCCAGCTTGCCTTCGCCCTTGATATCCGCACAGACGACATCGCCTTTGGCGGTCCTCACATAGAGGCGGCCGTGGGCCAGAACGGGAGGGGACCAGACCTTGCCGCCGGTCACCTGCGCGCGGGCCAATTCTTTGTAGCCCGCGGGAGATGCCGCCACGACGACCAATTCACCGCTGCCGGTGATCCAGAGAATTTTTCCGTCGGCCACCGTCATCGAACCAGTGGCCGCAGCGGGCGACGCCCAAACCAACTTACCCGTCTGCAATTCGAGACACTTCAATTTGGAACCCTTGTCCCCACCCATGCCATCAACGCCATACACATGCTCACCTATGGCCACGGGGCTCGCCATATGGGCCGCGATTTCTTTGTTCTTCCACAATTCCTTGGCTCCCGCGGCAGTGAATTGGATTCCAGAACCACCGCTGCCATAACCTGAAGAAATGAACATCCGATCGCCGCTGATCGCGGGGTCGGCTGCGTTGACGTCATAACTGGTTTTCCATGGGTGACGCCACAGTGCCTTGCCGGTCTTAGGATCGATCGCAACCAGGTGAGTTGCGGCGAAAATCGCCAAGGCGCGTTGCCCACCGTTGTCAAAGGGAACCGCGGTTCCGTATCCCGAAGCCTGCTTGCCTGTGGTCCAGGCTTCTTTGCCTGTGGCCTTGTCGAGGGCCAAGCCGTAATTGCCAGCGTTCACGATCACCAGGGATCCTTCGATGTGCGCCGAGCCATTGAAACCCCATTCGGGAATGGCCAACCCCAATTCTTTATGGATATCGCGTTTCCAAACCTCAACACCTTTCACGGCGTCCAGACAAGCGACGGTTCCATGGCGCCCGACGATGTAAACCCGTGCTTCATCGACGGTTGGCGTCGCCCCTGGTCCCCCATCGTAATAATGGTCATCGAGGTTTTGGTCGTACACATAGCGCCAGACTTCAGCACCGGTTGCCGCGTCCAAACAATAGACTGTGTCCTTGCCGCCCTTCTTCTTGCCGTCGTTCCCGACGGTATAGAGGCGTCCACCCGCAACGGACATGGAAGAGAATCCAATGCCGACGTTTTTCTTCCATACCTGTTTTGGGCTGCCGCCTGGCCACTTGCCGAGCCAATCTTTCTCTACCGAGATTCCATTGAAATTGGATCCGCGATACCGCGGCCAATCACCAGCGGTTCCAACCAGAGCACTATTCAATATACCAACTGCGGCTAGCACCAGAAGAGTGGGACGAGTCATCACGCCGTAAAACTAGCAAACTAGGTCGAGATGACAAGTGACCCACGCGTCGGCAGTTTCTCTCGACGAAGCTCACGTTCCCGCAGCCAGGCAAAGATCACGGGTGTCACAATCAAGATATGAACCAGGCTGCTCACCATGCCACCCACCACTGGGGTGGCCAGTGGTTTCATCACTTCAGACCCCGTTCGATGGCTCCAAAACAGCGGCAGCAGACTGGCGACAACCGTTGCGACGGTCATCACCTTGGGACGCAATCGCAAACGTGCCCCATCTTTCACCGCTTGAATCAAATCCAAGGATGTGAACTCGCGTCCAGCATCCAGGCAATCACGCCGTCGCTTTTCGAGAGTTTCCTCCAGATACACCACCATCACGACGCCAGTTTGAATGGCGGTACCAAAAAGGGCGATATAGCCAACCCAGACCGCCACACTAAAGTCGTAGCCCAAAAAAGCCTGCAAGAACACGCCACCCGTGAGCGCGAACGGGACAGCCAAAATGACGTGGGCCGCTTCCGTCGCACTTCGATAAATGCCGTACAGGAGCAGGAAGATGATCAATAGGACCGCCGGTACAATCAGCAACAGTGTACGCCCCGCGCGGAGCAGGTTCTCATAGTCACCGCTGTACTCAATCGTCACACCTGGTGGCAGATGCGGCACGACATCGCGATCCATCCGGGATTTGATTTCGGCGACAAAGGAACCGAGGTCGCGTCCTTGAACGTTGGCCTGAACAAAAGTGCGCAGGCGTCCGTTTTCGCTGTTGATCTCGCTCGGTCCCAAAGTGCGCCGTATAGTGGCAACCTGTCCGAGTGGAACCACTGTTCCGCCCGGGGATCGCACCAACAATTCGCCCAATTTCTCGATATCCTCACGCGCCGATCGATGCAAACGCACCTGGATTGGAATGCGTTGACGCCCGTCGATGGCGGTCGAAACTATCGTGCCCCCAACCCCGACCTCAATCGCCTCCAAGATCTGCGCCGCCCCCAGACCAAATCGCGCCGCAGCCACACGGTCGACCTGGATCTCCAAATAGGGTTTACCTAATGTGCGCGACGGAGAGACGCCCATGGCTCCCGGGACGGACTCAACGATCCGGGCAATTTCGATTGCCTTGCGATTGAGCACTTCGAGGTTGTCACCCATCAACTTCACGCCCACTTGAGCCCGAATCCCGGTGCTTAACATCAGGATTCGATTCTCGATCGGCTGCAAGAACCCCGGCACGTAGCCGGGCACCTGGGTCATCTTGTCCATTAGTTCCTGTCGTAACGTCTGAATGGTCATGTTCGGACGCCATGCCGGATTGCGTACGACAGTGGGCCATTTGACGAAACCGAGGACCGTCCGGTTCGTCGAAATCCATTCCGGCTTCAGCACAATTGTGGTTTCGATCATCTCCACCGGGGCAGGGTCTGTGGCACTTTCGGCGCGCCCCAATTTTCCACCCACGCTGGCGACCTCCGGTGTGGCTTTGAGCACCATGTCCTGCCAGGAAAGGATCCGTTTCACCTCGCTAATCGAAGTCTGGGGAAGCAAGACCGGCATGAACAAAAGTGAGCCTTCATCCAATGGAGGCATGAATTGACGCCCGAACCCTTGGGGCAAATGCGCCGCTAGCCGAGGAGCTCTTTGCGAAACTGCCTTCAACACTGTGGCCGGCACGCCCACGGCGACCACTACCGCCATCACCAGCAAGATTGTCGCCAGAAGCAAGACGGTCTTGCGCCAGCGCAATGCCCAATTCAATACCGGATCATATATCGCCAGTAGAAAGCGCATCAGCCAATTCTGATCCTCCCGATGAAACGGCCCGCGAACCAGAGCCACGCACAATACCGGCACCAAGGTCACTGCGAGTATCGTCGACCCGACCATCCCGAACGTCTTGGTGAACGCCAGAGGATGAAACAACTTGCCCTCCTGTCCTGTCAGCGCGAACACCGGCACGAATGCCAGAATGATGATTCCCATGGCAAAAAAAATGGGCCGCCCCACTTGGCGTGCTGCCACTCGCGTCACTTCCAAGGTCTCCTGGATCGTCAATCGCACGCCGCCCTTCCCCACGCTCACACCTTCCAACGATAATCGAGCTGCCTTTTCTTCCTCCGCCCGTTCGCAGTGCCGGATGACATTCTCCGTCATCACAATACCTGCGTCCACGAGCACGCCGATAGCGATAGCAATTCCGGCCAGCGACATGATGTTCGAGGAGACTCCAAAACCCTCCATGAGGACAAACGCGATGAGAATGCTGACCGGGAGCGGGATAGTGACGATCAAAATGCTTCGGAAGTGAAACAAGAAGAGGATATGCGCCAGCGTGACGAGGAGCATTTCTTCCACCAAGGCGTGTCGCAAGGTATCGATGGTCCGCTGAATCAATTCGCTACGATCATAAAACGGGCGCACGGAAACACCGGGGGGCAACGAATGCTGAATCTGCTGTATCCGCTCCTTGACGGCTTGAATTACTCGCATGGCATTTTCGCCGGTGCGCATCACGACAATGCCCCCCACCACTTCATGTCCGTCGACATCCAAAGCGCCCCGTCTAAAATCACCACCAATTTCAACCGAAGCCACGTCGCGCAAATGCACCGGCGTGCCATTCCGTTCGGCGAGCACGATATTTTCGAGATCCGAGGCATCGCGGATCAAGGCGATGCCACGAACCACGAATTCCAAACCGTTCTCTTCGATGACCTTGCCGCCGACATTGCGATTCTCGCGGCCCACGGCATCCAGGACCTCCGAGAGCAGGACGCCGGCTGTGCGCAATCGGGTGGGATCCACCTCGATCTGATATTGCTGAACGAAACCACCCACGCTGGCTACCTCAGCCACCCCCGAAACCGCGACCAACTGTTGGCGTACGAAAAAGTCCTGAAGAGACCGCAATTGACCCAGACTGTATCCGTTGGGAGGGGTGTTGGATCCGCCTCCCAGGGCACCCGGTTCAACGTGCAGATAGTATTGGTAAACCCAACCTAATCCCGTTGCATCTGGGCCGAGCTGCGGCACCACACCCAGCGGCATTTGTGGAGCGATGAGACTCAGGCGCTCGCTAACCCGCTGCCGTGCAAAATAGTTATCCAGACGATCTTCGAAAATGATCGTCACAAGAGAGAAGCCAAACATGGAATTGGCCCGCACCGCCCGAACGCCAGCCAGTCCTTGGAGGTTCACACTCAGTGGATAGGTAACCTGATCTTCGACTTCCTGAGGGCTTCGGCCAGACCAGTCTGCATAAACCAAAACTTGGTTCTCACTTAGATCGGGAATGGCGTCCACGGGTGTCGACCGCAGCGCCCTAATCCCGAAAGCCACGAGAAAGAGCGTCCCGCAGAGGACAAAGAACCGGTTCCGCAATGACCACTCTATGATGCGATGAATCATGGGAGTTTTTGCCGGGACATCTCAGAGTTTGACCTCGGCGCCACAGGTCGCCATGCGCTCGCCGAACCAGGGATTCCGCAACGGACCGCTCCATTGAAACCATTTGGCTTTCTTAGGGGCACCTGGAAACGCACCATCGGTCATCGGGCATTCGAAGATCCTGATACGTGCCAACGCCGAATCCTGCTTTCGAGCCTGCGCGACAGCTTCCAGTATGACGGCACTCAATCCGAAAAACTGTTGCCGGGCGACCAACAGATCCGTGGGTTGGGGCAATGCGATAAAGTCTTCCAACTGTGACAACACGTTTCCCCAGGGAGCTCGATCCGCATCCGAGGTGAACGTGGGGATCGCTTGAGTCAGTTGGATGCGTTTCGTCACAAAACCCTGCAAGTCATCGGAGGCCAACGCCAGACGCAACGAGTCCACCGCAACTAGAAACCGTCCGAGAGGGGCAAGGTCTGCCGTCGCCGTCGCAGCCGAAGGCGGTTGTGACACCACCGTTTCCATCCCCAAATCGCCCGATGCTGCTCGAGCCAATTGAGCTTGGGAATCCATCAACAGATTGCCGTGCGACACCACCAAGTCACCTTCAGAGACACCCCCCAACACTTCCCAAGCGACGTCGCCCGCGCGACCCACCACGATGGTGCGTCGTTCATAAGCCCCAGCCCCGCGATCGACGAACACGACGGGGTGTCCATCGGGATTCAACACGGCCTGACGCGAGATCAGAAGGACATCGGGTATTGTCACTGCAACCTGGGCCTCGGCATAAGTTCGATGCAAGAATTGCCGCCGGTGTGATGCTCCAAGGTTTATCACAGGGTTGGGCAATTCAACGCGCACCTTGGCACTGCGCGAGCCCGGATCGAGATTGGGATCGATGAAATGTATTTGGGACGAAAACACACGTCCTGGTACCGACGGTGTTCGAATCTCCAATGGCATGCCTGGTTGGATCCAGGACAGATCGCGTTCGTACGCATCAAACTTGAACCACATGGTGTTGAAGTCGGCGATTTCAAAGAGCGGTTCCCCCTCCTTCACAAATTGACCGGCGTAAACTTGTCGCTTGACTACCGTTCCGGCAATCGGCGCAAGAATTTCCACGTGGATGTTGGTAGATCCAAACGCTTTTGGCAGAGCTTGGATTTGAGATTCCATCAAACCAAACTGCCTCAGTCTTTGGGCAGCAGCCTGGCCCGCCAGCGCATCCCCGCCTGTTGCTGACAACGCCAAATACTCCCGCACTGCCGTCAGGAGCATGGGTGAATAGAATTTGGCCAGCGGCTGGCCTGCTGCAACTTCGGCCCCAGTGAAGTTCACGTGCAACTCGTCCAGACGGCCATCAACGTAGGCACTCAAGATGCGATGCCGCGAATCGTCATCATCAATCACTCCGGCAAATCGCAAGGACCGCAGCAGCCCACCGCGCAACACAGGTGACGTGCGCACACCCACCACCGAGATGGAATTCGAACTTAAGGTGATCAGATTCGAATCCGAAGCCACTCCGGTTTCCCCCTCGTAAACCGGCACCAATTCCATTCCGCAAATCGTGCAGCGGCCGGGTTTTTCCGACTTAATCCATGGATGCATGGACGATTGATAAAATGCAACCCGACGACTCGCAGTCAGAGAGGACCCCTCGGAAGTCGACGTAGTTTCCGGTTGCATCTTGCTGCGTCCAAACCAGCCGACCGCAACACCTCCTAGAACCGCGAGGAAAACGGCAACAATTGATTTCGTGTTCATGGTGTTATTGCTGGAGTTTCCGGGGCGCCAAGTTCCAAAAGCATTTCCAAATCACTCAGTCCGCAACACAAAACGAGGTCGCTCATTTCAATCCATTGCATGGCAACGGCCCGAGCGATCATGGACTTTGCCTCCACCAACATCCGGCGTGTCTCCAGGACATCCCGGACTTCCATGGAAGACCCGGTCCAACCCGCCATGGCGACAGCCAGTGCTCGTTCGCTTCTGGGGAGAATGTCGTCGCGATAAAGCAAGCCCTCGCGGCGCGCCGCATCAATCGATGTGATTCGATGGTGAATCTCGTTCACCACCTCCAGTGCCAGGCTTTCCCTGTCTTGCAGCGCCGATTTATGGCGGTGCTGATCCCGAGCGAGATCTTTGCGGTAACGCCCGGCGTTGAGCCACGGTAGATTGAATCCTACGGTGACCATGCCTTGGCGAAACCCTCCATCCCCATGGAATTGCTGTCCTTGAACAGCAACCGTCATATCGGGAATTTTCGACTTCCGGGTCGCTCGTATGCGGGCTTCTGCAGCCGTTACCTCTCTGGATGCCACCAACAACCGCGGTTCCGAGTTGGTGGCGTACCGGATCAATGTGGGAGTGAATGCCAGTGCCGGCGCAATATCGGGGAGGGTCAGGATGGAAAACGCTGTCAGCGGTGGACGTGCCAGCAACCGATTCAAGGTAACCAACGACTCAGCGCGGCGGCTAATCTCAGTAGCCAACTGGTTGGTTCGTCGGGCGCGCTCGTTCTGCAGCCGAATGAAATCCAATTGAGTCGCCGTTCCTGCCTGAAGGCGGGCATTGGCAATCTCGAGAGTTGTTTCCAACCATTTCAAATCCTCGCGGCCCAACACAATCGCGCGATCCGCCAGTGCCAATTCAAACAACACCTTGGACAAATCGCGGCGTTGCAACTGTAACAGCAATTCGCCCCGCTCCGACTCGGTAGCCGCGTCCGCAGCAGCGACAGCACGCACGGCCTCCAACTTTCCGAACAACGGCAGCGTTTGCTCCACGCCATAAATCAAGTCCCCTTCCTCGCGCGCGTCCGGACCCCGACCGCTGTTGACGGCGCCGCCGAGCTTGAACCCCGGATCCTGCCATTTGCGGATACCTTCCGCCTGGAACATGGCCGCCGTCGCCCTCCCACGCGCCGCTTTTAATGCGGGATGATTCGTTCGCATCTCATCGCTTAATTGCTCGATGAGCCCGATCGTCAAGGGAACCGAAGCCATGCCTGTCTCATCACTCTGCCCAGTCCCGGCTGCTCGCATCCAAACGGCGCCTACCATGAACGCCAGCAGAACGACGATGCAGCCTTTTGAACCATGGCAGGTCGCTTCAACGCGTCCGAAGTGAGGCAGTGCTCCAAATCTATCGCTTCGGCTCAAAACACAACGAGTCCCACTCGTCAACAAAGGGGGTCTTGACTGGTGTATTCTCACCTGGGCTCGCCATGTTAGCTTCCGTCGCCGTTCGAAATCGCGGGACTCGGCCAAACCAATCCCGCGACCGAGAGTGCCATAGCTCGAGGCCATTACGATTTCTTGCAGCAAGCACTATCCGCCTTGGCGCAGCAGCTTTGTGCCGTTTTGCAACACGTCGCACTGCCATCACAGCACGTCTCGCTCTTACAGCATTTTCCATGGGCGCAGCACATTGCGGTTCCATGGTCGTGACCTTTATGACCGTGGGCCGCACACCCGGCGACAATCCATGCCGCACCCAAGGCCAATCCCAGCAGACTCGATTTGATATATGTTTTCATAATGATTTAGGTTTTTGTTTGTTGTTCTGTCGTTCTGTCGTTCTGTTCTGCAGTTCTTTTGAGTTCTTCGTTGCTTCGGTTTCGATTCGTTTCTTAACACACCACAAGCCTGTCCAGGTCGACAACGGCCAGACACAGCGGACATTGTCTCAACTTGGGTATTTAATGGCCTATAGTGAGCCGAGGCCCATGACTATGGGCCGCATTGAAGGCGGATCGTTCCGTTGTGAACGTGTCCGTTTGAATTCCGGTAGGCGTTTCACCATCGAAAAAACCGAGGAAATACGCCGGACTGACAAGAGGGAATAGTCGGAGGGCGCCCAGGAACTAGGCGACCGACGGTCAGTGGGGTCGGAAACTCAAATCAACCAAGCACAGTGCCGAGTGAAAACAGGCACGGAAGGTTGCCTTGGGGAACTGGCAGAGGAAGGGACAGCAGAAGCCAAAGAAACCGGAGGCGACGGCAATGCCCAAGCCAAATTGAGCAACGCCACATTGGGAAGAAATCGCAAGGTTTCGGGAGGGATCGGAAACAGTGATGCGGTTTGAGAAATCGGCTCCGACTTCCGTGCGCAACACTCGCGATGGCAACACCTAGGAATGGCTGCCAATACAGGAAACCCAACCTGGTCAGCCAGTTTAACGGCGGGCGTAGCTCTGGAACAACACTTTGGAGCCCGGCCAGCGCCCGCTGCATAGAACGGCTGGCCAAGACAAACGAGCTGCGCCACAAGGAGCCAAAAGCTCAAGGTGATGGCGCTGGTTCGTTTCATAATGTCTCCAATTCGACACCCTCAAAGGGATATCTGTTCAAGACCCAATTATTTGACCTTCGACAGGTACTTCTGAGGATTCTTGTCGAAATCTCCGATACACGACTTACAGCAAAACTTCACTTCCTGCCCGTTCACCACCTTGACGATGGGATCTCCCATACTACCCAATTCCTCATCGCTGACGATGCAAGTCTTGAGTTTATAGGGCTTGGCGCCAGCGGTGGCGGTGTGCGATTGCGATTGGCATCCGGCAAAGACAACAGCCAAGGCACCCAGGGCGAACAGAGAACGAACTGACTTCATAGTATTAACTGTTGAGAATGAAATTTTAAAGCTAAGGATTGAAATGGGTTGGAACTATTTCTTTGCCGCAGTCGCCGCAGTGATCTTCGCCAGAAACTTGGCCTGGTCTTTTTCAAAATCCTTCACACAAGAGTTGCAGCAGAACTTCACTTGCTGGCCCGCGTAGACCTTAATGACCGGGTCACCCATGGACCCGAGCTTTTCATCACTCACCATGCAGGTGTCCAAGGTATAAGCCTTGGCCGTCGCATCGGCACCGGCGGCAGGCGACGACGATGAGTTCTGTTCAGAACATCCAGTCCAAAGGACGAGGGAGGAAACACCAACCATACCACCCACAAGGATCGATCGAAGTGTGCGCATTGTGTTCACAGGACTACGTATACACCAAAATCACATCCTGTCCTCAAACTTTTTTCCGCGAAAGTCTCAACGCATTGCCAATCACAATCACATCGGATAGGCCCATGGACAGTGCACAAACTACCGGACTCAGCAAACCCAGGGCGGCCAACGGAACCGCCGCGGCATTGTAAAAAAACGCCCAAAACAGATTCTGACGAATCGTCCTCAAGGTCGCCCTCGACAGCATCAACGCATCCCGGACCCCGGTCAGATCCGAACGTAATAAGACGATGTCGGCAGCTTCACGGGCCGCATCACTGGCCCGTGCCACGGCAATGCCTAAGTCGGCCTGCGCCAACGCCGGTGCATCATTGATGCCATCGCCCACAAATGCGACTTTCAATCCTCGCGACTGCAGTTCCCGAATCTTCGCTGCCTTTTCTTCAGGTCGAACCTCCGCAAACGACCCGTCCACTCCCAACTCCCGGGCGACAAATTCCACCGCACGTGGATGATCTCCCGACAACAGATAGGCGCGGTGCTCGAAGGGACGGGCGCGCAGCTCGGCAATCAATGCCACCGCCTGCGGTTTGAGTGTGTCGCGAACCGTCAGCAGTGCGATAAGTTGGTGACCCACAGATAAACCGATTACGGAACCTCCGGATTGAAATTCCATTTCGGCAGCAGCGCTACCAGGGGTCAAGTCCACGCCGTCACCTGCCAGCCAGGCCAACGATCCCAGTCTCACCCGAACCGGCGTCCCATTCGGTCCTGAGACCGAATGCCTGGCTTGGATGCCCGAGCCTCGCACCTCTTCGACATCGGCGAGCGGGAGTGTGGATGGATCCAATTTGGCAATCGCTTGGCTGAGGGGATGCTGCGACGAACGCGCCATCGATGCCGCCAATCGAAGCGCATCCGCTCGCTCGATAGATCCGCCAAACAAGTGCACCTGGGTCACCTTTGGCGCGCCTTCGGTGAGCGTCCCCGTCTTGTCGAAGACAATTGCCGTCACCGTCCCTGACTTCTCAAGCGCCTGGGCATCTCGAATCAAAATGCCCCGGCGTGCCGCGGCATTCACTCCGGCCATCAGGGCCACGGGGGTGGCGATTCCCATGGCGCAGGGGCAGGCCACGATCAGTACCGAGCAGACCACATAAAAAGCCGCCGCCACATTGGATTCCGGAATCTGTGTGTGCCAAAACCATCCGCTCCATGTCTGGTGCCAGGCCCGCGTCGATTCTGGTATAAACAGCCACAGGGATCCGGCCAGTACCGCAATGGCAATTACCACTGGGACAAAGACCGAACTGACTTGATCGGCGAGCCGTTGGATGTGTGCCCGACTCGATTGGGCACGCTGCACTGCGGCGACAATGCCCGCCAACGCGGTCGCTTCACCGGTGGCCATGACCCGAGCCACCAAACGACCCGATTGATTGGAAGTTCCCGCGAGTACCGAACTCCCCAAGGCTTTTTCAACAGGCATGGATTCTCCCGTGAGCATTGATTCGTCCAAACTCGACCGGCCCTCGACCACTTCGGCGTCGACTGGCACTCGATCCCCTGGCTTAATCACGATCCGATCTCCGACAACCAAAGTTGCCACCGGGACTTCAGACTCTGTCCAGAGGTCCACAGAATCGACCGAAGCTTGTGAGCCCGGCTTGGGGGAGAGCTTTCGGGCTTTGGGTGGGGACAGTTCCAGCAGTACGCGCAAAGCTTCCCCAGCCTTGGTGCTCATCCCCGATTCCAACCGATGCCCCAAGCTGATGAGCGTGAGAATGGTCACCGATTCCGCGAAAAAAAGGTGCGGAACCGCGCGAGTTAACAAAGCCCAGACACTAAATCCAAAGGCCGCTGTTGAACCCAACGACACGAGAGTATCCATGTTGGCCGACCGGGCCTTTAACTGACGCCAAGCACCTTGATAAAAGCCCGCACCCGCCAGAATCTGAACCGGCAGCGCCACCCAAAAGCCAACCCAATGAAACCAGCGGTGCATGCCCCACCCCATCAACCAATCTCCACCGAGGAGTAATGCGGTGGCTGGAATTCCAAGTTGCAGGGAACGTTTCCAGGGATTGGTCGACGTGGTTGAAGCCGTTGAAGGTGCAACGGTTACCCCCATAGCTGCCGCGCTAACGAGACGCCCTACAAACCCCGCGCCCGTCACGGCTTCCACCAATTTCTGCGGTGCCAGATTGACGTTCGGATGCCAACGAACCGTGGCACGTCCCTGCGCCAAATCTACCACAGCAAACGCCACCCCAGGCACTCCCTGCAATGCCTCTGTGGCATGCCGCGCGCAGTTGCCACAGGTCATGCCCTCAATGACAACTTCAGTGCGTGCACCCGTCACACTTCCCGGCGCACCGCCTGTACCACGCGGTCGAAATTGGATGCTCGTCTGTGCCATCGCTTAGGAAGCTCGATCTTGCGATTCACGAACGCAATTTGAATCGGACCTTTCCACATCTCCCCAGCACGCTCTCAAGTTTGGAGATATCGATCGAACCAATCGGCAAAGGCATGGATGTCCCACAGCATGGACAGCCAACCGTGACCGCCGCCCGGGTGAACCACCAGTTCCACGATTCGTCCGAACTCCCGAGCTCGCGCTTGATATCGCTGAGATTGATCCAAGGTCACCAAGGTGTCCGCATCACCATGGTAGATCAGGGTGGGTGGAGAATTGGAATGGAGATGGTAAATCGGCGACAGTTCCCGGCCGATCACCTTCCAGACCGCCAAGTTCGTCGCTTGCGGCCCAAACGCCTTCACGAAACTCTTAGGCGGTCCTCCGTCATGCAGGTTCTCGGTGGATTCCCCAGGATTTAGAAGATCCGTGACCGGATAGAAGATCGCGACGGCCTGAACGGCACTGCTTTCGCGCTCCACCGGATCCTTGGCATCTGCGGGTCCTGGACCGCCTCGCGTCGCGAGCATCAGGCTCAAATGTCCGCCAGCGCTGCCGCCGGTCACTCCCAGGCGATCGGGGTCCACCCCGAATTCCTTGGCCCGATGTCGTACCAAGCGCACCGCCTTGGAGACATCGTCGTAGATCTCCATGACCGTCGAGGTCGGCTGGGAGATATGATACACGGGGAACACCGTGTACCCGCGCCGAAGCAGGGGCGCCACCATCCAGCTTCGAAACGAATTCGTACCGGATTTCCACCCACCACTCACCATAAGCACCACTCCGAGTCCATTGGGCTTCTCAGGTGACACCACATCCAGGGTCAGGGGTCGGCCGTGCCGCTCGCCGTACACAATCCCCGCCTCCCATCGAAACGCTGGATGAAAATAGATCCACAAGCCACCGGCGATCGACCCCGCAACCACCGCAAATCCCAACACGCACTGAAGCAACCGGATGGCTGTTCGTCGCAAGGTCATGGATTTGCTCCGTGTTGGCGGGCGAGGAGGTTTGTCAGGTTATCTTCGGCATCGGACTGGAACGGCAGCCTACTGGCCGGCGGGCACCCTGACCCACGTCTCCCGCCATCAACGTGAGAAGAGTTCGTCGTCGCGGAAGAACCGATTCAGTTCGGCGGCGGCGGCCTCAGTGGAATCCGATGCATGGCAGACATTGACCATCACATCGATACCAAGATCGCCGCGGATGGATCCTTTGGGTGCCTTCTTCGAATCGGTGGGACCCAGCAAACTGCGCACCTGCGCCACGGCGTCTTCTCCGGCTAAAGCGAGGGCGACGATCGGAGTTTGCTGCATAAACTTCTGGACGTCAGGGAAGAACGGTTTCGAGGCGATATGGGAATAGTGCTCCCGAAGGAGGGCGTCCCCAAACTGAAGCATTTTGATGCCTCGGATCTTGAGTCCGGCGCCTTCAAATCGCGCGAGAACTTGGCCGACGAGCCCTTTGCTGACCGCGTCGGGTTTGAAAAGAATAAGCGTTGTTTCGAGTGCCACAGGACTCGATGCCTAGCGAACAGAATGCCGTAGGTCAACACTGCCCAGCGTGTAAGTGAGCCCGGGGGAGCCATGATTCTCACGGAGGTTCACCTTGCCAGCCTCAACGCACGCTCACAAAATCGTTATGATTAAACAGTGCCCGGACAAAGCTAATCCGGCGCTTGGCGGCTTCCGGTTTGGCCAACGCTCCGCCACCGGATCCTCCCAGATAGTCAAACCCGAGTTGGAGTTCAGCCGGCGTGGCTGACCGATTCAGAATCCGCTCAAAAACCACCGAAATAAACGCCTCTACGGACTGACCCTGATTGGTCTCACCGTTCCACAAACGTTCCGCCAATCGAGTGCTTTGAGTCTCCAAGAACTGGCTGTTCGAAAGCGCCAACGCCTGTTGCGGAATGATCGTTCGTGTGCGCCGATAGCACTCGCCCGGATCGGGCGGATCAAACATCGTCGTAAAGGCATCGTGACCCCCTTCCTCCGGAAAACATTCAAAATACAGGCTCCGTTGCGGAAGCGTATCGGCGGCGGTGTTTTCCAGAGGATACCCTCCCGCCTTGAGATCCAGCGAACCAGCCACGAACAATACCGCGTCCCGGACAATCTCCGACTCCAAACGTCCCACATTCATGCGCGAAAACCATCGATTCTCGAGGTCGGAATCCGGATCCGGATCCGATAACAACACGGGCGGCTGATTGGAGATCGATAAACGATCCGGCGATGTTCGACGCCGCATGCTGGCAAGGCCGTACGCACTGCTGGACGTGATCAATCGATGGAGGTGCTTCAAGCTCCACTGATGCTCCATCAACTCCACGGCGAGCCAGTCGAGCAATTCGGGATGGGAAGGCGGAGCCCCGTTGCGTCCGAAGTCATAAACCGATTTCACCAAGGGTTCGTGGAAATGCCACTTCCACACATGATTGACCGCAACCCGCGCCACCAGGGGATTGTCTCGCTGCGCCATCCAGCGAACGAGCGACAAGCGGCGTCCGGTGCTTTGCGAGGGATATATGGGGCTGAGAGCGGTGTATCGTGTGGAGTTAGTGCCGAGCGCTACCTCGGCCGCCTGCAGGGCCTTTTCCTCCATAGCCAACTGATCCAGCAGCTTCTTGCGCAGCGCCTCGTTTTCCGCCTGTTGCTTGGTTTCCTTGGCCGCATCCAAACCCGCCAAACTTCGACGGGCGGCTGCCAAGCCCTGTTCCTGCTCCAACAAACTCAAGGATGCCCGAGTCTCAGATAGCTTTTGCCGAACTTTGACAACGGCCACGGCTCGCTCTGCCTGAGAGGCACGTTTTACGACGTCATTGGTATCTTTGGCACCCGCTCGGTGCACGGCCAGGTCCGCGTCGAGCCGGGCCTGGATTGACTCCGACTCAGCCCGGGTGAGCGCCACCCGATTGGAGGCTCGCAGCCATGTGGTTTCCGCCCGCGCTAAGTTGCTCATGGCCTTGCTCGACAAGTCCCGCGCCGTTTCCTCCAGAATCATGGTGCGTTGACGAGTTGCTTCCCCTAAGGCGCTGATTGCCGACTCCATCGTTGCGGTGGTGTCACGCAGCCGTGCTTCGCGAATAAATGATTTGAGCCCGGGGTAACTCACGTCGGTAGGTAGCGACACCGGCTTGATGGGAACGGCCGAGTGGGAAAGGAACGCCGGCACGGCCGGATCTGCCGACGGTTTCCCGGGCAGGAATGCACGTTCGTCGCCACCCTCGTAAATGTACGTCTTGGCCGATGGCATTTCATCGAATACTTGAACCGTGCCATGTTTCACCACCTTCCGCAGGCTGGAGTAATCGTACTTCTGAAACGGACCCGGATCCGATTCGCCTGCCACCCAATCCTGACGTAGACCCAGTGGCTCGAAGAATGCGCGAAAACGGAAGTAATCCATCTGGGTGATGGGGTCGTATTTATGATCGTGGCAATGGGCGCAATTGAGGGTGAGTCCGAGGAATGCTTTGGCGGTATGTTCCACGTTCTCGCGCATCCACTGGTTCGGGTTCAGCGCATACCAATTCCGAACCAGGAACCCCGTGGCCACCGTGATCTCCGGGTTCTCTGGCGCCAACTCATCACCGGCCAACATCTCCTGAATCATTCGATCGTAGCCCTTGTCGTCGTTCAAGGAACGCACGATCCAATCCCGCCACCGCCAAATCTGGGGCGCGGAATTCCACACATCCGGCACGTGTCGACGCCCAAACCAATCCGCGTAGCGCCAAACATCCATCCAATGACGCGCCCATCGCTCACCGTGTCTGGGTGAATTCAGCAGTTGCTCCACCACCCGCTCGCGGGCGTCCGGGCGGTTGTCGTCCAGAAATTGCCGACGCTGCTCCACGGTCGGCGGCAATCCGATTAAATCGACATGGACCCGCCGAAGCCACTGGCTCTGGTCGGCGGGAGGCGCCGGCACCATGCCTTGCTGACGCCACGTGGCTGCCAAGAACGCATCGATGGGGTTCCGGATTTCAAAGCCAGGCACCGAAACTTCCGGGATCTCAGGCCGGACCGGTTGTTGAAAGGCCCAGTGCCGACGGGGGTCCGGCTCCTGCAATTCGCCTGGAGGGGTTGGGGCTCCTGAGGCAATCCAACGTCGAACCGCCTCGATCTCTAACGCCGTCAATGGCTCACCTTCCGGTGGCATGCGCTCCTCCTTGTCCCCGGTCACCAGACGCTTCAATAGAACACTGGTCTCGACAGCGTTCGTCAGAATCACGGGGCCATTCTTGCTCCCCCGATGAATCGCGGCCGCTGTGTCCAGCCGCAGTTCCGACTTTTGCTTCAACGCGCCATGACACGCGAAACAGCGGGCCTTCAAGACGGGCTTGACCTCCTGTCGATAGTCCAAGTCCAGGTCCGAGGAGGCGCCGTGTGCCCGAAACAATACCCACGCGGCCAAGCCCACCATAGACGCCAGGATCCACCCATTTCTACCGGTTGGTTTGATCGGACCCATCGGCGCCAGCATATGCCGTTGGGATGACTTAGGGAAGCACCTGGTTTCGCCACACAAGTGCCAAAGGGTCTACCAGGAACCCCGGTGTCCACCGTCTCCAGTGTAGGTCCAGTAAATGTCGCGCATGCGGACCATCGGTTTCCATTGCACGGCGCCATCCAACGTTCCGACGTGCCCGCCAACACCACCTGCTTGACGAGCGGTCGTGGGATTCTTGAGGGGATACATGTAGACCGCGCCGTTCAAACGGATGGGGCCGGTCTTGCCGTGGGGGGCCGTCGCCCAATTGTAGCCGCCGACTCCATTCGCCGCCCAACTGTTCATGTCGGAGAAGAGCAGCAGGGGCTCGTTCACGGCATTCGTGTTGCTGGCCAACGGCACCGGTTGATCCGTGAGTTTCTTTGCCGAGGTCCAACCGGCTCCTACCGGCATCACCCGCCCAGCATGATAGTGGTATCCAATGTAATAACCGGTTCCGGTTTGATATCGCCCCTTTTTGCTGTCGGTGATGCCAGGCAGCGACAAAGGATACACATTGGGACAATCAAACACCTTGTCTCCAAATTGATTGCTGATGGTGGTGTACATGACGGTGGCAATGCTGAGGAGGAACGAATCCCCGCCATCTCGAACGCCGTCGAAGACTCGATCATTGAAATCCAGAGCATACACATGTGTTGCCACGCCCAGTTGCCGCAAATTGCTGATGCAATTGGCACGCTTGCCACGTTCCTTCGCCCCAGCCAATGCGGGAAGCATCATTCCAGCAAGGATCGCGATGATCGCGATGACCACCAGGAGTTCGATGAGAGTGAAGCCGCTCTGGCCGGTACGAACGGTGTGTCGGGAATCGAACGAGACGTGTGGATCGCACCGGGTGTTCATAGCTTTAAGTGAAGAACGCAACGTGGAGGCAGAGGTCGGTAACTCAGGCGATCCTGGGCAGACGATTCAGCCCCGATAACAGTTTGGTGGAACTTCGCCTAAGCACTAAACCAGTTGGCCTTCAGTTGTCTAGCCTGAATCGCAGCCACCTGCCTGGAGAACAAACCTAGGCACGCCCCAATGCCAGCCCCAGCGTCTCACTTAGAGGATCGCACGGATCGGGGAACCGTGGTCGAGATCGAGTCGCTTGCGGCCGGGAACCTCCAACCGACGAGAATCCAACCCTAATTGATGCAACACGGTCGCGTGGATGTCCGTGACGTAGTGGCGGTCTTCGACGGCGTGGAACCCAAGTTCATCGGTGCGTCCATGTTGGGCACCGCCTCGGACGCCACCTCCGGCTAACCACGCACAGAAGCCTTGAGGATGGTGATCGCGACCAGATTCCTGGGCTCCTGGCGAGCGACCGAATTCTGTGCCAAAGACCACCAGCGTATCGTCGAGCAGCCCTCGCTGCTTGAGGTCGATAAGGAGTCCGGCCACAGGTTTGTCGACCTGCGCCGCGAGGCTGGTATGGTTGCTCTTGATCTCGCTATGGGCGTCCCATGCGCCGCCGCCACCGCCGCCATGAAATAACTGAACGAACCGAACACCACGTTCCACGAGCCGGCGAGCGACCAAGCATTGTTGACCAAAAGTGCGCGTTTGATCTTGGTTCAGTCCGTAAAGTTCTCGGATGTGCTGCGGTTCACGTTCCAGCTCGAGCGTTTCTGGGACACTGGATTGCATCTGAAACGCCAGCTCGTAAGACTTGATACGTGCCCGTAGGTTTTGGTCGTCTGGATAGTCGATGCCAGACAGTCGATTGAGACGTCCCAGCAAGCTGAGGTTGGCGGATTGTTCTTCCTGGGTCAGGGTTCCTTCTGGGGGACGAATGAACGGCAATGGGTTCTTAGGGTCAGTACTCAGGCGCACACCGCCATGTTCCGGCCCCAAATACGAAGCACCATAGGTGAATGTCCCCCCGCAACAGTCGCCGGTCGGCACACCCAGCACGACATACTCCGGGAGATTTTCATTAAAAGAACCCAACCCATAGCAGGCCCAAGCGCCCACTGTTGGATGTTCCAACTCTCTCGGATGGCGCCCCGTTTGCCAGGTCAGCTGGGCGCCATGATCATTATGAACAGTCCAGAGTGACCGCACCACGGCAAGGTCATCCGCGCACGCCCCGATGTGCTGAAACCAATCCCCAGCCACCAGCCCGGATTGACCATAGGTCTTAAAACCAGTCTGAAGCGGCAGAATCACTTTGCGATTTCCATGGGCGGGATTGCCCCCGATGACATCCTTGTTCTCCGTGGCCAACACGCCAGCGTGCGGCGTTTCAGCGATGGACTTACCCGCGTAACGATTCAACTCGGGTTTGACGTCGAAGCTTTCGAGATGGCTCACGCCGCCACAAAGAAAGATCCAGATGACCGAACGCGCACGAGGAGTATTATTCGGCAAGACTCCGGGAATGGATGCCAAACCCGAGGTGTCCTCAGCCCTGACCCCAACCCCATCGCGAAAAAGCATGGCTCCCAAAGCGAGTCCCGTGAACCCCATGCCAGTGTCCGCCAGGAATGAACGGCGGCTGATTCCTAGGCATGTTCTTGGTCCCGCTGAATTCAAGTTCATGGCTCCAGCAATGTGCCATCGGCACTGGAATTCGTCACCACTTCGTTTTGGTCACACTGGATACACCCCGGGCGTGCGAATCGAGTGCCACGGAGGATCGAGGGTTTGTTAGACTCGGCATACGCACCCCAGTCCAAGGCCCACTCGTGGGAGGTTAGTTCACGGTTGAGGCTCAACCGACTTGCCCAAGTCCAAACGCTCTCGGGGGCAACGCTGGAGCCTTCACCGAGTCGCCGCAAGCAGCTCGACCAGTGTCGATAGGATCTCTTCGCGGTCCCGGCCCGCCAAACCCAACGCCAATTGGGCAGTCAGCAGCCCATATTTGGCACCGATATCATGTCGACGCCCCTTCAGTTCGGCGGCGAGGTATCGTTCATTTCTAGCCAGTTCAGCCAGCGAGGAAGACAAGTGCACGACACGGGTAGGATGGGATTGCATCAAATCCTTCAGCAACTCCATCACCATCGGCGTGAGGACGTGCATGCCGAAAAAGCACAGATAATGGGCGGTCCTCAATCCAGGAACGATCAGACTTTGTTCGGCAACTGTCGGAGTGGGTTTCTCCAGAACGTCACTGATTTCGTAAAGTCCGACCCGAGCCGGGACTCGGCGTCCTCCAACAGCCCCAAAAAACGGGAGCTTGCTCTCATGCGTGGGTTGGACTGCTGAAACGGCACAGGCTTCCGCGGCGGCGATCTCCACGAGTTGGCGGGCACAACCTTTGGATTCAGTGCTCACGTAGACATGATCACCCACCAGAAGCAAAATCGGCGCATCACCCGCAAATTCGGAGGCACACGCCACCGCATGTCCGTACCCGAGGGGTTCATGTTGCTCAATAAACTCAATCCGCGATGCATGCGCGGCCGCCGCCATGGCAAAAGCCGGCGCATCCCCTGGATGAACCACAATCCCGATCTCTTCAATCCCGGCGGCCAAGGCCTCTTCCACAATGATTGCCAGCGCCGTTTTAGGCGTGCCATCGCGATCCACCAAAGTTTGGAGCGGCAGCGTTCGTTGGGACTTTCCCGCGGCGGTGATGACAGCTTTCCGGATTTTCATCATGAACCAGCCCCAAGGTTCCAACGAGAAGGTCAGAATCGGAAGCTAAAACCTGAATTCCTTAGGTTAGGTTCGTACCAAGACGGCCCCCGCCCCCCTCAAAAGGCGCGTCCGCCAGCACCCCACTCGCCTCCGATCGGCCCACTCTGTCGGCCCACTCTTGCTTCCGGCGCCATAGCTCCTAGCTTGGGGGATCATGATCGCGGGCAAGATCGGTGGTTCAGCGGCCGGCACTCAGCCGGGATACCGTGTTGGCGACGAGCGGTTGATCAAACTGACAGACAACGCCGGGCGCAAAGTTTCGTCCTTACTCACCAAACAAGGGCGGCCCATGGGCGTCTTGCGTGTGGCCGTGGTCGGCGGCGGGTGCTCGGGCCTCCAATACAAGATGGATCTTCAGGATCAGCCACAGAACCGCGATATTCTCGTCGAAAGCGCTGGCGTTCGGGTGGTTGTCGATCCCAAGAGCGCGCTTTATGTCACCGGTTCAGAGCTCGATTACCTGGATGCCCTGACCGATGGTGGGTTTAAGGTTAAAAACCCCAATGCAGCGACTAGTTGTTCCTGCGGTGAGAGTTTCAGCGCCTAATTTTCGTTCCAACCTGAACCTGAAATGACGGATGCGTTTGTGTTGCTCGGGGAATCCCGTCGGCCTTGGCTGGATCCCGACACCTTAAAGTCGCGTTTCTTGGAATTTTCGGCCCCACTTCATCCGGATCGCTTCCATGGGGCGTCCGACAGCGATCGACTCGCAGTCACCCATCGCTTTGCCGAACTGAGTGCCGCGTTCAATGCCCTGAAGGAACCGCGCGACCGACTTTTGCACTTGCTGGAGTTGGAATCCGGCACCAAGCCGAGGGACGTCCAACGAATTCCGCCTGGAACAATGGACCTCTTCGTGGAAATCGGTCAGGCCTGTCGCGAAACGGACGAGTTCCTGAAAAATCGTGTGGAAGCACCCTCTCCCATGCTGAAACTCAAGCAACTCCAGCTGTCGCTCCATTGGACAGACCGCCTCGATACACTTCAAAAGAAGGTATTCGCGAAACAGGCCGAGATTTTCGTTGAACTGCAAGCGTTGAACCCAATTTGGGTAACAGCACCTGCCGTCGGTAGTGACGCCAGGCAAACGGCACTGCCGCTGGAGCGATTGGAACAGTTGTATCGTTCCATGAGCTACGTGACCCGATGGACCGAACAATTGCGCGAACGCATGGTTCAATTGGCGAACTGACTCGAACTCCGATGGTTTGATCCCCGCTAGTTCTCTGGCAGGCTCCGTACCGGCACGACCATTGAGTTGACAAAAGAGCCTTCTGAGTGATCAGGAATCGATTGAGCCCGTATTTGAGCTGGGACTTGGGAGCGGTTGGCAGATGCTACCGCCCGCCCCACGAGACGGGATCATACGCCAAAAGCGAGTCACACCCCCTGGGTTCGTATTGGATTCGACTCTCCATAATGACTTGGCAAGCAATCTGCTTGACGCATGGTTGTGGAATTAACACTGAAAACTCTAAACCAGTCTTTGGTGCTCCCCTGCCGCGAATGCCCTCATCGCATTCGCACCAGTCCTACAAGGTCCCCAAACGTTGCAGGCGAACAGGCCTGAAACGGTGCTTCTGAAAACTGGCCCGGCGGCCTGCCACAGGCCGCCGGGTATTCTCTTTCGGGTTCTGAACGTCGTCGGTTCTTGCCACATTTCGGTATTCCCGATTCCCGGTGGACTTTCGCTTTTGCTCCTGGTTCGTGCTCACTAGTGTCTGACCGTTACCGGATCCCGAAGCATCGCTTCCCTCCGAAGTCCATGTTCAAGTCCCTAACCATGTCCGCAACTCGACGGTTGGAACAACGCCTCCCATGAAGCGAAATCTCCTTGGGAATCTGATCCAATCGCTGGAAATGCTGCGTAGGTTCCGGAAGTTTCCCGGTGCCTTTACCATCACGGACGCCGCGATGCAGTTCAATCGTGTGGTTTTGCCGCAGCGGTTCCATCACCGATTCGCCGGACGGCAATTGGCAGAGCGCACTCGGATTCAGCAGCTCGAGGCGAGCCTATGGAAAGTCGAGGTTCCTGAGTTGGGCCTGCATTTCTACTGGCCCCAGCCACCCGACAACAATCTGTGGTTTGCCATCGAACAGGAACTCGAAACCTCGAACCCGCACTATTATAATACGCCGCCAATTTGTCTGACGGCCGAGAGCCTCGTGTTGGATATTGGCTCTTGCGAAGGTCTGTTTGCTTTTCGCGTCCTGAAGAACCAACTGGCGAGGCGCGTGATAGCGTTCGAACCGTTTCCCCGAATGCGATCGCTCCTCAGCCGTGCCGCAGAGGAAACCGGAGTTCGTGATCGGCTTCAGATCGAGCCGATGGCGGTCGGGGCTCAAACCGGCACGGCCCACTTCACAACGGCCTCGGTTTCTGACGGTAATTCCTTGGTTCAAACTCCTTCTCGCAGTGACTCTATCGAGGTGCCTGTTACCACACTCGATGAATATTGTCTCCGTAACCGATTCGAGTTGCATCCGTATGATCTAATCAAGATCGATGTGGAAGGGGCCGATCTATCCGTGTTACAAGGCGCCGCACAGGTCATCCGCAAGTATCGCCCACAAATCGCGGTGACGACCTATCACGAAGTCGAGCACGCCGAGCAGATGTTGAATCTTTTGGTATCATTGGTGCCTGAATATCGGTTGCGCCTGAAGGGGTTCGCGTTTTGGATGAGTCCTATGCGCCCCGTCTTGTTGCAGGCGTCCGTCCAAGAACCGCTGAGCGAGACTTCAGGAGCGCGGTGACTCGAGTTCAACCGTTTGTTCCATCCGATGGCCAATAACCAGTTTCAACAACGTCAGGACGACCTGATCCTCGACGTCGGCATGCATGTCGCCAAAGACACGGAGTTCTACTTGGCTAAGGGATTTCGTGTGGCCTCCGTGGAAGCGAATCCAGAGTTGGCTCGAGAGGGTAGCACTCGCCTCGCGCCGGCAATTCAGGCGGGCCGTCTGCGCATCTTCAATGTCGCCATCTGCGAAAAGGACGGCCCGGTAGCCTTCTTTCGGAACCGTGAAAAATCGGATTGGGGCACCATTTCCTCGGACCTAGCGGCACGCAACGAGCGCTTGGGAACCACCAATGAGCGAATAGAGGTTGAGGGATGGAGGTTCGAACGAGTCTTGGCTGAGACCGGCATTCCTTATTACGCCAAGATCGACATCGAAGGTTGCGATAACCTTTGTCTCCAGGCCTTTAACCTCTTCGCCGTTCGCCCTAGATTCCTTTCCGTCGAAGCGAGCTTGGAGTCGGAAGACGAGGCACTGCAACAGTTGCAAACCCTTCGACACCTCGGCTACACCCAATTCAAAATCGTCAACCAGATCATTCATCATCGACGGCGTTGTCTCAATCCCCCACTGGAGGGGCGTTACGTGGATGCGCGATTTGACGTGGAAATGAGTGGTCCCTTCGGCGAGGAAGCCCCTGGCAAATGGATGACTCTCGAGGCGACAGCGCATCAAGCGCGCGCCCTGGTCAAGGAACAACGAGTCTGGG
The DNA here is from genome assembly GCA_005793375.1 of Verrucomicrobiales bacterium. GTDB lineage: Bacteria > Verrucomicrobiota > Verrucomicrobiia > Limisphaerales > UBA9464 > SXSK01. The sequence goes on along the minus strand of SXSK01000318.1, from coordinate 23,185 downwards.
GAGACAGCGGCCGATTTGGACGCAGTCCATTGCGTCGACTCCATCGAATCTGGCGCCGCCTGACCTTCAAGGAACCCGTGGGCTGGTATGATTTCCACGCTCGCTTGGCGGAGCGTTGATCCTGAAAAGCCCAACTTGTCCCTCAAAACTCAAACGGCGCGCTCCGAGAAGCGCGCCGTGTTGTTTGGGGGCATCAGCCAGATTTGAAGCCGCTTATGGCCAGATCAGGCGGTAAAAGCCTGTGCTCTGGCCCGGAGGGATTCCTATGGGCGATACTCCCGGAATCGTCACCCAATCAGCGAGGTCGACCGAGGTGGCAATTTGAAGCACGTATCCCTTGGGAAACTCGAATTGCACTCCGCCGTCGTCGGTGTGGCGTGAGGTCAAGGTTCCCGGCACTGCGGGTGCCGGGCGCAAGCGCGCCAAGAACGCGTCCGTCAACCCACGGGTGACCAAGTCGCCAGCGCCGAAGGAAACACGCTCGTCATAATAGCCAGCGAGCACGTATTCGCTGGTGCTGATCGCCGACAAGGCCGTCGGAGCAGAATATCCCTGTAACGCTGGAGCGGTACCGTAAGACCGGACATTGAGGAATCGGCCATCCTTATCCATGTGGAACACGAAGGAAGCCGTTCCTCCTGTGGTCAGAGTTACGTCGCCCAGTGTCAACTCGCTCTGGAAGAACCCGGCACCGATCATCGTGCCGTTGGTGGTTGTGGTGAAAGCCGTTAACTGGGCGCTTCCCTGGGAATCGAATTCTCGAATCCAAACCACGGCACCATTGGTGGCGAACTTGCCAACAAACATGAGCGAATCCCGGTTGCCTGCCAGCAACACGCCCTCAGCGCCGTCCGGCGCAGCGTTCACGACAACACCATTCGTTAAGGGCGTCGTCACCGCCCAAAGGAACTTCCCGTTCGGATCGTACTTGGAGAGAAACACGCCTGGGGTAGTCGTGAGTTTGAAGTCCAGGATGTTGGTCCAGCCACCTTCAGAACCGCCTTCACCATTTTCGCCAGCCTCGACAGCCGGCAGAAGCGTCGCTGTCCAGAATTCCAAAACGCCACCAGCGGTGCCGGCGGCATACGTCGCCGCCTTCGAATCCGATGCGATCTTCAGCCCATCCAAGAACCCGTTGTTCTTGGGGATAATATAACGGCCCCAGATGTTGGTGCCCGGACCACTATCCGCCTTAATGAGGAAAAAGCTCAGTGGATTATTGGTCGGTTCCATGATCAGTTCCTCCCCAAGCACCATTCGCTGGGGAAAAAGTCCTGAGAACTTGACTGTTCCGCTCCGCGTGGAAAGCAGGTCCGACAAGGTTCCTGGAAATTGGCGAGACCAAACCGGTGCACCCGTTGGATCATAGGATGCAACAAATGAGCCCACGCCTTCGCTCGGAAGGATTTCACCGCCTGGGAAGGTGACCCCTGCCGGCGATAATCCGCCGACAAACACCGAGCCACCCTGGGAAGTAACCTTGGTACCCAACGCCACCCCTTCGACGGTGGACGCCCAACTCGGCGCGCCAATGTCTGTGTATCGAGCAATGAAGAACGAGGGATCCCCCGTCGCCGCGAGGACCGTGCCGCCGAAGTTGTAGGAGCCTTGGAAATTCCCTGTCACAAAATAGCCGCAATTCGAATCAATAGCCGCAGCTGCAGCCGCGTCCCGAGCTGAGCCTCCGCTAGTGCGAACCCAGGTGCTGGGACCCGGTAGGCCACTGTTGCCATCGACGACATCCGTGTAGATCAGCGTGCCCCGATCGCCGACCACGACGAACTTGCCGTTGCCAAACGCCACGCCGCGGAGAAACGCTTGAGTGGTAAGGTCCCAGACGCTCCACGCCTTGGCGTCCCAGGAAGTTGCGGCACGACCTTGAGCTCCCACAGCGACGAACTGATCCGCGCCATACCCCACCCCGCCGACACCGTTACGAATGTTAAGTGTTCCCGGAGTCCAAAGCAGCAGGTTGGTCGATCCCAACATCATCGGCCCCACACCCACCGCCACGTAGTTGTTCACTGTCCCGGCGACACCGGAAAGTAAGTTGGTAAACTCCGGCACCGATGTTCCATTCCACGTAATGCCATCTTTTGAATAAGAAATCTGGCCACCGACCGCGATGAATTGACCCGCGGCGTAAGTGACCTGCTGGCAATTGCTCAGTGCGCCACTCCAGTAAACCGACCACTCGGTTCCATTGGTCGAAATCAGAGAGGCCCCGCCGGGACCCACACTGACGAAGCGATCCTTACCAAAAGTAACCGACGTGGGCCACGTGACATCCTTCGTGGCTGCATTCGTCAACCCCGGGAGCTGGAGGACTGTCGACCAATCGGTGGCATTTACCGAAGTCAAAATAGTCACATGCCGTTGGCTGACCTCGTTGGTTGGAGATCCGCCGACCGCGACAAATCGGCCCAAACCATAGGTGACCCCCGCAAGATCATTGCTGGTTCCAGAATTCGGATGTTGCCAAGTGCCCCCCGGTAATGCGTCGCCCACCGTGATTCGACCGGACTTACCCACCGCCACGAACATCCCATCGCCGAAGGCAACGCTCGCCAAATCATCAAATTTGTCGTTGTTCAGGTTTGTCACCGAACCCGACGCATCGAAGCCCAAAATCATCCCTTGCTGACCAACCGCAATGCCCTGGCCATTCTGGGAAGCCACTCCCAGAATGTCGCGTCCGCCGACAATCGCCGGCACCGGGATGGTATTCCATCCCAGGGTGGGCGTGGAACGGGCAATCAGTCCACGCGAGCCTACCGCAAACAACTGCTGCCCGTCGGTGCCGATGTCTGTCACATTGCGGAGCGTGTTGGTTGCCACCAAAGACCAAACACGTCCATCGAGCGAACTCGCGATGCGCTGGTCCGCTGACAATCCAAAAAAGCCCCCGTTCACCGCGCGAAGACTGGTCAGGGGCGCCGCTAAACGGAACCGAGTCCAGTTGGTGCCGTCGGCAGAAACGTGGACATCGTTCGCCGCGCTCGCTGCCACGAATACCCCAGATCCATAGGCCAACTTCACAAGGCTGTTCGACGTGCCTGTCGCCTGCGCTGCCCAAGTCTTGCCGTCCACGGTGGTGTAGGCTTTGCCACCATCGCCAACCGCGACAAAGGTCCCGTTTCCATAAGCGACCCCGTTGAGGTTTGACTTGCCGGCCACGGACGCTTCCCATGCAACCCCGTCCGCCGAGAATATCGTGATCCCTTGCTGCCCCACAGTCAAAACCCCCGCGGAGCTCACCACCACGGAGTATAGCGTGAAGGGGCTGATCGATCGGGCACTTCTCCAGTCAGTGCCATCAATGGAACTCGCAATGGCACCACTGGCACCCACCGCGAAAAAACCCAAAGGTCCAGCCCCCACGGAATACAAATCGTCCGTCGTTAGCTTCGGTAACGAGTTGGTCGTGCGATCCAGTACGGAACACTCTGCGGCGGTTACCGACGTCGTCACGGCTGCAAGCCCAACGAGGCACATCCACATTTGCAGTCGGCGCGTCAAACCCGGCGTCAAGCGCCGGCAAGGATTCCAGTTCATGCGGTTTAAAGTTCTAGAATGCTGAGTTTCCACTCGATTGGCCACACCAGATTCACCCGAGTTTCAAACAGCCAACGAATCACGCGTCACCCCCCAAGTAACCCAATTCAGGGGGCAAGGGTGAATTTAATGCATTTCTTAGGCCAAGGGCAGGTGCAATATCCAGACTCGCCCCAAGTTTTCAAGGGCCACAACCGAGATTTATCTTCCCGCAGATTCCTCAGACACGATTTCTCCCGATGCCTTCAGCGAGTTTGTTTACCTCGGCGGCCCCTCTTCCTGCTGCACTTGATCAAATTCTAGAGGTGTAACCGGTTGATTGAAGAACTCTTGCAGCATTCCGAAAGAGCTCCACTGTGGAACCCAGAGATTCTCCGCAAGCGCCCCATACGCCAAAATTGGGCTTCCGACAACGCGTTCTCACCGGTAAACCCAAGGCATGGCTACCGTGACGAATCCTTTGGCAACTACCCGGAACCTAATCCGAGGACGAACTTTGATCGGCTTCGCCGCGGCTCTGGGGGGGGCTCTTTGTCTCTGCGCCCAGACCGCACCCATCCGCCCCCTCGGCGCCAACGGACAACCGCTCAACCTCGATTTCGAGTCGGGGGACCTGCGAGACTGGACGGCAGACGGGAATGCCTTCGAAGCCCAGCCTATCCAAGGTGACACAGTGACCGCGCGTCGCCCAGACATGCCACCCCGACACACCGGAAACTATTGGATTGGGACTTATGAACGATTTGGTGATGCCCGCCAAGGCACTTTGACCAGCGCTGCGTTTCGAGTGGCGCATCCCTGGGCAAGTTTTCGGGTCTCTGGAGGTAGCAACCCGTCGACGCGGGTGGAAATCGTCGCGCTTCGCGAGCCACAAGCCAACGAACTTCCAGGGGAGGAAACCGTCCTCAAAGTTTCAGGGTTGGAATCTGAAACCTTGCGGCCAGTGGTCCTGGATCTCGCCCGCTGGATGGGACGTTCCTTGCGCATTCGGCTGGTGGATCAGAGTGTCGGCGGATGGGGTCACATTAACTTTGACGACTTCCTTTTCCATGCCGAACGCCCGTCCCTGCCAGGCGAACTGACCCTGGCGGAGATCCAACGTAATCAGCCGCCACCGGCGGATGCCGTTCCGTTTGCCGGACTCAGTGCCTCCGAAGCCGTCGCCAATGCTCGCGCACCGGCCGGATTCAAGCTCCACCTGTTCGCCTCCGAACCGGAAATTCAACAACCCATTGCCTTCTGCGATGACGACCGTGGCCGCCTATGGGTGGCGGAGGGCTACACCTATCCACGTCGTGTCGGCCATCCACCCAAATCTTCCGCCTCCGAAACTTCCGCGGCAGCGCGGCTCAGCGACATCCTGGGTGGACGTGATCGCATCCTGGTTTTTGAAGACACGGATGGAGACCATCGTTTCGACAAACGCACGGTTTTTATGGAAAACGTGAATTTGATCAGCGGATTGGAATATGGATTCGGCGGACTCTGGGTGGGCGCGGCACCCTATCTTCTCTTTATTCCAATTGCCGAAGGCGACAGCCCGCGTCCAGCCGGTGACCCGCAGATTTTGCTGGATGGATGGAACTACTCGGTCGACACCCATGAAACTTTGAACACTTTCATCTGGGGTCCTGATGGCTGGTTGTACGGGTGCCACGGGGTCTTCTGTCCCTCGAATGTAGGCAAACCAGGCGCGGCAGAAGGCGACCGCCAATGGATGGACGCAGGAGCATGGCGGTATCACCCCACGCGCCGACTGTTCGAGGTCTTCACTGAAGGTGGCTCCAACCCCTGGGGTATTGATTTCGACGACTATGGGCAGTTGTGGTCAGAAATGTGTGTGATCCCGCACCTGTTTCACATGATCCAAGGGGCGCGTATCACCCGTCAGGGAGGTGAACATTTCGCGGTGGGTCGCGACGAAATCGCGCGCAACTCCAAGCATCGGCATCAGGAAAGCCGGAAGCCCATATTCCCTTATGTCTACGAGGACATCTCCACTCATGCGGACCACCTTCATTACGCCGGAAATCGCGGGCCTCACGCCGCCAATGGTCGAAGTGACGCCGCTGGCGGAGGACATGCCCACGCAGGTCTGATGTGCTATCTCGGCACCAGTTGGCCGGCCGAGTACCGCGGCAAACTATTCCTGGGCAACATTCATGGCCAACGATTGAACATGGAAGTCCCGGTACGATCCGGATCCGGATTCATCGGGACTCACGGGCCGGATTTCCTCAATTTCAATGACACCTGGTCTCAGACCCTCAACCAGCGCTACGATCAGGATGGTTCCATGTACATCATCGATTGGTATGATAAAAACCAATGCCATCACAATCGGGAGGATGGCCACGACCGCAGCAGTGGCAGGATCTACAAGTTGGTTCACAACAACCAGCCTCGGACCCAAGTGAATCTGACGGCCTTAAGCGACGCTGAGCTCGTGAAACTAGTTCCTTCGAAAAACGAATGGCAGAGTCGCCATGCCCGCCGGCTCTTACAGGAACGTGTGGCAACAGCTGCACGACGCGAAACCGCTCCAGAGAATGCACCAGAAGGCTGGGGCGACGCAATCCAAGCATACCGAGCAGCAACGGCCATGCCGTCACTCGTTTATTTGCGCGAACAAGTGGACACGGTGACGGATACACCCGCCCGACTCCGCGCACTCTGGGCGTTGCATGCCGCGCGTTTCATCCGGTTGGAAGACGCTGGCCGCTGGGTCCAAGATCCCGATGAATGGGTTCGAGCTTGGGTCGTTCAACTTTACTTCGAAAATGCTCCCATGATCTTTAATGGCGATCAACGCCTTGACGATCTCGCCGCTCAGTCCATCGCCTCGCTCACTCGCCTCGCCACCGATGACAAGTCGCCCGTAGTCCGTCGCGCCGTGGCAAGCGCCCTCCAACGTGTCCCAACCTCCAAGCGATGGGAGACTCTTGCCGCCCTGGCACAACACACTGAGGACATCGCCGATCACAATCTCCCGCTACTTTATTGGTATGCAGCGGAAGGCGCCGTCGCTACGGATCCCGATCGCGCCCTGGAATTACTCCGGAATTGCAAAATCCCGAAGCTCCGGGAGTTCATCACACGACGTTTGGCGTCCCTCACAGTCGCACGATCCAACTAAAAAACCTTTCGCTCCACCCATACCTTCCGGTTTGCTGCGCCTATGGACCCGTTGTTAAAACTCCTTCGTGAAAATGCCGCACTGAATCCCGCCGAGATGGCCGCCATGCTCGGAACCACCGAATTTGATGTCCGAGCTCGCATTCGCACCTACGAAACCGATGGCACTCTCCTTGGGTACCGCGCGATTATCAGCGAGGAAAAACTCGGCCTCGAAACCGTCCGAGCCTTGATCGAGGTCAAAATCACTCCGGAACGCGGTGGTGGCTTTGACAAACTGGCCGAGCGCATTGCGCGTCATGCCGAGGTGCGGTCCTGCCACTTGATGTCCGGCGGGTACGATTTGCTGGTGGAAGTCGAGGGAACCAACCTGCGCGAAGTTGCCAAATTCGTCTCTGAAAAGCTCAGTACGCTTCAAGGGGTCCTATCAACGGCAACTCACTTCGTACTAAGGGCTTACAAGGAACAAGGGGTTTTGATGCGGCGCGAACTCACGGATGAGCGTCTCGCCGTCACGCCATAAACCCTTTCGGTACGCCGCCGACCTGAACGAAGGACAGGCGCCTGATCGAGGGGCAGTTCGTCCCCCTTGACGAGACTCGCTCAGGCTCCGAGTGTTCTGTCGCCATGGCTGTGCCTGATTGCAAACTGTTAGTGTGGTCGGATCCGCCGAGGGCTTTCCTGAAGATCGTCGGCAAGGCGACTGCGCCCGCCGCGCCTGACTTCGTCTCGCTTCTCCAGCGCCTCCAATCTCAGGGCCACGAAAGTTTCGTGTTCGAACTGTCGTCCTGTCTGCTAATTGACAGCACGTTCGTCGGACACTTGGCCCAACTCGCCTTGCATCACTCCCAACAAAACCCAAACGCCGCATCCCGCATCGTCCTTGTCAACCCTGCGGCGCACATAACCGAATTGCTCGATACGATCTTCGTCCTCGATCTGTTTCAAGTGATCCACGATGCTGAGGCCTCCGCACCGCGGCCCGATGCCATCGCCACGGATTGCGCCAACCATTCGCGAGATGAAGTGAATCAGTGCTGTCTCGAAGCCCATCGTTTCCTCGCCGCGCTCGCGCCCGACAATGCCGCAAAATTCGAGGATGTGATCCGGTTTCTAGAACAGAACATAGTCAAACCCTGACGTCGACATCGGACGTCGTCAGCCGCTTCAAACCGCGGCTCATCGGCGCTTCCGTGACGACTTGGAATCCTCGGCCTTGGGGTCCTTGATAGGGATGCCATCAATGATGCGATGCAGTTCCTCTTCGGAAATCGACTTAGGTTTCAGCAACGAATTCTTGCGCTCATCCGCTGTCAAACCGGCCAGTTGAGACGGAGCCGCAACAATATGCGGAGTCAGGAAAATCATCAGCTCCGTTTTCACACTCTGCTTTTGCTTGCGCTTGAAAGCGTTGCCAAGCCAGGGGATGTCGCCGAGCAGCGGAACTTTGCTTTCGGAGGTGTTCATCTGGGTCTCCATCAGACCACCAATAATTACCGTTTGACCGTCGGGCACCACGACGACGGTGTCTGCGAGACGCGAATTAATGACTGGGGCGAGGGCATCTTTGGAAATGGGCACCCATTGGCTGCGATCGGCAAGTTGGGATGTTTCGGGTGAGACAATCATTTCGACAAGACCGTCGGGCGTGATGAACGGGGTGACCCGAAGGATAATACCGACGCTCTGATAAGTGACCGTATTGATCTGACCGTTCACGGCATCGAAGCGCGTATTGCTGACCAACGGCACCTGTTGGCCGAGACTGATGGTTGCCGGTTGATTGTTGCGAGCCAGGATCGACGGGCGTGAAAGTATTTCGGCCTTGCCAGCCTGAGCAATAGCTCGGAGTGCCACTTGATAGTCGGAGCCGAGGATCTGATACAACCCCGCGCCGGGCGGTGTGGGTGAGAAGTTCTGAATGTTTTGACCGAGAACATTATTTACAGCGCCGGTGGCTGCTAGGCTGAGTGGGGACGCGCCGAACGCATTGGCAATGCTGCCTTGAGCCCCGCCGCCGATACCCTTCACGTACCCGCCCTCCACGCCAATGTCCGAGCTGTTGTTGTGCGTGACTTCCAGAAACACCACCTTAATGAGCACCTGCGGACGCGGTTGATCCAAACTCTGTATCACGTCCTTGATCTGGAGGTTGGTTTCGTCATCGGTGACCACAATGATCTTCCGGGTTTCCGGATCGATCGAAATCATGGCATCACCAACCTGCGTATTATTGGGGTACTCACGGGTGGTTTGGCCCGTGCCGGAGCCGGCGCGACGCGTCGCACCGCCGCCGCCACCTTGAAATTGAGCGACGACGCAAAGCTGTCCGATACACATCAGCAGGCCGAGCGAGGCGGTCAACCGAGTTCCTAGACGATGGAAAGAAAGACTCATGAATTTGGCGTGAAAATATTTTTGAGGAATCAGGACATCTCAGACTAGGGACCACCAGCGCGGCCAGCACCCCCACCGGCGCCGCCGCCACCACCACCACCACCGAACCCCGTGGTGGTTCGATTATTGTTATTGTTCTGCTGCGTGGCTCGCGTGCTGAGCGCACTGCTTTGATTCTGGTTGCCGCTACGATTGTTCCGACTTTGCTGCTGCTGGCTCTCGAACAGATTCCGCAATACTTCCTGTACCTGCTGCGGATCTGCATTCTGCAGGTCATAGACAAATACCTTCTGTTTGCGCGCAGGATTCGAATCCAATTGGGCCACCATCTCACCAATCTGATCCATCAGTTCATGCGCCGCACTGACAATGATTGAACTGGTCCGGGCATCCGGAATGGCAATGACTTTGCCCTTCTTCTTGGCCCGTTCACTTCCACTGGCCGCCGCCCCGCCCCGGGTCCCACCGAACCCACCAAATGCACCCCCAAAGCGAACCTGCGACCTCGACGCATCCGTGCTGCTCGATTCATCCGGAAACAATCCTGTCAGCACATCCGCCATCTCGCTCGGGTCGGCGTACCGCAGCTTAAACACCCGAAGTTCGGTAATATCTTCCACACTGGTATCGACCTTGTTGATCAATTCCTCAATTTCTGGCAAGACATCATCCGGCGCATTCACAATCACGGAATTGCTCCGCTCATCCGCGACGGCAACGACCCTCGAAGCGCTCGCCCGGTTATTCGAACCGCTGCTTGTGCCACCGCGGTTGTTGCCACCACCACCACCGAAGTTGGCACCAGCGCCGGGAAATCCTCCAAAACCACCGCCGTTTCGACCACCAAATCCGCCGGCAAATCCACCCGTGTTCCCACCAGTTCGAGAATCCTGGGCGGGAAATAATTCCTTGATCACATTCACCAACTCTTTGGAATCGGCAAAACGCAAGGGATACACCCGGATGGTGCTCGCTCCAGCAATGGAAGTATCCAATGCCCGAACGATTTCAGCGATGCGGCGTATGCTCGTCTGCGTATCCGTCATGATCAACGCGTTGCCCGCTTCGTTGGCCGTCAACTCCGCCGAAGACGGTAGCAGCGACTGCAGGTTTTGGGTCAATTGCGATGCGCTGATAAACCGGATCGGAATGATTTGCGTGACGATTTCCTCGGACTTGGGGATCGATGACGGATTGGCCCCGGTTTTCACCGGGATGTCCCTCTTCTTCGCGCTGTCTTTGCTCACAATGGTGAGTGTCCGTTCATTTCGGATCGCCGCATAACCATTCTTGCTGAGGACACTGTCCAGAATCTTAAGCGCTTCCGTCTGGGTGACCGGTTGATTGCTCCACACGTCGACTTTGCCTTTCACTTCCGTCTCGAGCAGGATGATGAAGCCAGCCGCATCGCTCAGGTAATTGAGAACCATCTCCAATGGAACACCCCGAAAATTGAGGCGCAACATGCGATCTTCGCCCGGGCGCATGGCGGGTTCGGATGCCGGTGAGGTTCGCGCGGCCCGGGACCGGGGCACCGGAGTGGAGTCGACATCCGGTTCTTTGTCTTTGGTGGCCGCAGATTCAGCGGCGGACTCCAATTTAGGTGTGTCGGAAATAGACTTTTCGGCATCCTGCGCTTGGAGGCCAGCCGTGGTCAGCAGGCCGACCATCAGCCAGCACCAGAAGGGGAAGTTTTTAGGGTTTTTCATTTTTCAACTCCTGTTCGCGTTTCTTCAGTAGCCGTTGCAAAATTTCATCCTCAGCTCCACCGGAGCTGGATTCAGTACCGCTCTCGCTCCCGCTAGTCGGGGAATCCCCCGTGGATGTCGATGAGATCGTTGACCCAGCGCGAGACTCCCAGGTGCCAGCGTCTTCCCGCCGCCGCTGCGATCCCATTCGCATCCTCAAAGCCTTCCCTTCAAACTCCAATGTGACCTCTTCCGCAGTGACTTCTGTGATGGTATGGCCCGCGATCGTTCCGGGGATCTTAATCGCCTTACGATAGTCCCCATCACTGCCATCGAAAAAGGCAAAGTCACCCTTGTCGTAACTCATGGTCCCTACCAACCAAAAGGAATCCACCTTCGGCACCCGACGCGTCTCACTCTTCGCCTCCGAAGGCGTTGTTCGACTCGGGCTGAAAATGTTGCGATCCGTAATGATCTTGTAGGCCGCAAAATCGGCCTTCGAGAGCACAGCGGCGTTGGTCTTCGACTCCGACATGGATTCAGATGCGGAAGCACCGGATCGCTCACGACGCCGTCGATCCCGCTCTCGCTCTCGGCTGCGCGAATCTCGCTTTTCATCCGACTCCTTGGCTGTCGTGGTAGGCCCATTTGTTTTGGTCGGATCACTGACCGTTGGATTCGGCGAGGGAACCGAGTTCGTCGTCGCTGCCCTGTCAGGCTCGGTGGCAATCAGGTCGGCAGTCGAGTCGGATCGCGGTTTCTCTTCTAGGATCGCTGCGGCGCTGTTTTCGGTTGGAATCGCCGGCACCGTTTCATCAGCCGCGTTGCCTGATGTCCAATGCGTCACCAACCCGACCATGGATAGGGCGACACGAAGGGATTTCACCCAACGAAACGAGCCCCTGGAAGAACCCCTGAGGAAGGATATCGAGGTCAAGTGAGCGGGCCGACTCAGCGGAAAGTGGAGATCGTTCATAGTTCCGGTGGGTTTAGCAGCAGTCCGCTAACCTGCAGGCCAAGGGTTAGTTGGGCGCCCTCGCTATCGCGTGACGTGATCTCCACCAAGTCGACGCGCAATGCGAGAGGGTCGCGTTCCACTTCATACAAGAACCGCGCGAGGGTGCTGAGACTGCCGAAGGCATCCACGCGGCACTCCAGGGTGACGTGATCCTCGGCATTGCGCTTCCACTGAGGCTTCACGGAAGTGATGCTAATGCGACTTTCCCGCGACCACCGATCAAACGCTTTTAGCACGCCACCTTCCGCTATCGAGACATCCTCGGGAAGCGTATTGGTCCGCATGGAATCCCATCGATCGCGAACTGAGCGTTCACTGAGGAGCAATTGACGGCCTTGATCTATATCACGGCTCAACTTCGCGAGCCGCGTGGTTCGGTCTTGCCACGCTTTGACGAGCGGCGACAGCACCAAACGATCTCCAGCAAGCAGCGCCACGCCGATCGCGGCAATGATCAAGAGCAGGTGCTGGCGGTTCTTGGGATCGAAATTCATGGCTGACGGCCATTACTGGCCCATTGAAAATTAAAGGTGAATTGGAGAGGGGCCCTTCCGCGGAGTTGGTCAACCTGTACTTCGCCAATACTAGGTGTGGAACGAAGTTGATCCAGCATCTTAGTCAACGACTCGCTGTCGCGGGCCGTACCAGAGCAACTCACAGCGCCAGTTTCCTGTAACTCGACCGACTTGGCTGTAACAGCCCCATCCTCTGGGAATACCTCCGCCAACCGTTTCAAGATGCTCAGGTTTCGGAAGGACTCATCGTACCAAGGTCGAAAGCGTTTGATTTGGAGGCGAAATTCGTCGATCTCGCGCACTTTCGGCGCAATTTCCTTCCATTGCGACTCCAAGCGCATCAGCTGAACTTGTTGCACCAGAAACAAACACACGGTCACGGCCGCCAGCGCGCCCGCTACCATAGCGGTATAGGCCAATTTCCTCGACGAATACTTGCTGACCAGAGTTTGCCAGCCAGAAATTCGTGGCGGCAAAAAATCCAGATCACCCAGAGAACGAGTGACATAACGCAGGGCGAGCGTGAGTTCCGGAGTCGGCGCGATGTCACCGGGAACACTCACCCCCAGCCGCCCGGGAGCATAACGCGTGGGACACTCAGTCGCCAAGCCCAGGGTTGCGGCGCGGGATTTTAGCCCAGTCGCTAAAACATCCGCAAATTGCCTGCTACCAATCACGCGCAACTGCGTCACCACCTCGCGGACATCCGGCGGCAATTGACCCAGGCTGATGCGCAATTCCCGCCCGAGGGATTCTGTGTCGATTTTCGGCCCGTTTTCACCGACTTCGACAGCAGTCGCCAGTGTTCTCAACGCGGCGATCCCACCACCCGCCGTAACCATCAAGCCGATCACGCAACGATCCACTGAAAGCGTAACCCCCGAATTCGGCTGAGTGGCTAGAGCCTGGTCAATCAAGGGCAATCCCACGGAAAACGCCACCGGCACCAGGCGCGCAGAGCGCAGTGCCAGTTCCAATTTCTGAATGTTCTCGCGCGCTACCGCCAACTGCGTCCCATGCTTACCACCACTGGGCGTTTGAAAGTGCGAGCGAACCATCACTAGATCTTCTGGAGCATACGGAAAAACTCGTTCCGCCTCGAGATCGAGGAATTCCGGCACATCTTCTTCAGGCAATTCCGGCAAGGGAGTCGACACCCCGAGCACCCAGGACATCGGCAAGCAGACGGCACACTGACGTTCGCGGATCTCGTGTTTGTCCAACTGCTGACGAAGTTCCAGCGCCGCAGCTCCCCCTTCCGGGCCCAGAAGATCCTTGGTGAGGATAATCGAAAAGGTGCGCGCGACCTGAGCGGAACCATTGGTGCGACGGACCCAGACGCCATCCAGTCGCAGGCCGTCGAGGCTGAGCCCCAACACCGACGTCCCACGTTTCTTTTGGAGCCAATGCTTCATCGGGTCATTCTCGCCAACTGCTGTTGTTGTTGTGTCCGCACTTGCTGTCCCAAGGCCCAACCCAGGTAGCTCAAGTCGCGTTGATAAATTACTCGGGGTACCGTCTCGGTGGTGTCCAACACCACCTGCCACCGACGATACCCCCGCCCGAGCCGGCCCGTCGCCGAAATGTCCGCAGTGTATTGGTAACTATATCCGGTCAGATAAGGCCCCGCCCGGAAGGCACTCGCCCGATCCAATACTTCCGCCACCCAGGCCACCGAAGTCAGTTTGTCCGGATTCGACAGCCGATAACTCACCAGCTGAGGCGCATTATTCACGCCAATACCCGGGATACAGGCCAGCACCGCTTCGCTGGCCGTGTTCACATTCACCAATCCCGCCTGCGACGAGCCATTCGACATCGTCAACTCCGGCCCAATCTGGGCAAATTCATCCGCGGTCATCTGGCTGCGGATGAAGAACTCGAGAACCGACTGCACATTGGCATTCCCAAGCCGCGCCAAAATCTCGTTGGAGCGAGCCGCACCAAACTTCTGTTGTAACACGGTAGCCGCACGGCGTGCAGCACCAGCTCCCACCATATTCACCCTCTGAGTTCCATTGGTCGTCAGGTTTGATTCACGACTGAACGCAGTGAGATACTCTACCAGCCCCGGATCCAATCGACCATCGCGATTGTCGCTCGGCGGCGTGGCGTCACCATCGTTTTCGTTCGGATCCAACACGCCGTTGCGATTGGCGTCCTCGCCATAAAGCATCTCCATGGCAACTCCTTTGACTTGGCGAAGCTCGTCAATGGTTTCGAAGTTTCCGTTTTTGCACCGATAAGGTGGGTTCAAACGTAAATAGGTCTCATCCTCAGCCCCGCCAGTCCGCACCTCGGAATCGGCGTCACGCCAGTCTAGAATTGCCGACGCCACCTCGTTAATCCCCGGGATCGGCAACAGCTCCAGCATTTCCTGAGTAGCCGTATTCAGATTCAGTTTGGAACTTTCGTCGACCAAACCGAAGTAGGGAGCGTTGGGATTCACTTGCTGGGGATCCCGGCCCACCAGCCAGAAAGTCGCGTCGCCAACCCCAACTGCGTCGCGCAAATAATTTTGGATCAGCGGCGGTACGCCATGTTGTTCCGTGTTGGCAAGAACATACGAGAGATAGCGCGTCGCCCCTTCCATCACCCGTTCCGCCTCAAGCCCTGCCAAGCGCTGGTCAGACGCTTTGAGCGCCAGGGATGTCGTCTGGGCGAAATAAATCGCCAAACTCACCAAGCCGAGCGAAATCCAGAGTACGATCACCAAGACTGAACCCTCAGCCTGTCGCCGATTCTCTGCGACCATAGATCGGAACAGCGGCACGGCTTTCATGGCGTGGTCGTTCCCGCAGAAGCGATTTGAGTTTGATTCGTGCCGGGCCGCACCAAAAGGGGGACCACTAGCTCCAGAGGTTTTCGGCTCACTCGCAACATGCCCGAGGTTGGCGTACCTCCCTCAGGATCCTGGTCCGCCAACTGCATTTGAACTCGAATTGCCCGAGGCAAGACCGTGGTTTCAGTCGTCGAATCCCAGGTCGTCCGCCAACTGCTCCCGTCGTAATATTCAAAAGTCATTTCGGTGACACCACTCATCAAGGTCTGCGCGACCTGTTCCTCTGCCAGCGCTGGCGCCAAGTTTCGAGTGATCACTCGGAGCAGATCAAAACCCACAGCGCTCATCCCATTGGTGGGCGGCCGCAGGTAATACACGACCTTTTGGACTTCCCCCCACGGCTGCAACTCATCGACGCGTCCCGTTGTCGTCCGAATCTCAGGTCCGGTCGGAGTGCCCCAAGTGGTATCGATCGATGTGACATCGCTTTTGAATTGACCAGCAAATGTGCCGCCAGGGGGCAGAATTCCGGCAAGATCACGTCGAAGAATCAGCATCGCCTGGTTCACTGGAACGGATCGCTCCAACATTTGGCTGGTCTTGTTGCGGAGCCGCAAGGCACCCCAGAACACCCCGTTGATCGCCGACAAAACAACAGCAAACACGGCGATGGCGAGTAGCAATTCAAGCAAGGTGAATGCACGACGTTCCAAACGACTACCGGCGGTAACTGGGGGGTGCGACATCATAATTCAGCCGACGGATCCACCAGCGTGCTGAGACGCACATCATAGGATTGGCCCTGAACCGCATACGTCACGATCAGGGTAAGCTGACGCATGGCTTCCTTGTTCCAACTGGTGGTCTGGAGCTGCCAGCGAAATTCCCGACCCGCTTCTTCAACGCTTCCACTGGATGCTGCCTGTTGCCACTGTCTAGTGGCGACCAGCTCGCTCAGCACCTTGTCTCCAATGCGGGCTGCGTCCGATTTGCGCTCCGCGACCTGTCCAGCCAAGTTACCTATCCGAAGCCCCTGTACCGCCACCGGAATCACGATGGACAAAAAAGCGAGCGACGCCAGTGCTTCGACCAACGTAAACCCAGCCGTCAGTTGACGGCGCGCCACCTGGCGACGATCCCGGAGGATGCCTTCAGCGCGCATAGGCTGTTTGATTGGTCTGAATCTCATAACTCAACCCGTTAAGGCGCTGACCCACCCAGACACTCTTGCGGCGATCGCTCTCCCGCATACCCGTTTTGTCTTGATCATAGAATCCGACCGCCAATGGACTGCTCGAGTCAATCGACCCATCCGCTTCAAATCGCAAAATCCCTGTGTTTCGACCGAATCGTGACGCCTGTGCCGCCGCACGGACGACACTCGACGACGTTCCTCGCTGTGCAGAACTCGACGTGGAGGCGGAACCGGACCCCAAGCCAAACCCGCCTGCCACCGCACCTCGCTCAAATTGTACAGCCACATTCTCATCGAGCCGGTAGTCCACCGACTTTTCGTCCTGTTGCTGGAAGGAGAATTCCGCCTGTAATCCATACCGCCGCTCGTCTGGATCAATCCAGAGCAGCATCGGCATGCCTTCAGAAATCGCTCGTTGTTGGCCATACAGCGTCAGTGAATAAAACCGTCGCACTTCAGAATCCAAGTTTCGACCACGGTAAAACCCCGACAGTGATGGCGAGACCACTCCGACAACGATGATCAGCAAACTCATCACGCAGATCAGTTCGATCAGCGTGAAAGCAGCCATCGACCGAGGTCGATCAGCGTCGATTCGCGTTGTCCCAACTCGTGATGTCATCGTCTCCGCCAACTCGTCCGTCCGGTCCCATCGACATGAGATCGTAGGAAGCTGCGCTGTTCTTGGTGCCACCCCCATGTTTCCCAGGAAACTCGTAGATGTAATCATTTCCCCAAGGATCCTTGGGAATCTCGTTCTTTATGTAGGGACCTTTCCAGTTGAGATCCCCTCCAGACGGCGCATTGAGGAGATCATTTAAACCACTCTTCCCTTTGGGATACGACCCCATGTCCACTTCGTATGCGTCCAACGCCGTGCCCAGGATGGAGATTTGGGATTTGACGGCCGCCACGCGAGCCTGCTCGGTCCGCCCCGAAAACTTCGGCACCACAATCGCCGCAAGAATTCCGAGGATGACCAGCACCAACAGCAGCTCGATCAGGGTGAAGCCACGCCGCCGCGCCGCAGGGCGACGATTGCGTGAGGAAACGTTCAATTTCATTGTCTGGAGATTGTTCCGTTCAGTTCAGTTTAGTTCAGTTCAGTTTGCTTACTTGATATGGTCTTGCAGCGAAAAAATCGGAATGACCATGCCGATAAAAATAGTGCCGATAAACCCCGCGATCAAAAAGAGCATCAGCGGCTCCGCTAAAGCGACCGCCGTCTTCAATTGGCGGTCCAAATCCGACTCCGTCACGTTTGCAATCCGTACCAACTCAGCATCCAAACGTCCGCTTTCCTCAGCGACCGAGATCATTTCCAGCGTCGATCCAGAGAACAATGTGCGGCAATCGCCCAGGCTCGGGCCCAGTTGTTTGCCCTCTTTCACGCGCTCGATGGAATTAGAGACCGCGTCCACCAGGATCTGGTTACCGATGGACCGCCGGGCGACATTGAGCCCATTGACCAAAGGCACACCCGCCCCTAGTAACGTGCCCAGCATCCGGCAAAAACGCGCCATCGCAAATTGTGCCACCAACGAACCCACGACGGGAGAGCGCAGGATCAACCCCTCCCAGCTGCGGCGCCCCTGCTCGGAAAGAAACCAAGTCCTCAGCATGTAGCCGCCAATACCCAGACCCACCACTGCGAACAACCCATAACTGCGCATGAATTCGCTCGTGCTGACAATCAGTTGGGTGAGTAATGGTAGTTTAGCGCCAAACCCGGTAAATATTGTCTGAAAGCGAGGGATGAAAAACACCATCAAGAAAACCAAGACCGCCAGCGCCAGGAAGAGCAAGATCATCGGATACATCAGGGCGGTCATCACCTTGGATCGCATCTCTTTCTCGCGCGCCTGAAAGTCGGCGATCTGAGCCAGCACGACGTCCAAAAATCCACCGGTTTCCCCCGCCTCAACCATGGCCGTATAAACCCGGGGGAATGTCTCAGGAGACCGGGCCATGGCATCCGCCAACGACAACCCATCCACCACGAGGTCGTGGACTTTTTTCCACTGGGCTCCGGCAGCTGGGGACGAGGCTTCCTTGACGAGGATCACCAGGGCGCGCCCTAAAGGCACCCCGGCGGCGAGCAGGCTCGAAAGCAATCTCGTAAAATTCTCCAACATTCGGGCGGTTATCTTGCCCGAACCTCCCAGCTGAAAGGACTTGCCAGCAGCGGTCTTGGAAGCCGCATCCTTTTCCTTGGGCCTCCCGTTGTCGCGTCCCGATTCCCGCCCGGAGGACCGACTGCCGGAGCGTGAGCTGGCACCCGAGGAAGAACTGTTGCTCGGCCCGCTACCTTCTTTCAGCCGAACGGGACGCAATCCGCGGCCCTCTATCTGGCGCAACGCCTCCTGGCGCCCACCCGCCTCAAGTTCACCTTCGGTGATTCGGCCGTCAGACTGAAGTGCGCGGTATTGATAAAGTGCCATGATCGTTTCACGACTCGCCCGGCGCTTCAACACCCGTTGTGGTCGTCACGATTTCTGCTGCGGCAGCATCGTCCTCTTCCCCGAGCGATTGATCCTTGGTAACCCGTAGCACCTCTTCAGGCGTTGTGATTCCTTCGCGCACCAAACGCCATCCATCTTCGGAAAGCAGCCTCAGTCCGTTGCGCCGCGCAGCATCTCGAATCTCACCGCTCGATGCATTGCGCAGAATCAGGCGACGCACTTCATGAGTGGCATCCATCCATTCGAAAATGGCGCGACGTCCGTGATATCCGGTGTTGCGGCACTGCCGGCAACCAATCGCTTTGTAAATCACGACATCAGAGCCAAACTTCAACTGACTGTGTATCGCCTGGCTCGCTGGTGAGGTATCCACCCGGCGGCAATGGGGACAGAGCACGCGAACCAGCCGCTGCGCCAACACCGCCTCCAAAGAGGACGCCACCAAATACGGTTCCACCCCCATGTCCACCAAACGCGTCAGCGCACCCGGCGCATCGTTCGTATGCAACGTCGAGAAGACCAAATGCCCCGTCAGCGACGCCTGCACCGCAATCTGCGCAGTCTCCCGATCCCGGATTTCACCCACCAAAATAACATCGGGATCGTGACGCAGTATGGAACGTAATCCTCGCGAAAAGGTCAGACCCGCCTTCTCAGAAACCTGAATCTGGTTGATCCCCCGTAACTGGTATTCAATGGGATCCTCAATCGTAATGATCTTCCGAACCGCATCATTAATCTCATTGAGAGCCGTATAAAGCGTCGATGTCTTGCCGCTTCCGGTAGGACCGGTCACTAGCACAATCCCGTGTGGCAATGCCAACACCCGTCGAAACGCCTTCAAATCTCGGGGATCCAGGCCCAACTGTCCCATGCCGCGCAAGGTTGAGTTCTGCCGCAACAAACGCATGACCACCGCTTCTCCGTGAAGCATCGGAATCACGGACACCCGGATATCCACCTCGGCATCGTCCAGGCGAATTTTGATTCGGCCGTCCTGCGGCAACCGCTTTTCGGCGATGTTCAGGTGGCTCAGAATTTTGACGCGGGATACAATCGCCGGTTGAAATCGTTTGATTTGCGCGGGCACCGGCACTTCTTGGAGCACACCGTCAATACGGTATCGAATCCGTAACGCGTCTTCGAAAGGTTCGAGGTGGATGTCGGACGCGCGCAGTTCAATCGCATCGCGAAGCACCTGGTTGACGAAGCGGATGATCGACGCGTCCTCAGCTGCACTGTCGAGATCGTTGTTGTCGTCGTTATCATCGCTAACCACCTGAAAGGACGTCTCTTCGTCAAGGGTATCGATGGTGTCTGCGCCGACTCCTAGGCGCTTTTTCATTTCGCGTTGGATCGCCTCGCGAGTCGCTAAAATCGGCTGCAACCGCAGCCCAGTCATGGTTTTGAGAGCATCCAACCCTTGTGTTTGAAAGAGCCGACACGTGGCGATTTCGATCAAACCGTTGGTTCGTCTCAGCGGTAGCAGGTCTTCTTTGAGAAGTATCCGAGCAGGAAACAACCCCAACACCTCCTTCTCAGGCTCTACATCCTCGAGCGTGGAAAACCCCAGGCCGTATTCCTGCGCCAACCACCGTAGGATATCCGACTCGGAGTCCATGGAACCACCAACCCCCGCCGCTGCCAACCCGTTTGAGGGCTGGGTAAGGGCATTCGCATCCGCAGCCGACAATTGTTTGTCGGTCACCATGCGATGGAGCAATTCAGCTGGGGGGTTGGTGGTGGCCATTGGGTTACGAAGCGTCGTCAATTCTGCGCCGTGTGTGAAGTCTTCATCACGTCACTTGAGCAAGCCCAAGAGAACCGCAGAAGCTTCCTGCTTTACAGTCAGCACCTTGCGCAAATCGTCCTGAGCCTTTTCCAACTTGGCTTCCTTGTCCTTGTTCGCTGTGCGAAGCGCGGTCAATTTAGCTTTGATCTCGTCCGACGACGCGTTCGAATCCACTGCTTTTTGCAACGCTTCCGCTTCCGCACTCGGCTCGCCGCCGAATCCGCGCCGACCACCACTACCACCAGCTCCCGCTGAACCACCTCCTCGACCACCCATAGCAAATCCCATTCCGCGCATACCAACTTCACGGCGAGCTTCACTCACCTTTTCAATGCGTGTCTGGATCAATTTCCACTCGGTCTCATCCTTCACACCCAATTGTTCCCGGTACCGCTCCATCATGCGTTGTCTGGCTTGCTCTGGGTCGAAGTTCCCGGGGCCACCCTGGCCACCACCACCTTGGCGTCGACTTTGGCGCGGGGCGTCTTGACCCCCTTCTTGAGCCTGGAGGCTCACGGTTTGAATCGTGAACGCCGTGGCTAAAGCAGCTACAGCAAACCATTGAGATACTCGCTTCATAACAGGATCCTAACGTGTTGATTTATTTTTGTGTTTGCGACCTGCACGACCGCATGCGTCTTTAAAGACCGCCTTGTCCGTCGATGCGTTACAACGAAACGTTGTATTGTAATCCATCAACTCAGTCTCACCCAACGACTCACGCAACCACCAAACCCAGCCACCCCCAGAGTCGAGACGACCGTCGACACCACATTCGTTTCAGGGAGACACGCGGATTGGTCCTTGGACTCAGTCCCGTTCCAATTCATCGTTTCCTTCCAATGATGCGACTTCGGCACCGGCGGTTTGACCTCCAATTGACCCATGAATGGGCGATTTCTTCCGACCTCGGTTCCGGGGGCAAACGCCTTTACCCCGTAGTGTTTGTGGAACTCCAGGACTCCCAAGGCCGCAGCGGAATCGGCGAGGGCTCACCATCCAATCAATACCAGGAATCTCACGAAACGGTGCGGCAATTCCTGGACAAAATCGACCCACATCAACTCTCGTTCGACAACATCCCGGCCAGCATGGCGTACCTCGATACCATCGCACCGGGTCGATATCCCGCCAAATGCGCCGTCAACCTAGCCCTCCTGGACGGGGCCGCCAAGGCGGCTGGCCAACCCGTCAGCGGATTCCTAGGTCTCCCATTTCAGCACCAATGCCAGGTATCCTCGTTCACCATCGGACTGGATACCCCCGAAATGATCGAACGAAAGACGCGCGAAGCGGATGGGTACACAATTCTGAAAATGAAGGTTGGAAGTCCAGCGGACCGCGAAAACCTGTCGGCACTTCGCCGAGCGGCACCCGATAAGCCGATTCGCGTCGACGCCAATGCAGCATGGCGGACCAAGGAAGAAGCCTTGTGCCAAATTGAATGGATGGCGGCCGATGGTCGAATTGAGTTTGTCGAACAACCCATGCCGCCCTCGTCCTCAGAAGACGATCTGGTCTGGTTGAAAGAACACTCCCCGTTGCCCTTGATTGCGGACGAATCCTATCAATCCGCCGCCGATGCCGCTCACTGCGCCCGATGCTACCACGGCGTTAACGTGAAACTGGTAAAGACTGGCGGGATTTCGGCTGCGAAAGCTGCACTGGAAGCCGCTCGAGCCATCGGGTTGAAAACCATGATCGGTTGCATGATCGAGTCCAGTGTCCTGATTAGTGCCGGCGCACACTTGGCGTCGCTCTCGGATTACCTGGATCTCGACGGGAACGTGTTGATTTGCAATGATCCCTACACCGGTGTCCGAAACGAGGGCGGTAGGTTGAGTTGGGTAGAGGTCGCCGCGCAAACCGGACTTCGCGTGTCCCCCAGGACTTGAAAAAAGAGTTCGGCGCCAAGACCTTGGCTCAGATGGATGGCGTGCAACTCACGGTTTCAGGTGGAAAGATCTACTTGCAGGAATCCTCACCTCACCCAGATTCAAGGGATTGATCGCGTCATGAAACACACCCCTTTTCTACTAATGTCGATGGCGCTGGGCTTATTGATGTCCTCTGGCTGCGACAAATCCTCCTCACAATCAACCCCACCCCCACCGGCGGACAAGGAGTCTGCCGGTCTGGTCGAAAAATCCCATGACGCTGCCTTAAAAGCAGGTGCCAGTTTAAAGGAAGCCGGCGCCAAAGCCGGTGATGTCCTGAAAGATGTGGGTTCGAAGACCGGGGAAACGCTCAAAGACGTGGGAGGCAAAGCCAGCAACAAAGCCTCGGAAGCTTGGAAATCCGCAAAAGAAAGCCAGACCGCAGAGCAGGTCGGCAAGGCAGCTGAAAAGGCTTGGGACGTGACCAAAGAAAAAGCGGGAACCGTCAAAGAAAAGGCCCAATCGTTGGGTCGCGACGCTAAAGAAGTCGCGGCAGAAACCGGAGTCAAAGTACGGGAGGGCACCGAAAAAGCCGTCGAGAAAGTCAAAGACGTGAGTAAAGATGCCGCCGCCAAGACGGTCGATGCGGCCCGTAAAGCCGCGGAAGAAGCCAAGAATCTATTGCCCGGAAAGAAATAGGCGAGCGCTCCCTGGAAGACTCCCGATGACCCGGAGAGTCGGTTCAATGCAAGCTAGGCCCGGCAGGATT
>SXSK01000317.1 GCA_005793375.1 Verrucomicrobiales bacterium | reverse complement strand
GTTGGGAACAGTATGAGCGCAACACGGCGATGCTGGAGCAAAACGTCAACATGAAAGGCCGCATGGGCGAAGGCGGCGTGCGCGGTGGGGCATCGGTTTTTGCGGGTATCCTGCGCTGTGGGGCGTGCGGACGGAAGGTGCTGGTCAGCTATAGCGGCAGCCAGTGCCGGAGCATCCGCTACAGTTGTAGCACGAACTGTCGTCATGAGGACGGGAAGCGATGTCTGGCGTTCTCCGCCAACCGGCTGGAGCGAGTGCTCACGGAGCAGCTGTTGGAAACGGTTTCGCCCTTGGGAGTGGAAGCAGCGGTGCAAGCGGCCGAGCGGCTCAGCGGCCAGTCGCACGCATTGCGCGAACAGCGGGAATTGGAGCTGACGCAGGCTCGCTATGAAAGTGAGCGAGCTCGCCAACAATACAACGCGGTCGATCCGTTCAACCGGCTGGTGGCGGGAGAACTGGAGCGACGTTGGAACCAGGCGCTGCAAAGAGTGGCCGAACTGGAAGAGGCGTTGCGAGCGGTGGTGATTGAGCCGGCCCTGGCGCTTGAAGAGCGCAAAGATCTCTTGGGTCTTGGATCGGAGTTGGGACGTGTCTGGAATGATCCAGAGGCTCCGGGTGAACTGAAGAAGCGAATCGCGCGCTTATTGGTGAAGGAAGTGGTTGTGTTTGCTGAGCGGAATCGAATTCGCGCCGTGGTGCATTGGCAGGGCGGCGCCCACACCGAGTTAACGGTCGAGCGGTTGTCGTGCCGAGATTCAGCGAGCCCGACGCCGACAGATACCGTCGAGATCATACGCGGGTTGGCGCGTCAACTCCCTGATCGGTTGATCACCCAAGTTCTCAACCGGCTGAAGGTTCCCACAGCGAAAGGCCACACGTGGAATGAAGCGCGGGTGCGGGCAATCCGCCACGGATACCAGATCGCGGTCTATGAAGAGGGAGAGCGTGAAGGCAGAAGCGAGCTGAATATGTTGGAAGCCGCGGGCGAACTGCAAGTGGATCGCGGGGTCATTCGTGCGCTGATTGGAGCCGGAGTTTTGGCCGCGTCGCAGGTTTGTCAATACGCCCCGTGGGTGATTCGCCGAGAAGATTTGCTCAGCCCAAAGGTGCAGCGCGCGCTGCACCAGGGCCGCAGTCAATTCCCGTGTGCAGAAAATCAAAATCAACTTTCCCTGCAAATCAACGACATAGGAGTCAGTGCTTTATGAAGACCTCGCGGGCGCCCTTATCTGGAATGTGTTGAGCGATGACCGCTAGGAAATCCACGGGTTCAAACACCTCGAAATTGCGGTGGATCTTTGCGTTCAATTTCGAGCGATAGATGACCGTGTCCTTGGGGGATTCGATCGTCATTTTTTCAACCGAAAAGGGATTTCGCAACACGTACTGGCAAAGCTGTTCGCGTTCCGCACGGTTTTCCGCCGGGACCGCATGACCTGAGTGCACGTTAAACCCAGTATGCTTCCACGTCTCCATCCTGGAAATGAGCTCGGGGGAGATAAGCTTTAGGCTGAGCAGTTCCTTGAAGACTCGCTTTCTAAAGAGTTCGGACAGGACCTTGTCTGGGATCTTCGGTGCGAGGTGGAAGTTGCCATCGACATCCAGGAGTCCATCGGCAACCAACGCGTGAATGTGTGGATGGAAATCGAGATATTCTCCGAACGTATGTAGAGCCATGACGAATGCGGGAATTCCCTGAGGCAGATTGAGAGCGAGGCGAAGGGCTTCCGTAATGGTTTGTTGAGCCAGTGTCGCCAAACGTCTGAGAAGACCCCTGTGCCGCTGAAAGGTCGGGCGCAGCAGTTTGGAAAGCGCAAGGACGAAGTGCCGGTGCTGTACAGGAATCAAAACATGATCGACGAGGTTGGCAGCAGTGGCTTGTACCTTTCGCTGATGGCAGGAGGGGCAGAACCAGCGGCTTTTGCAGGAAAAGGCCAGAAGATATTCATGCTGACAGTGATCGCAGCGGATGCGAGCAAAGCCACGTTCAAGTGTGCCACAGTGGATAAATTTATCGAAGACATCCTCAACGACTGGACGAAGGGGGCCGTAGTGGCGTTCGTAGGATTCCGGGTAGTTGGCCACGAAGGTGTCGTGGTGGCGATGAACGCATTTCCAGAGCGGTGAATTCCGCGGGTTGCGGGTCCGGTATGTCTTCAAGTCCAGGGCAAGCTCGCAGGTACCGAGTCGGTCGGTGTTGGCTGGGAACCACCGTCTGGGTAATTGTCGGGTTCGGCGGGGAGACTCACGACCGACGGGCCACGACCATCCATTCCGCCACCCAGTACTCTGCCGTTCCTGGTCAGGCGTTACTGCAAATCTGGACTTTCTTTAGGAGAGCGTGTCAAACCGGGGGCAAGCGCCGCACGCCTGCTGGTTCGAGAGTCTCGGCGCGCGAGCCATTCCCGCCTCCTCGCAACGAGCAGACCCTTGTTTTGGCGGTTTCCAAGAATCGTAGCCCCTGGCTTGAAACGCCCTCGTTACCAGACGGTATTCCCGGCCTAGTCGACCCGGAGACAACCGGATATGACCCAAAACGTCCCTTATGGATCCACTTTGAGAACAGTTTGTTGGCATTTAAGAGGGTGTTTCGATGCCAGTTGATAACCCTTTGTTTGCATTATCGTCTCAACCATCCTCCTTGGCCTCTGCGTAGGTAGGAATTCTCTCCACAATATTCCGGGTGACCTTGCGTTTCCGTCGGTCGTAAAGCCGGGTGGTTCTGGGGTCGGCGTGATTGGCGAGGTTTTGAACGTCCTCGAGGGCGACGCCTTGCTCGAGCAGGGAAGTGATGGTGGTGACTCGGAAGGAGTGAGGGGAGAAGTCAGCTGAGAGCCCGGCGGCCCGAGTCCTCCGTTTGAACATGCGTTGCATGTCATTATCGGTCATTGGATTTTTTGTGAGCTGACGTTTCTTCGGCACGGCGGTGCGAAAGATGGGAGCGTCTTTTTCATCGAGCCTGATACCGGCGGCGTTGAGGTAGCCTAAGAGGACTTGCTGGAGGTCGTGGCGGACGGGGACTTTGCGGTGTTTGCCGCCTTTGTCGTTAAAGGCGAGGACCCATTGATCGCCCTCGCGGGTAAAATCCTTCAGTCGAAGCCTGGCGACGGCCCCAATCCGAGAGCCTGAATAGGCCAAGACCGCGAGGATGGCTCGGTCGCGAATTCCCATCAATGTCGAGGTATCGATTGAGCGGAAGAGTTTCCGAGCGTCCTTGACGGTGATTTCTGGTGTTTTGCCTTCGGCGACTTCATAGCGCTCATTTTTGACGGAGATGATGGGATTGAGGATGACGGCGTGGCGCAGGACCTGGAGGTGGAAAAAGTGGTTGAGAGCGGACCGGTGGAGTTTCTTGGATGGGATGGAGAGTTTTTTGAGGCTTTCGAAGTAGTCGCTGACGTCGCGTGGGCGGACTTGTTGTAATTGGATATCGTGTTTCAAACTCCAGTCCAGGAATTGGTGGACGGCGTGGGTGTAGGCGCGACGGGTGTGTTTGTTGCGGATTTGGCCGAAGAGGAACTCTTCGTAGGCGAAGGCGGCGCTGGGGCCAGCGGTTTTGATGACCTTGGGGAGGTCCGAGTCGCGGAGGCGAAGCGCGGGGAGTTGGGAGTCCTCGGAGATGGGAGTGAGTTCGGAGGTGGCCGGATCGAGTTCGGAGGTCGGATCATTAGTCATCTTAGTGTCCCCTGCTCTTCGGCGTTCATGCATGATAACATCCTGAATCATTTATCAGTCTGGGACAGGGCAGGGGAGAATCACTTGCCGCCTTTCGGAATAGTCCAAGAACTCGGATCCTGGTATTGAATAGGCCGTCGCCATTGCGGAGTAGGTGGGCGCATACTGATGGGAGGGCGACCCAATCATAGGTGAGATTGTGCGTCTGCTTAACCCGCGAATCGACCGTTGCAAGGAGGCTTCTCTTCCAGCGTGGCCATCTTCAAATGTTTGGAGTAGGGTAGGGATCATGCCGCTGCCGATTAACATCGAGGAACTTTTTCACGGTCAATCCGTGGAATGGGAACGCCTTGAATTCAAGGCTGGGTGGAATCCGGAGGATGTTTTGCGGACGATCTGTGCCTTTGCCAACGACTTTCACAACCTGGGCGGCGGATACATTTTGCTTGGCGTGTCGGAGACAGACGGGGTTCCGGTGCTCCCGCCGGTGGGTCTCAAGCAAAACCTGGACAAGATTCAGAAGGAGATACTGGAGCTCGGTCACCGAATTCATCCGCCATACCATCCGGCGATTGCGCCCTACATCGTTGAAGGCAAACAGGTGCTCGTTCTTTGATGTACAGGTGGGCAAACCCGGCCGTACAAAGTGCCTCTGTCGCTCTCGGCGCAGAATCGGGAGTACGGCTACTTCATTCGTCGTGGCTCCTCGACGGTGCGTGCCAAAGGCCCGGACGAGATGGAGCTTCTGGGTCTTGCCGCAACGGTGCCATACGATGACCGCGTCAACCAACGGGCGAAGGTCACTGATTTCAAGCGTTCCTTGATCGAGGACTATCTGCGCCAGGTCGGAAGCGCGCTCGCGGATGAAATGGAGTCGCTCGGCATCGAGGAGATTGCCCGCCAGATGCGAATCGCCGATGGGCCGAGAGAGTTCCTGCTACCGCAGAACGTCGGCCTTATGTTTTTCAACGCCCGTCCAAGTGACTTCTTTCCCCAGACACAAATCGACGTGGTGCTATTTCCAGACGGACCAGGTGCCGACTCGTTCACCGAGAAGATTTTTTCAGGCCCTATCGACAGCATGCTCCGGGCGGCGCTTGCTTACATCAGAGACACGGTCATCGAGGAACGTGTCGAGAAGGTGCCTGACCGGGCAGAAGCAAACCGGTATTTCAACATCCCGTACGAAGCTCTTGAAGAAGTTCTGGTCAACGCCGTTTATCACCGTGGTTACGACATTCGGGAGCCCATTGAGGTTCGGGTGAATCCCGAAGGAATCACCGTCCTGAGTTACCCAGGACCGGACCGATCCATCGCCCTGGAGGACTTGAAGGGGACCGGACCATTCAAGCCGAGACGCTACCGGAATCGGAGAATTGGGGAGTTTCTGAAGGAACTGGAAATGACGGAAGGGCGGTGCACCGGGTGCCAAAAATCCGCAATTCCATGAAAAGGAATGGTTCGCCCGAAGCGGTTTTTCAAACCGACGAGGGTAGAACATACTTTGGAGTGTTCCTACCGGTACATACTGGTTTTAAACGACTTCTGAAGGCTAACGACCCAGTCAGCGACCCAGTCAGCGACCCAGTCAGCGACCCAGTCAGCCGAAAGCTCCTCGACTATTGCACGACGCCACGGTCGATTACGGAAATCCAGAAACACCTCGGGCTTTCACACCGCCCGTCGTTACGAAAGAACTACCTCCATCCTCTGCAGAAGCAGGGATTCTTGGCAATGACCATTCCCGAAAAGCCAAAAAGCAGGCTTCAACGGTACAAGACGACGAAGCAGGGGAGCCGCAGACCGCGTGGATCTTGAGTTTAGATATCTTTAATCAATTCCAGTGAACATAATTAAACGTTGTGCGACGGTCCCAGACTGGTTTTCCACTCATTCCGCCGAATCAGCCTCAGCTAGCTCTTACGTCTTCGGCTCAATCCGTTTCACATCTTTGAACTTATCCAAGTCCCGATCAAACGATGCGATATCATGACTGCCGCTCGCTGCCTTGGCGCCCAACCATGCGTCAGCGAAATCGACACCGTGATTGCGAAAGCGGAGTAGGGCATCGATCAATACTAATTCTTGTTCTGCTCGAAGGTAGGGACTACGGACAATTGCTAACAGCGTATCGGCGACGTCCACACGTGGACGTTTGTATTGCCCGGCGAGCACGTAAACAGTCTCCGCCACGATCATTGGGTCTAACAAGAGTTCACACACTCCGGACTGAGCGTCAGCCATGAGTTTTGTGGCAGCTGGAGACTGCTTGGGATCGTCTTGTACCAAGAACCGGACCAGGACGTTGGCGTCGAGATTCAGTGGTTTCATTTCTGATTCTTAATCCGCTTGTCGCGTGCAGCAGCAGCGTCTGGCCAGGCCTGATGATAATCGGCTTCGGTCGCCGGTGGTTTATCGGACTTAAGACATCCCGCCAGATCCATGAGCGACGGCAACCGTTTTCCGACCAGACTATCGCCCTGAACCTCCCATGAGATTCTCTCGCCGATGTCGACCCGGAACTTTTTCCGCACATCCTCGGGCAGGGTGACTTGAAATTTTGACGTGACGGTTGAGACTGAGCTTCCCATATGCCTTCAGCATACCACACAATACACTCCTTACGCAAGTATCGTGTCCTTACCGGGAGTGGACCGGAAAAAGCTGCTTTCGGGGTCTGTGTAGCAATGGAACAGAAGATGGCAGTTTGGACCGGAAACGGTGATTTCATTCGACATTCCATGCATCATTTCTGCCTTATCTCGTCACTGTTTTGAAGTCGGCGTGCCGCGCGCAATTTTGTAACTGGTTGATAATCAGCGTCAAATCGTACAAACAGTTGTTTTCTGTTCCATTGCTACTCAAACCCGGTTCTACCGTGCGTGACTTATCTTCGTTGAGTTGTTGGCGCTGACTTAGGTGGATTTGCGGAGATACTGATGATGCAAGCCCCCCGACCTTCGGGATCTCAATGACTCTCCCACGATCTGGATACTCCACTGGCCGTGGGATCGGACTGTCGTGAGAGTGTGAACGGTGCGGGCGTACCCGATGGTAGTAATCGGTTGGCACTCCACATCCGCCGGATGAGCTGGACCAATTCCTGGTCCCTTCCAGGTCGCTTGAGTCGGCGTCGGAAGAACGAAAGCGAGAATGTCAGAACGATTCAGAGAGTGGCCAACATAACTCTCCCAGACTGATCGCAAATTTAAGCCAATCAATCATTTCTCGGCCCCATGGACTTTCTGCCACTCACTTGTCTGCGTGAAATTGAAGCGGCTCAGCGCCCTCGGTTGTCGAGTCGCTGCCGCAGGCCATCCAGTAGCACCGCCGCGAATACGATTCCGCTGGTGATGAGCGGATACAGATACGGGTCGGCCTGCACAATGACGAGGCCGTTGAAGATGGTCTTGAGCAGCACGGCGCCGAGGACCGTGCCGGGAAACACCTTACCGCGCCCACCGAACAAACTCGTCCCGCCGAGCACCGCCGCGGTGATGGCGTCGAATTCGTAGAGTTCGCCGAACTTGGGTGACACGGCACCGAGTTGGGCCAGCGCGAGGATGCCGCCCAGGCCCGCGCAGAACCCGCACAGGACATATACTGCGCTGAGCAGGTGCGTCGTCCGGAGGCCGGCCTTCTTCGCGCCTTCGAGGTTGTTGCCCAGCGCATAAATCTGGCGGCCGAAGGGCATGCACGAGAGAGCGAGTTGTGCCAGCAGGATGACGCCGCCGGTGATCCAGAGCGGCAGCGGGATGCCAAGCCACTTCGCGGATCCGAGCGCGAGAAATGAGTCCGGCAGGTTCATCGCGCGCGTCTGCGTGATCCAGCGGCCCGTGCCGCGCCCGATGTAGAGAGTCGCCAGCGTGGCGATGAAGGCCACGAGTTTCAGGCGGGTGACCAGCAGCGCGTTCACCCCCCCGCCCACGAGCCCGACGCCCACCATGACCGCAAGACACAACGGCAGCGGCTGTCCGGCCAGCGCCAGCTTCCCGGCCAGGCCTGCGCCCACAAACATGATCGCGCCGACCGACAGGTCCACTCCCGCCGTCAGCAGCACAAACGTCATCCCGGTGGCGACGATGGCCGTTGCCGAGGATTGGATCAGGATTTGTGTGAGGTTGTCGGTGGTGAGGAATTTGCCGGAGAGACAGCCGAAGACGGTCAGCACGGTCGCCAGCAGCGCTACCGGCGCGAAGTCCAGCAAGCGGAGCAGCAAGGGCCTGGCAGGAGCTGGCGTTGGGAGACCGGGTTTTGCCGAAGGCTTCTCTGGGCTCGGATCGGAAGAAAGCCTCTGAGCGCGGGCGGCCGGGGACTTGGACGAGTGCAACGCCGCGGCGAGGAGCTTCTCCCGGTCGAAGTGTTCACGCGCAAACTCGCCGGCGATAGCACCTTGGCGCATCACGAGGATGCGGTCGCTGATGCCCATAAGTTCCTCGATCTCGGAGGAGATGACCAACACACCGGCGCCGCGATC
>SXSK01000316.1 GCA_005793375.1 Verrucomicrobiales bacterium | reverse complement strand
GGAGCATGCGGAGATGCAGAAAGAAGAAACTCTCTATCCCTCTCCGCGTCCTCATTCCTCTGCGGTGTACCAGGCTTTCAATCGTCCTCTGTGTCCTCCCAATCTCTGCGCTGAATGTTCCGCACCAAATTTAGCACGGAGTGGAGGACGCAGAGGGAACTCACCGCGGAGAAAGGAGCACGCGGAGATGCAGAAAGAAGAAACTCTCTATCCCTCTCCGCGTCCTCATTCCTCTGCGGTGTAACAGGCTTTCAATCGTCCTCTGTGTCCTCCCAATCTCTGCGCTGAATGTTCCGCACCAAATTTAGCACGGAGTTTTGGAGGACGCAGAGGCATTGCAACCTCAGAAACTCGCCAAACCGAAAGATCCTGACAAGTCCTCACAAGATTTCTTTGGGCCACGCTGACTTGGGAGGCGTTGTGAGGTTCAGCGACAAGGTGATACGGTGAAGAACTTATGACCCGTCCTTTCCCGGCCAAGCCCGCCAAGAGGCTCATCGACGGCCAGCGGCATTGCGCTTCGCACCGTGAGACGCGGGACTCCATCGGTTCTTTTGCATTTCAGCGCCATACGATTCTTGATTGAAGGTCGATCCAAGCTTTTCATTCACTCGAAGCAGCAACCTTATGAGCAACATTTCCGATCCGTTTCGCGAGGCCCGCAAAAAAGAAGGTGTTCTGAAATGCCCCTTCCAGGGTGAGTCGGTGCCGATGATTCTGCGCCATGAGGACGTGCGCAAAGCCGCCAAGGATTGGCAGACATTCAGCTCGGATGCTCCATTCCGCGTGCCTATCCCGTCCGAGGAAGCGGTCCGGTCGATGCGACAATTGCCCATCGAGACCAATCCGCCGGAGCACACAGAGTATCGCGCCCTCGTCGAACCATTCTTCGCTCGCGCCAAGCAGGCCGACGTGATCGCCAAGATCGAGGGGTTGATCTCCGCCAAAGTTTCGGAGGCGTTGGGCCGGGAAGCGGTCGAGATCGTGAATGACGTTGCGCTGCCGGTGCAGTCGCGGGCTCTCACCTATCTGCTGAACGTGCCCGAGTCGGAGGCGGATACGTGGATTGGCTGGGGTATGCACGTCTTCAAGGTCACGGGCGGCGCATTCAAGAAAGGCACGTCTCTCGAAGACTACCTGCATGCGCAGTTCGACCGCGCCGAAGCGAATCCAGGCGAGGATTTCTTCAGCGCACTGACGAAGGCCACCTATCGCGGCCGGGCGCTGACGCGCGAGGAGATGATGGGCTTTGGCAATCTCACCTTCGCTGGCGGCCGCGACACGATCATCCACAGCATCTCGTCCATCATCGCGTATTTAGGCCGGAACCCCGCCGCCCTCGAATACCTGCGTGAGGATCCGAAGCGCATTGTTCACGCCGGCGAGGAATTCTTCCGTGTTTTCATGCCGTTGACGCACATCGGCCGGGTGTGTCCTGTAGCGACTGAGGTTCACGGAGTCACCGTTCCAGCAGACGGGCGGGTCTCGCTGAACTGGGCCTCGGCAAACTTCGACGAGGCCGTGTTCGAATCGCCGGAGGAGGTGCGCCTCGACCGCAAGCCCAACCCGCACATCTCCTTCGGTTTCGGGCCACACCTTTGCCTGGGCGCGCCACACGCTCGATTGATCGTGCGCAGCCTCCTGCAAACGCTAACCGAGGGCGTTGGGCGCATTATCGTGCTCGACGCGAAGGAGCACATCGAAAACGAGGCAAGCTACCAGCGCTCGAACGGCTACGAGTCATTGACTGTCAAATTGGTGCCGATCTCATGATCTGAGAAACGCGAGTTGAGTGCTGCAGGTATCCTGTGGCCCTGGGAACCCATTTAGTCTCGGGAAACCAAACCACTCGCAACTCACACCAATCCCCACCCGCCCACGGGTCGAGGGTCTAGACTTCAGCCAGGCGTTCGTTGGAATCACCGAAGCGGTCCAGGCGGACATCGAACTTGTCCATCAATGACAGGAACAAGCTGCACATCTTGCGATTGGGCTTGCCTTTGTAGTCCAGAACCCGACCGGTTTGGAGACGGCCACCGGCACCACCCAGCATCACCACGGGCAATTGTGACGCGTCGTGCCCGCCGGTGAGCATGCTGGAGCAGTAGAGCAACACCGAATTATCGAGAAGGCTCTGGTCCCCTTCTTTGATCGCATCCAACCGGCTCGCAATATAGCCCAGCTGTTGGATAAAGAATTGGTTCACTTTCAACCAATCCGCCGTGTCGCTGTGCGACAGCAAATGATGGATCATGTAATCCACGCCCAGCTTGGGGAACCGCAGCGACGAATGATCGTTGTTCAACTTAAGGGTGCAGAACCGGGTGGTATCAGTTTGGAACGCCAACACCATAATATCCGACATCAGTCGCATGTGTTCATCAATGTCCTGGGGAATGCCATCGGGTGGCCGCGGAATGTTGGGGGCGGCGAGGGTGGGGCGCCATCCCTGCAATTCGCCTCGTTTGCCGGCGTGTTCAATGCGCTGTTCGAGCTCGCGAACCGATGTGAGATATTCGTCGAGTTTGGAGCGATCGGAATATCCGAGGCGACCGCGAAGATAACCGGCTTCGGATGATACGGCGTCCAGCACACTCTTGTCACCCCGCTGGGCATCGGCTTTGAATAAGCGATCGAAGGCCAGCGCGGGGTACAACTCCAGCGGGGTCGGGGTCGTTGGTGAGCTCCACGAGATGTGGGAGCTGTAAATCATGGAGTAGTTCTTGTGCACCGACGAGTTCGACTTCTCGCAGCCAAGCACAAGGCTGGGCACTTTGGTCTGATGCCCGATTCGCTGAGCCAACACCTGATCGATACTCGTGCCCGACCGGATTTCGCCGCCGGACGCCAAGGGCGCCCCGGAGAGCAGGTTTCCGGTCTGCGAGCTGTGGATGTTTCCCTTGAGCGCTTCCTCGTTGTAGAGACCGCGGATGAACGTGAGTTTCTCGCGGTGCGGTTCGAGCGGTTTAAGAACCCCGCCCAGCTCGAGCTCTTTGCCAGCACCCTTGGCCCACCATTCCTTGCTGTGAAAGCCATTGCCCGAGAAAAAGGCGGCGAAACGCAGCGGCGGCTCGCTTGACTTCAAGACCACCCCGGGTTGGTCGCCCCAGACCGGGAGCGACTCCATCCAGGGCAATGCCATGGTCACACCAACGCCCCGCAAAAAGGTCCGCCGAGAGAACGGATAACGCAGCTGAGGATTCATAGGCTCTGTAGTACTTTGAGGATTACGGCGTTCTGGTCAAAGGTTCTTTTTCCAGCTTCATATTTCATCCTCTTTGGTCGCTTCCAATCCTCGTTGATAG
The DNA here is from genome assembly GCA_005793375.1 of Verrucomicrobiales bacterium. Lineage (GTDB taxonomy): Bacteria > Verrucomicrobiota > Verrucomicrobiia > Limisphaerales > UBA9464 > SXSK01. The sequence goes on along the minus strand of SXSK01000316.1, from coordinate 9,267 downwards.
CGGAACTGTTGGCTCTTGAGGATGGTTTCAATTGCCGCCGAGACGCGGTACTGGTTCTGGCGCAAGGCAGTTTGCATTTCCTCGAGCAAAGGCCCGTCGGTTAACTTCAAGCCTCGCCCCAGGGCGTACCCCAGCATCTTGCGGCAGAACGTTCGCACCACATCGTCACGACGCTTGCCCAGCAGATAATTCCTAAGCCCCTCCACCCCGTTCAGGATGGTATCATCCCTCCACTTCAGTTGCGCTCGCGAATCGATGTCGCGTCCTCCAAGGTCTTTGTCGCGCAATCGACCGATAGCGTCATATTGTTCCAAGGCGAATCCGAAGGGATCAATGCGAACGTGGCACACGGCACACTCGGGCACGCTGCTATGTTTTTCTATGGCCTGCCTGAGGGTGAGATCGCCGGTGTCGGCCTCGCTATCCGGCAATTGCGGCACGTTTTTGGGCGGCTTGGGCAATTTGTCGCCAAGCAGTGTCTCGACCAACCAGTTGCCTCGAAGGATGGGACTGGTGCGTGACGCGCCCGATTGCGTCGACAAGACCGTGGCCATGGTGAGGATACCGCCACGCCCCTGGCGTTTCACGCCGTCCACCCGACGCCACTCGTTACCGGTTACGCCCGGGATACCGTAGTGTTTGGCCAAGGCTTCGTTGAGAAAGGTGTGATCGGCACTCAACAATTCCAAAACCGAACCATCCCGCTGGAAGAGATCCACGAAAAAGCGGATGGATTCTTCGTACATATCGGCTCGCAACCCGCCGAAGGTCGGAAAATGCCGCTCGCTCTTTTCGTCGTGCGTATCAAACCCTCGAATGTGCAGCCATTGACAAGCGAACTCAGTCGCCAGGGCGCGCACCCGGGTGTCCTGGAGCATCCGGCGCGATTCGGACACCAGGACCATCGGCTCCGGTAGACGACGGTTCTCCGCGAGCAGACGCAATTGGGAATCCGGGAGCGAGGACCACAGGAAGTAGCTGATCCGCGTCGCCAGTTCCCAGGGCGAAATCGGTTGGGCTTGGTCGCCCGGTGCCGGATGCTCAACCTTATACAAAAATGAGGGCGCAACCAACACCCGAGCCAAGGTCAATCGGAAGGCGTCGTCATGGGAAACATCCTGTTCGCGCACCTGACGGTACAACGCGCGCAAATCAGCGGTTTCGTTGTCGGTGAGGGGGCGTCGATACGAACGCGTTGCCAAGTCGAGCAACGCATTCAAATGCCTGGGTTCCGAGTCGACCACCGTCCGGCGGAACTCGGCGGCACCGGCCAGGATTGGTTCGCGGAGATGGGTGAAGAGTTTGGGATCGCTGTCCTGAGTCGCGTACTCCATTAACTGGGCATAAGCATCCACTACGGTGAGTGGGTCTTGGGCGATGAAATGCAGTTCATTCCAGAGTCGATCCAGGACGGCTTGTTCCGAAGTCCCGAGCATCAACCGTCGAAGTGGTTCGTCCTCGCGATGAAACACCGCCAGCGTGACGACTTCATCGACCGGCCTCAATTTCGTATAACACAAGGCGGCCGGGAACCAGCGACGAAACTCATCGAAGGCCGATTCCAGGCGCTGGCGGTTGGCGCTGCCGTCGCGAGTGAGAATTGGGGTGCCCGGCCATGGCCCTGGCTGATTCGCGGGCGGTGCGGTCAGTACCTGCACCTGGACGGAACCGTTGGCTCCCGTGCTATCGTGCAACGCGGCTGAAACCACCCAGTCACAGCCCTCCACCAGATCCGCGGGCAATCGCACCTCAATTACTGACGGAGCGCGCACACACAGACTTCCGGAGGGAATGGTTGAACCATTTGGATGTTTCCCAAACAAGTCAGCGTCGAGACCCCAGGTGGAAGCTGCTCCCGCCGAAACCGGGGCGGTGGCAGAAAGCTTCTGAGCAGCGCTTGCAGCGGTTGGTCGCGCCCCCGCCAGCAAGGGGCCGCCGAGTGAGGACAGTTGGCGATACAACGCGGCGTTGGGCGATTTGTCTGCAGGTGCCACGCCAAGCAGCAGCGTTTGCACCTCGCCCGCCAGACGGCGTTTTTCCTCGAACGTTCCGGCAGACTGCCACTGGGCAAGCAACGATCCGGCCGGAATGACCGGGCCAGTGTCGGCACCACCTGACACCGGTTCGGTATAGAAGTGCCAGACGCTTTCGTTGCCAAAGGCATCGGCGTGCGGGTTGGCCGCCAGGACGTCGCCAGAAACCTCCTGAGTAAGATTCCATCGGCGCGCGGTGGCGCCGTCGGTCTGTAACATCAATTCCACATCGGTCAGATCGCACGAATGATTGCCATCGCGAGGCCCGATTAGCAGGGAGATCAAGTCGCCGTTTTGCACCGACAAATTCTCCACCGGGCCAACCGTTACTTCTTTCGCGCCTTGAGACACGCCACTGGCGAGGCGTTGGCGCGTGGCGCCACGACGTAATTCCAAGGACCAAGTCACTCCATTGCCACACTCGGGATGGGCATGGGTGAGACGCGCCTCGACACGCAGAGCACCCTGAACCGGACTGCGCCAGCCAACGGCCGCATGCAATTTCGGTGAGGGATGAACGACGACGCCACGCGGCTTCATGTTTCCCGGAATGCGCACGTGTTGATCCGACGAATTGGCCATGAGACTTGGTGTCTCGCGCGACCCCCAGCCTTTCACAAAGTCATAGTTCGCAGTGCTTGTCAGTCGGTTCGTGAAATAATCCAAGCGCAGCGCCGCACCCGACCCGATGCCCAGGTAATCGAGCCAGGCATCCAACGCATCGGCATCCACCCCATGTTTTCGGGATAACGCGGTTCGGTCAGGTGCCGTGCCTTGAGCGCCTGCGGCGCTGGCTTCGGCGGCGGCTTCGAGACACTTCGCCGTGACCGCAAACAATCGCTCCCGCCTCACGGCTAGTTCTGCAGCAAAATCTCGAAGATCGCGGAGCAAAAGATTGGGGCGACCGGGAATAACCAATCGAGGTTCCTGCCAGACGACGTCATCTTGATCAGTGCCATCGCCCGAATCCCCTGCGACCAGCCACAGACGAAGTTCATTGCCATTGGTGGGTGCCGCCAGCTTGAGACGGAACTCCTCCAGTGGTTTGAGCGGGTTCGCTGGAACCATCCAGGGTTTAATGTGACCGACGGTTTGGAAGCGAGTCAACACGCCCTGCCATCGCGCGACGTCCGCTGCCAAGGCGACGGCGTCCGATGGCGAGGCTTTCTGCCACCGTGCGCGGAGCCCATCTAAGAGTAGTGAGGGTTCACCGCGCGTGAGTAGGTTCCAAAGTGACTCCAAGTACCGGGCATTCAACCGGCGCGACTGAGCCACAGCCTGGAATGTCTTCTTACCTTGGGCCAGCACCTCGCGTTCCTCGATTGTCGCCAGGAAGTAACGTTCCACCGGGAGTCGCCCGCCGGTATTGGTGTCGAATTGGATTCCCTGAAGATTGATGCGCGTCCCGCCCTCGGAATCGGTGTAACGCGAATAATACTCGCGGATCGCGGCCAATCGTTCGTCCACCCAATCCCCGCGTTTGGTGGACGCCGAAAACTGTATACCATCTGGCAACAGCACTGCGTGCGCGGCCACGTCCTTGCCCGCCGCCAAATATTTGTCCAAGAGCGCGGGCGACATGACCAACGCCTCCCCCGCATTCACAAAACCTTCGCCCGCAGCGCCGTCGATGGGAAACTCCTTGGCCGGATCGAGCGGAACCCCCGTGAGATCCTGAACGGAGCGCGTGTACTCGACATTGCTGAGCCGCCGCAGCACAACGCGACCGGGATCGCCGGCATTGGCGTGTCCCTCGGCGTTCAGGAGCGACACCACCCATTTCTCGAGTTTTTCACGATCCAAAGCGCTCGGTTGCGGCTTGTCCTTCGGCGGCATTTCGCCGGCATGTAACTGTTCCAGGGCCTTCTCCCACACTCGCGTGTGCTGACGCACCTCGGTGACTGAGACGAACCGTTCCAGATCGAGATCGCCTTTGTGTTTCTCAGTGGAGTGACATCCCAGGCAGTACTCTTTGAGAATGGGCCGAATCTCAGCGCTGAAGCTGCGGTTGAGCGCCGCGAATTCTGGACTTTCTGCAGCCTGACCTACAGCCAGGCTCGCCAACCAGGCGCTAGCGAAACTTGTCCACGAAACGATGCCCTGACGACGCGAAGGGATCCATCTGCGGCGCAATAGACCGAAGGAATGTCGGACAACGTTCATAGAAAATCGGAGGCAACCAGCCTAGACTCAAGCTGGTGTATCAAAAATAATAACAACAATATCCACAACAGCAGTGGGAGCGGCTCAATCCAAGGCCCGAACGGTGGTGAGTGATTGAATCAGGCTATGGTCGCTCCATTTCCAAACGACTTTTTTGTCTCGCGTCACTTCAAAGGCATGGGCGCCCTTGCCTTCCTGACCTCGAAGGAAGTTTCCAACTAACAGATTGCCATTCTTGAGTGGTTGGATGCTCGAAACCCATGTGATATTCAGATCGGGGGCGTCGGCGGCGGTGAATTCCCAGGCGATTCGCTTGTCGCGGGTGACCTCTAACACCCGCTTTTGGGTGCCGCACGAGATGAGGGTATTGCCATTGGGGAGGCGTTGGGCATCTCCGGTATTTTCAACGCCGGTGTATTCCCACACGACATTACCATCGACATCGAACTCTCGGACTGCTCCTTCGCCTTCGTGGGCAGCCAAGATGTTTCCATTGGCCAGCTTATGCACATTGCGGACCTGTAAATGATAGTGTTCCTGGCTCTGTTTCATGGGTGTTTTGCGCACGACCTTACCTTTGGCATCCACCTCGACCGCCTGGCAGGGGCCTTGTTCCGCGACCAGTGTGTGCCCATTGGGCATGCGTTCACACCCCAACACCTGGGGACACTGACTCACATAGTTCCAAACCTCCTCACCCTTGCGGGTGACTTCGCGGACGCCGGTAGGTTTGCCACCGTAGCCATAGAGCACATTGCCATTTGGCAGAACCTGAAAGATCACGGCAATGCTGGGGGGCTTATGTTCCCAAACCACTTTTCCCGCCGCATCCAACTCCAACATGCGGTTCGGACCTTTGCCATACTCGAAGAATAGTAACCGATGGGACCGTTCCGCAGCTTGCGCCGACTCGGAGATCGATGGCACGAGGTAGACAACTATCGCAGCGAACCACGCGGCAGATCGAAACGAGCCGCCCAGGAAACGGGACATCTTTGGATGCGGGGAGTTCATGGAATTCACTGGTATGTTACCCGATACGATGGAAAGGGTCCAGCCTCGGATCGCAATCGATTTAGTTTTTCCCTGGGTCGGCCCCCCTTCGCCCGCGAAAAGCCCCGCCAATCGTTGCAGCTTCGAACCGGTATTGTTGCCAGTCTGCATGAGCACGGGACATCAGCAAACCACGGAGGGACGGGGTTCCGGAGTTCGCGAAGGGGGAAGACAACTGAAAAGTGAGGCGAGGTCTTGATTTCTTTCTCCGTGTTCTCCGCCCCCCCCGTGGTTGTTCGGGGCTGCTGCCGGAAGAACCGTGGCAGACAAAGCGGCAGCCGACTGGCCGCATTCCCAACGGGTCAAGAAATTCACGTGGTGTTTTTTTCATTTCAAGTCGACCACCGACGGCTTTTCGCGTTATCACCCTGTCCCACACCATGCCGAAGATCGCCATCACCGACTATACCTTTCCCTCGCTCGACATTGAGGCCGCCATTCTCGAACCCCTTGGTGGCCAGATCGCGTCCTTCAAGGAAAAACGGCCCCCCGCCGAATTGATCCCCCTGGTTGCGGATGCCGACCAGGTCATCACTCAGTTCGCCGCAGTGAACGCCGAGGTCATCCAGGCCATGCAACGAGCCAAAGTCATCGTGCGGTATGGCATTGGTGTGGATAACGTCGACCTCGACGCTGCGCGAGCCCGCGGCATTCCGGTGTGCAATGTTCCCGATTATTGCATCCAGGAAGTCGCCGACCACACCCTGGGATTCATCCTGGGGGCAACCCGCCAGGTTGTCACCGCTGCCCAATCCATGCGCGCCGGCGACTGGAAATTGCCCACGCCACTCACTGGTATGCGCACCCTGTGCGACCTGACCGTGGGCATCATTGGGTTCGGACGCATCGGACGCGAAGTGGCCCATCGCCTCCAAGCCTTTCGTGGGCGTGTGCTGGTTTTTGATCCCGTGGTTCCCAGCACCCAAATCGAAGCCGCTGGCGCTAGTCCGGTGAGCCTCGATGACTTGTTTGCCCAGAGCGATATCGTGACGCTGCACTGTCCTTCCACGGCACAAACCCGTGGAATGATTGGGCGCGAGGCCTTGGCGCGTATGAAATCTGGCGTGATCCTGATCAATGTGGCACGCGGCGATCTCGTGGATCCCGACGCCCTGACCGACGCTCTGCAGCGTGGCCAGGTTTCGGGCGCCGCGTTGGATGTGTTCTCGCCGGAACCTATTCCGGTGGATCATCCGATTCGGCGAATGGACCAAGTGATCCTCTCGGCGCACATCGCCTCCGCCAGTGTCAGGGCAGTGCGACGACTCCGGGAAACCGTCGCGCAAATCACCGCGATGTCGATCCGAGGGGAAACACTTCCCAACATCGTGAATGGCTTGCGATGAGTAACGCACGATCCATCGGGTTGAGTGCGAATCAACAAGACGGCGCGGCGATGTGGCCGCAGTTCCGAATCTTCTGACCTTCCCACCATGATCGAGCGCCGCGAAAACCGTCTCCCAGACTGGGACCAAGCCGAACTCCCTGCCGCCCCACCGCTTTCCTGGCGCCATTGGACACGTTTCATTGGGCCTGGAATTGTGATGATGGGCATCCAAATCGGCGGGGGAGAATGGTTATTTGGACCCGAAATCACGGCGCGCTACGGCGGTGGGCTGATGTGGATCGCGACCATCGCGATTGTCCTCCAGGTATTCTATAATATCGAGTGCGGTCGGTACGCATTGTACTGCGGCGAACCAGTGTTCACCGGTTTCATGCGCACGCGACCGGGTCCGATGTTCTGGATGGGAATCGTACTCATCTTGAATCTGGCCGCACTGATTCCGGGTTTATCGACGCACGGTGCCGCCATGACGGCTGCGCTGATCCTGGACCGTCCACCCACCCAGGCGGATCAGTCCCTCGTGACCACGCTCGCCTACATTTTTCTACTCGCCGTGGCGTTGCCAGTGCTCGCGGGGGGCAAAGTTTACAACATGTTGCAAACCGTCATGACCGCCAAAGTCGTGGTGGTCCTGGGGTTTTGCCTGGCTATGGGCCTGTTTTATGTCAGTGGCGAAAACTGGTTCAATGTATTCAGCGGTTTCCTTAAGTTCGGCACCGTGCCCGTACTCGGACCCGACGGGCGGGAAACAACGGTTAATGCGTTCCAATCCCTCGTCGCAGGATCCGGTTGGCCGGCAGTTGCCCTGGGAAACATCGCAGTCTTGGGCGCCTTCGCCGGCTATGCAGGTGGCGGCGGGCTCTCAAACGCCACTTACAGCAATTTCGTCCGCGACAAAGGCTGGGGCATGGGCGGGGTCGTCGGGGCCATCCCCAGCGCGGTGGGCGGACATCACATCACATTGAGTCACGTCGGCAAGGTTTTTGCCATGACCGCCGACAATCTGCGACGGTGGCGCGATTGGTGGCGGTATATCCTCACCGACCAAGTATTCATCTGGGCACCTGGCTGTTTTATGGGCATGGCCTTGCCCGCGTTGTTGTCATTGGAGTTTGCACCGTATTCAGCCCTGGTCGGCGCCAAACTCGACTGGGCCCAATCCTTGATCACTGCCGATGGCATTCGCCACTACGCGAGCTTTGGACCCGTACTCGCCAAAGTGCTTTGGATCGTGGCGGTGCTCGTGGGACTCATGGTCATGCTGCCCAGCCAAATGTCGATCGTCGACGATTTCAGTCGTCGCTGGACGGATCTGATCTGGTCAGGGAGCCGCCGAGTTCGGAAACGCATGTCCGGCAATCAAGTGCGCCACATCTATTACACGATCCTCGGCAGTTACGTCCTGTGGTCCATCGTGTGCGCCTACTTGTTCAGCACTTACGGCACACCAAAGCTGATGACCCTGGTCATTGCCAATCTGAATAATCTCGCGATCGGGGTGACATCCTTCCATTTGCTCTGGATCAATCGCACCTTGTTACCGCGAGATTTGCAACCGCGTTGGTACAGTCAGTTGGGCGTTGCAGCCTGCGGCGTCTTTTATCTCGGCCTTGCTGCGCTGGTATTTATGACCAAACAATGGCCCATGATTCAAGCCCTGTTGGCACCCGCCAAACCAAACTGAAACGACGGACACGCAACATCCCATTCCAGCTCCAATTCAAAGGCCACTCAGCCCAACTCCACTCCACTCAATCTGACCTGAATCATGTCACGACCACTCTTCGATCTCACCGGACGCGTCGCTCTCGTCTCAGGCGCCGCCCAAGGGTTGGGACGCGCCATGGCCAGTGCCATTGCCGAGGCTGGCGCGGATGTCTTGCTCGTGGATCGCAACCTCAACGGTGCACGCCAAACCGCCGCGAAACTGCAAGCCCTCGGTCGAAAGGCAATCGCGACTCAGTGCAACGTCTCGGATCCCGCTGAAATCCGCGCACTGTTCCAATTGCTCGATACCGAGTTCGGACGTGTCGATTTTCTTGGAAATGTCGCCGGAGACGCCACGCTGGCCGCCCCCGAGGACATCACTCTCGAACAGATCCAAGGGGTGTTTCAGAACTTGGTGATCGGCCGATTCTGCATGTGTCAAGAAGCCGGACGTCGCATGTTGCGCGCCGGTCGAGGCAGCATTCTCAACATCGGGTCCATTGCCAGTTTGACCTCCCTGGGTCGCGGCCACATCGCGTACAGCATGGCCATGGGTGCCGTGGTCCAAATGACCCGTGAACTGAGCACGGAATGGTCCGGACGCGGTGTCCGCGTCAATGCCATCCTTCCCGCCCAGGTCGTCAACCCATCGCTGCAACAGCGTATGGACGCCGACCCGACTCTCGAAGCTCGGTTCCTCAAGGGAATCCCCCGCGGACGTATGGGGCATCCGGACGATATCCGCGGACTGTCCGTCTTGCTGGCTTCCGACGCTTCGAGTTGGATTACCGGAGCCATTATTCCGATGGACGGCGGCAACCTCGCCGCCAACGCCGGCTCCACCATACCTCAAGCCACGAGCGCAGCCTTCATGCAACCCCCTATCACTCCGACGCGCTAACCATCCATCCCGCCGAAATGAGCGAGGGCGCTTTATCTCGATCCCGTGACTGACGCGCGAAG
>SXSK01000315.1 GCA_005793375.1 Verrucomicrobiales bacterium | reverse complement strand
CCAAAGCTCGCGCCGTCGGGCGCTTGGACACCCAGCACCTCCAGTTCGCCGCTTACCCCACCAACCAGAATCCAATCCCAAAAGTCATCGACTTACACCCTATTCCACTCCAAATCACCCACAGATTCTGCTGAAGAGCCACCAAAACCAACCAGCACCAGATCTGGCCGCAGAGTGAGCACCTTGGCCGAGAGTCGGGCCAGGCCTTGCACGGTGCTGTCCCCGCCGGTCGCGCCGTTGATGGCGATGATCCGCGCATGTTCATGACGCGCCTGAAGCGCGTCCGCCCAACGCATCCAAAAGATCAAATCCGATCGCGTCACGTCCCCACCGGCAGTGATGCTATCGCCGTAGGCAATGATTCGAAAAGGACCGCCAGCCTTGAGTTTGGCCACCGATTTCGGCAGGAGATGGGTTTGAGTCGCCTGCACCGGCCAGAATTTTGGCCGAGAGGTCTCATAGGTGACATAGGCGAAAAATGGGGTGTTGCCGAACCCGGGGAATTTCGAGTGATCGAAATCTTCCTGGGCATATAAAACATTCTTTCGAAAATCCGGGATTTTGGAATCGGGCGTGCGGCGGATGGAACCGCTCTGGCGATCGACTAGGTAATCCACGCCCTCCTTGTAAGTAACCGTGTTGGTGCGGAGGACGTAGCTATTTCGCACCTCAATGCGACTGTGGCTTGTCGGCGTTTGAGCGAGCATAGCGGGTTCTTCACCCACACAGACCACGCTCTCTGACGAGTTGACATGGACCTGTTGGAGGGGCTTCTTGAGATGCGTTGAGCACGCGACCGTCGCCACCAACAGGACGCCAATGACGGCGATGGGCACATCTCTGAGTTGTCGGAAATTTGGCGATCGGTTGGCCGCGCAATTCCCCAAAAGCGGTGAAGGGCCACCGTGCTCCAAAGGCGCCGGCAACTCGGAGATGCGACCGACTGCGACCGAGACATGTTGACGAAATAGCGTCACAGGCCGCAGCGTGCAAAACCGTCCAGCCAAGTTCAATCGCGAAGTAGTTTTCCATCGCGGATGGGCCAATCCGGATGATCGCGTCGCTCGGTAACCATCAATTCCTCAGCGCGTTTCAGTAGATCGGGCCGCTTGGTCGCCAGGTCGGTGGTTTCACCGGTATCGGTGGCCACATCGTAGAGCTCAATCGCGGCGTCCCGTCGTTTCTTCCGAATGGCTTTCCAACGGCCTTCCATGAGCACCGCTTGACTGAAGCCTCCTTCGTGAAATTCCCAGTACAAACTGGCATGACGACGCGAGGGCGGTTTTCCCATCAGGATTGGCGCGAAACTGAGACCGTCCAATCCCGGCGGGATCCGTGCTCCCGTCAGTTCCGCCAAGGTAGGCCAGATATCCGTGAAGCAGGCGACATGATCCGAGGTGGTGCCACCGGGGATACGTCCTGGCCAGTGAATCACCGTCGGTACCCGGATGCCGCCCTCGTACAGGTCCCGCTTCAACCCACGCAACGGTCCGTTGGCATCAAATAACTCCGGGTGATTCCCGCCCTCCTGATGGTGCCCGTTGTCGGAGGTAAAAATAATCAAGGTGCGTTCCTTAAGATGCAATCGACTCAGCAGGGTGAGCAGACGGCCGACGTCGTGATCCAGACGGCTGATGGTCGCGGCATGGGCACGATCCGGACTCGGCCAGGGTCGGTTCTCATAATCACCGAGGCTGGGGATTTCCTGGCCGCGTCCTATTTTGGAGCCTTCGTTGTTCGCATGAGGGGTGATCAGGGACCAAAACAAAAAGAACGGCTTCTTGCGATTGGCCTCCACCCATCGGAGGGCCTCAGTCGTTAGAAGGTCGGGTGCAAAGTCGCGGGCTCTAACCGCCCAGCCAGCACCTTCCTTAGCCACTTCCTTTGGAACCGCAGGATCCAGACGATTGCGCAAAGGCACGCGAACCTCCTGCCGAATCAGAAATTCGGGATAGGGGTTGTGGGCGTGAAATTGGTCAAGATACCCGTAGAAATAGTCGAACCCCATGCGGTTTGGAATGCCGTCGGTTCCTTCCTGGGCGAGACCCCATTTTCCGATGAGTGCGGTGGTGTAGCCGGCACCCTGGAGCGAGTGCGCGAGCGTGCGATCTTCCTTCCGTAGAATTTGGGCCATGCGGTTGGTGCGTGGCGCATTGCCGCGAACTCGCGTGTGGCCTGTGTGAAGGCCAGTCATAAGAACACTGCGAGAGGGGGCACATACGGGAGAACCAGCGTAGAAGCGTGTCCATCGCATGCCTTGTGCCGCGAGATGATCCAAATTCGGAGTGCGGATTTCGCGTTGACCAAAGCAGCCCAACTCGCCGTAACCCAGGTCGTCGGCCAGGATCAAAATAATATTGGGACGAGATACGGCAGGTGCCGTGGACGCGGCCGTGGTTGGAACGGCCAGCGCCAGGTGAAAAATGCCTGCCAATTGAACAAGGCCGCCTCTCAGTGAACGGCACCACATCGGAATCATGGCAACAGCATAAGCGGGAAATCAGGCTCGTGGCTAGGTTCCGCGAACTCCATGTTCTCCGTGGTTCTCAGATTGTTTGGGGCCTAATCGGTCGGTCGGACGCGGTAGCCGCCGGATTTTTCATCGGCTTGAAGTTTGAGCAGACCACGTTTTTGGGCTTCGAGGAGGAGTTCATTAAACGACCGGAATCCATGGGCGCGTTCGTTGAACCCGGGGTGACGACGTTTAATGGCTTGTTTGATCATGGACCCCCAGATTTGCTCGTCTTCTTCACGCTCTTCGCTGAGGGCTTCGAGGGTTATAGCGACCAATTCCAAGGCTTCCAACGCGTCGGGACCGTCGTTGTCGCGATCCACATGAGCCGATGCCGCAGGCCCGGTTGTGGGCGCATGAACCGGTGTTGGGGCCGATGCGGTTGCGGCTGAGCCACTGCCTGTGGAGGCTGAACCGGAACCACGCGAGGGGTTGGGTGCGACGGCGGGGCCGGTGTTCGAAGTATTGCCAGGTGAGGACGGTGGAGAGGGACGACGGGGCTTAGTGGGTTCGCGTCGAACCAAATCGTCGTAGTACAGAAATTCATCGCAGTTATTGATGAACAGGTCTGAGGTCGAATTCTTGACCCCGACACCGATCACTGTCTTGGCGTTTTCCCGAAGCTTGCTGACCAACGGTGAGAAGTCCGAGTCACCACTGATGATGACAAAGGAGTCGACGTGACCTTTGGTGTAGCACAGGTCCAGGGCGTCGACGACCATGCGAATATCGGCGGAATTTTTGCCGGACATCCGGAGGTGCGGGATTTCGATCAACTCAAAAGCGGCTTCATGGAGATCGCGTTTGAATTCCTTGTAACGATCGAAATCGCAGTAGGCCTTTTTCACGACGATATGTCCCTTGAGCAATAGCCGTTCAAGGACCTTTTGGATGTCGAATCGCGGGTAGCGTGCATCGCGGGCACCCAGGGCGATGTTCTCCAAATCCAGGAAAACCGCCATCGTGGATTCGGCGTCATGTGAAGTCATTGGCCGCGACCATACCTAGATTGGGGAAATTGCCCAAGTCGTTCTTTTTTCCGTGCTGAGCCATGGGCGTATCTCCGAGTTGTCGGCGTCGCATGAGAAGCTGGGGGGAAAGCGGAGAGGGCTGCCGCACTCCAAAAACGACGCCTTTGGAGTGCCGTGGTCCTCCACCGTTTTTGGTGAATTGCGTGCACAACCTATCTCCCCATCTCAGACAGCTCGGAGAGGCCCCGTAGGCTCTGCGGTCGCACCGAAAGTATTGACAGGGAAGCGTAGGCCTGCGAACGAGGGTGAGAGTTTCTATGAACGTCGACTGCCCCATCCGAAACTGGCTGCCGTTGCGAATCGGCGGCAATGCTGTGGTTGCGGGTCGCAGGAAACTTGCCGCCGAGAATCCAGTTCCATGGGGCCTGCTCAACCGCTGCCTCCTCGCATCGTTGTATTTCCTCTGTAGCCCTCAAGTCCACGCCGCCGGATTGAAGGGACAGACGTTCGACGCGGCTCGACAGCATTGGGCGTATCAACCCATTCAATCCATTGCGGTTCCGAAGGTGCGTGAGCAGGAACAGGTTCGAACCCCAATCGATGCCTTCTTGTTGTCGAAATTGGAAGCAGTTGGGTTGGGGTTCGCCTCGATGGCGGATCGACGCACGTTGCTGAGGCGGGTCAGCTATGATCTCACGGGATTGCCGCCGACGGCTGCCGAGGTGGAGGCCTTCGAGCAGGATCACCGTCCCGACGCGTGGGAACGGGTGGTGGACCAATTGTTGGCCTCGCCGCGCTACGGGGAGCGCTGGGCAAGACATTGGTTGGATCTGGCCCGGTATGCGGACACCAAGGATCTCGTATTGCTGTACGGACGCGACGCTCTGAGGCCGTTCGCCTATACCTACCGCGACTATGTCGTTCGTGCGTTCAACGAAGATCTGCCCTTTGATCAGTTTATCCGGGATCAATTGGCAGCGGATCAGGTACAGCCAACTGTCCCACCCTGGCGATTGGCCGCCATGGGTTTCCTAACGCTCGGACGTCTTTTCGATAACAATCCTCACGACCAAATCGATGATCAGATCGATACGGTGTCGCGTGGGTTGCTGGGCCTGACGGTAAGTTGCGCACGGTGTCATGATCATAAGTACGATGCCATCTCGATGGCGGATTATTACGGGTTGTACGGGGTTTTTGCTTCGAGCGAACGTCCGTATGTGATGCCACTCATCGAGGAGCCGGCGACGGTGCCGGGTGGGGAGTCGTTCGAAGACTCTCTGAAGAAGGCGCGTCTGGAGTTGGAGACGCATATCGATGCCGAGTACGCGAAGCTAACGGAAGTGTTTCGTCAACGGATCGGTGATTACTTGGTGCGCGCGGCGACCACCCAGCCGGATTTCACCGAAACCACTCAATTTTTCCTGTCACTGACGCCGGATGATTTCCGTCCATCGATGATGATGCGGACACGACGGTTTTTGGATCAGCGAGTGCGCGTTGAGGATCGGGTGTTCGGACCTTGGGCAGTGTTGTTTGCCTTGCCGGAGCCGGTGTGGGAGGCAGGTGATCGAGCCCGACGTGTGGATGCCAGTCTGCGTGGAACGGGTGTTGCGCCGCATTGGAATCCAATGATCTTGGACGCGTTGAAGGCTGCATCGTTGACCAATCGCGCGTCGGTAGCCCGGACTTACGGTGCGGTGTTTCGCCGGGTGTATGCAGCATCTAAAGAGGCGGCCAAAACCGGGCGTGCGTTGAGTGCGGACGAACGGGAGTTGTTGGCGGTGGTGGTGGAACCGGATGCCCCGATGTCGTTCCCGCGGCGCGACACAGCCAATCATATGTCGCGCCCAGACAAAGATCGGTTTGGCGGGTTGGTTCTGGCGTTGGACAAGCTCGCCGCCCATGCCACCAATGCGCCGCCTGCACGGGCGATGGTGGTGAGCGACCTGCCAGAACCCTATGCCCCGCGAATCTTCCAGCGCGGTAGTCCATCGCGGCCAGGCGAGGCAGTGCCGCGCGGTTTTCTGCGGGTTTTGAATGGTGGTCGTGAGAGCGTGTTTCAGCACGGGAGCGGACGTCTGGAATTGGCTGAGGCGATTGTCGACCCGCGCAATCCTCTCACAGCGCGCGTGTTTGTGAACCGCGTTTGGATGCATCATTTTGGCGAGCCATTGGTGTCGTCCACGGCAGATTTTGGGGCCAGGAGCGAGCCGCCGACGCATCCGGAACTCCTGGATTGGCTGGCCGGCGCGTTTATCCAGTCCGGTTGGAGCGTCAAGTCCCTGCATAAATGGATCCTCATGAGCACGGCGTTTCAACAGGGATCGACCTCGTTGACGTCAGGGCCTGTGGATCCGGACAACCATAAGCTCGGGCACTTTCCCCGCCGACGTGTGGAGTTGGAAGCGATGCGGGATACCTTGCTGTTTGTGTCCGGTCGCCTGGACCTAACGATGGGTGGTCGTCCGGTGGATGTTGCGGGCGAGGCCATGAATCGGCGTCGGACGTTGTATGGATTGGTGGATCGCCAGAACCTGCCGGGTTTGTTTCGGGCCTTTGATTTTGCGCCGCCGGATGCGTGTGCGGAACGGCGTCCGCGCACGACAGTGCCGCAACAGGCATTGTTTGCGTTGAACGCGCCGTTTGTAATGGAACAAGCGCGAGCGGTCGTGGCCCACCCGGAAGTGAGCGGGGAAACGGATCCAACCCGGAAGGTGGAGGCCATGATCCGTCGGGTACTGGGCCGTGGATCGCGTGGGGATGAAGTGGCAGCGGCACTGCGATTCATCACGTCTGCTGAGGCGGAAGGCGGGGACAATGGTGCGGTACCCGTAGATCCTTGGGACCAGTTTGCTCAAGTTCTGCTGGCGACCAATGAGCTGGTGTTTCTCGACTAATTCTGACACGAATTCGCTCAAGATGAGTGTGACCCAACAGTTGGATGCCGAACAATTGGCGGCGATATTGCCGGAATTGCAGAAATCTCCGTCGACCGGTGGGGTGTTGGAGGGAATTGTGATTCGCACCGACAAGGACATGCGACGCTGTGCTCAGGAATCCGAGGTAACGATGGAGGATGGTTTGCCAGGGGATCGATGGCGGCACGATTGCAAACGGCGGCTTCCCGATGGTCGGGTGAATCCGGACACCCAATTGACCTTGATGAACACTCGGTTTCTCGCGCCGATCGCGGGAAGTCGTGAACGCTGGGAATTGGCGGGGGACAATCTGTTAGTGGATTTGGATCTGACCGAGCGTAATTTGCCGGTGGGACAACGGCTGCGGATTGGCGCGGTAGTTCTGGAGATCACGGCACAACCGCACACGGGTTGTGTGAAGTTCAAGCGTCGGTTTGGTGACGCGGCCTTTCAATTTGCCAACGCCCCGGAACGAGCCCCACTCCGTCTGCGCGGTGTCCATGCCCAAGTCATCCAACCCGGGCGCATTCGCGTGGGGGATCGTATCGAAAAAGTCTAATGGTCTAAATCCAATTCCGCATGAATCCCTCCCAACTCTCTCGCCGAAATCCCTTGAGCCGACGTGAGCTCCTGCTTCGTATGGGCACGTGATTGGGCTATTTGGGTTTGGCAGGATTGATGGGAGACACGCGCCTCTTGGGTTCGGCTGCGGGATTGCTGCCAAGTGGCGGCAAGGATGCCCGCGCGGAAAACCCCTTGGCGACGAAGTCGCCACAGTTCCCGGGGCGCGCCAAGCGCATCATTCACATCTATCTCAACGGCGGTCCGTCGCAGGTGGACACGTTTGACCCAAAACCAGCGCTGGCCCAGTGGGCGGGCAAGGTGATTCCCACGGGGAACCTGACGACGGAACGTCCCTTGGGCGCTGCACTGCCATCCCCGTTCGCGTTCAAGCCTTGCGGACAGTCGGGGATCGAGGTCAGCGAGATTTTTCCGAAAATGGCCCAGCACGTGGATGACATCTGCTTCATCCGATCGATGCATGCCAATACGCCGAATCATGAGCAGTCCATGCGACTCATGAACTGTGGCGATGAACGGTTGTCGCGTCCAAGTTATGGTGCCTGGATCACTTACGGGTTGGGCACTGACAATCAAAACTTACCGGGGTTTATCGCCTTGTGTCCCGGGCTGCCCGTGTCGGATGTGTCGAATTGGCGTTCCGCGTTTCTGCCGGGCATTTACCAGGGCACACACATCAACACCAAGAAGACCAAACCGGAGGACTTGATCGAAAACATCACCAATGCGCGGTTGCCGTTGGCGGCACAGCGACGGCAGTTGGATTTATTGGCTCAATTCAATGGCGCGCACCAGCGACCCCGTGGCGATGATCCCCAGTTGGAGGCCCGCATCCAGTCCTTTGAACTGGCGTTTCGCATGCAACTGGCAGCCACCGATGCCTTTGATCTTTCCAAGGAACCCGCCCACATCCGCGCCCTGTACGGCGATACTGTGCAGTCGCGTCAGTTGCTCATCGCCCGGCGTCTGATCGAGCGCGGTGTGCGAGTGGTGCAGTGTTATCATGGCGATGTTCAGCCATGGGATAGTCACGATATGATCGCGGACGCCCATCGAAATCTGGCGCGGGATGTGGATCAAGGGATTGCGGGGTTGCTGACCGATCTCAAGCAGCGCGGGTTGTTGGAAGACACGCTGGTGGTCTGCGGTGGTGAGTTTGGTCGGACGCCCGCAGTGGAAATGCCCGCCCCGGGCACGCCGGGCAATGGCAAAGGGCGCGATCATAATCATTGGGGATTTACTGTCTGGCTCGCAGGTGGTGGCGTGCGGGGCGGCCATGTCCATGGGGCTACCGATGACTTCGGATTCCGTGCGGTCGAAAAGCCGGTTCACGTTCACGATCTCCACGCAACGATGTTACACTTGATGGGCTTCGATCACGAGAAACTCACCTATCGCTATGCCGGCCGCGATTTCCGCCTGACCGATGTCGCCGGGGAAGTGGTGCATGACGTTTTAGCCTAACGAGACTCTGCCTCCATTTGATTTCAGGAGGATCAAGGCGGCTTTCATGGACGGAAAGGCCATTTCGTCAGGATCCACATCCATTGGGTTCAGCCAAACCAAGCTTTGAACCTCCTCTGGGTTCGTCACACCCGACGTCGATTCCAAAGTTGCAGTGAAGAACAAGTCCAGGGTGGTGTAGTGGATTTCCCGAAAAAAGTAGGAATTTGGAAACGAACCCAGGAACTCAGGCGGGCTGATTTGGAAGCCGACCTCCTCAAAAATCTCCCGGGTCACTGCCTGCTCGGCAGATTCACCAGCATCCACAAAACCACCGGGCGGTGCCAGGCGTCCCTGTGCGGGGTCCTTGGCGCGGCGGATAAACAACACCTTGCCATCGGAGCGCCACACAAAGCAGGCGGCGGCCGCGCCTGCGTTGAAATAACACCGAAACCTACAGCCTGTGCACTCGATGTAATTCGGTGCTGGCGGCGGCTGTGGCAACCGCTGAGCACAGCGAGGACAAAAGACGAAATGACGTAAGATATCCATAACCACTCTCTCCGAACGCCGAACGCCCAACCCAGTCAACTCGGCCGAGTTGTGCGGCGGTCTTCGGCGGTACCAGAGACCAATTTTCTCCAGGCGAGCCAACCGGTAGCCACGGCCAGGAGCCCACAGGCCAGGTAAGGCCAGGAGGGATGACGATCGAATAGGAAGCCACTGAATAAGGGCCCCAACACCCGTGCGAGACTTCCCGCGCTTTGGGCGACTCCCAAGGTGCCGCCTTGCTCCTCGGCGGGTGTCAGATTGGATAGCAAACCGAATAGGGGCGGACGCGTCAGGCCAGATCCCACTGCCAGGAACGCGACCGAACCGAGGATCATCCACCAAGCACCAGCTCCCGCACTCACTAACCCCTGCAAACCCAGCCCTGTTTTGCCGTGGATGAAGGGCAACGGCAACAGACTGAGACCAAACACGATCAAGCTCAGGGCAATCAACTTAGGTTCGCCCATTCGTTTCACCAGGCGCCCGATGGGTCCTGTCTGCACAACCGCGCCAATGACACCGCAGAAACAAAAGAGAATCGCATTGGTGCGAGCGGCAGTTGGGTCATCCAGCGCAAAGTTCTGTTGAATCAGCAAACCCAAGGTGCTCTCAAAACAGGTGAATCCAAAGGTTGCCAGAAAAAAGACCATCACCAAAAAACCCACCACCGGACGATTCATCACATGTCGAAATTGCGAGAGACGCGCCCGGCGCACCGGCGGGCTGACTCCCGGCTTCCAACTCTCCGGTAACCGCACCAGGGCCATGGCGAAATTGGCTGCACAAATGACCGCCGCGACACCACCAGGTCCCATCACACCCAAGTAATGTCGCGACACCACCGCCAGTGCTGGACCCACAATGAATCCAAGTCCAAAGGCCATCCCGATCAGACCCATCCGCCGCGATCGATCCTCGGGTGGCGTGATGTCCGCGATGTAAGCCTGCGCCACCGAAATATTGGCCCCGCAAATGCCTGCGAAGACCCGCGACAACAGAATCACCCAGAGGGCCGTCGACCCCGTCATGCTCGAACCCAGGGCGAAGATGAGGTAACTGACGGCGTTGCCTGCAGTGCTCACTAACAACACGGGACGTCGACCGATGCGGTCAGACAACACGCCCCATGCCGGTGCGCAAAGGAATTGCATGGCCGAGTAGGCCGCCATGATGAACCCAATCTGCAATCCAGTCGCACCAAAGCTCCGGCTGTAGTTGGGCAGGAGCGGCAGGACCAATCCAAATCCGACCAAGTCGATAAAGACCGTCAGAAAAATGATCGCCAACGAGGGAGTCCTCATAAGGAACGATTCGGGCGAGTCAGCGGCAATCTGCGCCTCATCGCAGGTGAGACGGATTTAGTCCTCGAAGATCTTTTGGCAGGAACAGTCCGTCTTTGCGGATCAGCTCGCCGTCAAACCAGACCTCGCCACCACCCCACTCCGGGCGTTGGATCAGCACCATGTCCCAGTGTACGGCAGATTTGTTTCCATTGCCGCAATCTTCGTACGCTTGACCTGGTGTGAAATGCAGGGAACCCGCAATTTTCTCATCGAACAGGATGTCGCACATCGGGTTCTGGATCCAGGGATTGAATCCGAGCGAGAACTCGCCGATGTATCGCGCGCCTGGGTCGGTATCCAGGATCTCATTCAACCGTTTCTCATTGGAACCAGTTGCCTTCACCACCTTGCCGTGACTCAAATCCAAGCGGATGTTTTCAAACTTGATGCCTGAGTAAATGGTGGGCGTGTTGAATTGGATTACGCCGTTGGCCGACTTCAGCGTGGGACAGGAGAAGCATTCGCCGTCGGGAATGTTCCGGATGCCTTCGCAGGATTTGGCGCCAATGCCCCGAATGCTGAAGGTCAAATCCGTGCCAGGCCCCTTGATATGCACTTGATCCGTGCGACTCATCCGCTTCTCGAGTGGCATCATGGCTTTGGCCATCCGCGCATAATCCATGGTGCAAACATTGAAGTAAAAATCTTCGAAGGCTTCAGTGCTCATGTTGGCCGCCTGAGCCATACTCGGCGTCGGCCACCTCAACACGCACCAACGCGTTTTGTTCACGCGATAGTCCAGCACCGGCCGGAGCGTGCGCGCGTACAGTTGCAATCGATCGCCCGGGACGTCCGAATTCTCACTGGCATTGTGAGCACCGCGGATCGCGACATACGCCTGGGCTTTCTTCATCCGAAACAATTCCACGGCGGCGACTGTCGTCGCGTGTTCCTTGCTGGTCTCGCGTTGAAGCTCGCGGGTGACCCGCGTCTGACGCGTTTCTACCAGAGGTGTGGCGCCCACGGCGCGCGCGGCGCGAATCAGGGCAATAGTCATTTCGTCCGGAACATCGATCATGTCCAGAAAGATGGTTTCGCCTGAAGTCAGCGAGGTCGAATATTCCACCAGCAATTTTGCCAACTTGGCATGACGTGGATCAGCCATAATTCGGGCCAACGTAAGGGGCGACACGAGCCTGTCGAGGCTGGATTGAGGCACTGGATTAGTCACCCCCACAATTGCCGATCCAGCGACCGCAGTTGAATGGCCTCGAACACATGGTCGTTGGTGACTTGGTCGACCCCGGCCAGATCGGCAATGGTACGGGCCACCTTCAAGATCCGATCATAAGCGCGCGCGCTCAGGTTCCAGTCGGTCATCGCATTTTTGAGGGTGTCCAGGGTGTGCTGCTCCAGCGTGACAAACTGTTTGAGCTCGCGGGTCCCCATTCGGGCATTGCAACTCACGCGACGTCCCCTGAACCGCCGCAGCTGACGTTGACGTGCGAGCAAAACACGTTCACGGATCGCGGCGCTAGGTTCCCCTGGAGCCGCACTGCTGAGGTCTGCAAATTTCACCGCGGGAACCTCCACATGCAGATCAATCCTGTCCAATAACGGTCCGGAAATCCGCCCGAGATAATTCTGAATCTCTCGAGGCGACGACCTCGATTCGTGCGGCATCTTGCCATCCGGGCTTGGATTCATGGCGGCCACCAACATGAATTGCGAGGGGAAGGTCATCGTTCCCGCGGCCCGTGAGATGGTGACCCGGCCTTCCTCGAGCGGTTGTCGCATCGTCTCGAGCACGCCGCGTTTAAACTCCGGGAGCTCGTCCAAAAAGAGAACGCCGTTGTGTGCCAGAGAAATTTCACCCGGCGTTGGCGTGGCATTCCCCCCCAACAGCCCCGCATCGCTCGCCGTGTGATGCGGCGAACGAAACGGCCGCGTGGTCACCAGTGCTTGTCCCGCCTGGAGCAGACCGCAGATGCTGTGAATTTTGGTCGTCTCCAGCGATTCTTCCAGGGTCAAGGGCGGCAGAATGGTCGCCAACCGCCGCGCCAGCATGGATTTCCCGGTGCCAGGTGGCCCAATGAGCAAGACATTATGGCCGCCCGCAGCCGCAATCTCCAACGCGCGCTTCACGTTCTCCTGACCTTTGACGTCGGACATGTCGAAGTCGTCGGATGTGGCGCACGCAAACAAACTCGCGATCATCACTCGACGGGGTTCAATCAGAATCTCGCCCGCCAGGAATTGAACTGCCTCGCGCAGGTTCTGAATGGGAATGACCTGCAAGCCCTCGACCACGGCCGCTTCGGCGGCATTTTCTTCGGGAACCAGCAGGCCGCGACGTCCCGCCGCCTTGGCGCGAATGGCAATCGAGAGCACACCCTTCACGGGCCGTACCGCCCCGGTCAGAGCGAGTTCTCCCACAATCACATAGTCTTCCAGTCGTAACGCTTCGAGTTGTTCCGATGCCGTGAGCAGTCCGAGGGCGATCGGCAGATCGAAACTCGGCCCTTCCTTGCGAATATTGGCCGGAGCCAAGTTCACGGTGATGCGCGCCAGCGGCCATCGGAAGCCGGAAT
This sequence comes from Verrucomicrobiales bacterium, assembly GCA_005793375.1. Taxonomy (GTDB): domain Bacteria; phylum Verrucomicrobiota; class Verrucomicrobiia; order Limisphaerales; family UBA9464; genus SXSK01. The sequence continues at coordinate 4,360 of SXSK01000315.1, read as the reverse complement.
TGTGTATGGCCGTGCTCACGCGATCGAGCGATTCTCGAACCGCGGCATCGGGCAACCCGACGATCACTGGACGCACATCGCCATGACCCACATCGACCTCAACTTCGACAATGGAAGCGTCAATGCCTTGAACGGCGGCGGCGAAAGTCCGGGCGAACATGAAACCACACTGGCGACGGAATCCACACGGATCAAGCGAACCAGCCTAAGTGCGGTGATACCGCAATAGGGGTGCTCAATATGCTGCCTCTCCGTGTTCTCCGTCCTCCGCGGTTCCATCCGATTGCAGCGGTTTGTTACCCAGGAGGAACTATCGAACTTTCAAAGGTTGACCAGACGTCCCCTAAGTAGTATTCCAAAACCGTCCACACTAACTGATTTATCGGCATATGAAGCCCAGCACCCTGCCGTTTTCATGGCGTCCATCCCAGCGCGCCTTCACGTTGATCGAACTGCTTGTCGTGATCGCCATCATTGCGATTCTGGCAGGCATGCTCTTGCCCGCGCTCGCCAAAGCGAAATCGCAGGCCCAGCGCACCCTTTGCGTCAGCAACGAAAAGCAGTGGGGGGTGGCTCTCAGCATGTATGCCTCCGATGCGCGCGATTTCTTCCCGCATAATTGGGATGGCTTTCATCTCAGCTGGATGATGCCATCCATGAGCAATTTCTGGAACAATTACCTGACCCGCAATCAACGTTCCGCCGGAAAATCCGAGCGTGCTGCCAACAGCGTCTTGTTCTGTCCCACCGATAAGTGGCATCGAACCGCCGAGGCCGGGATGATCACGAGTGATGGCGGGTCCCAATTGCTCGGCTATTTCTATTTGCCCGGCCGCGATCCCAACGGCTCAGAGGCCAAATCGCATGCCAAAGGCACCGTCGAGTGGTTTACGCGTCAGAAGCTCGGCGGGCAATTCTCCCAGGCACCTGTGCTCATTGATCGTTTGCAAGGAATCGGTCCGGCAACGACCAACATTTACGATCCCAAGCTGACTTGGTCCACGGATTACAACGGCAAGCAAGTCCCGTCGGCGGTTCATCGTATCCAACGCGGCGCACCATCGGGCGGCAACTTCCTGTTCGAAGACGGCCATGCGGAATGGTACAAAGGACAGCGCGTTTCCCTCGGTTCGAGTGTTGGCGACTGGCAGTGCTACTTCAAGATCCCGATCAGCACGAATCTTTGATCGAGTCAAAGTTACCCGATTAAGAACCACACATCGCGAGCAAGACGTTGGCTTCGGGTTCCACTGAATGAACCTGCCCCCATTGAACGGGGTATATCTTAGCAATGAACTTGGTATAGTGCCCAATTGCGGCCAGCGGGCACACCCAGTAATCCCTGAGACGATCGCAGGTTGAGTTCAGTTCATGGGAGGGACGCGGATAGGGAGATGTCTGAGGGGAGATGGCTCCGATGGTATTCGCGAACTCATGGCGCTCCCATCCAATGACACCGCGGGGATGTAAGCCTTTTCCACCAACTTTTCGTGATAGAATGTAACGAGGCCGTGCAGGGGGCCAAGTGGTCCAAGGAAAGTGGCTTAGGAGTGAAGACCTCGCCGAACTCACGACGGTGTCATCGCTTGAACCACCTCAAGACGCGGTCGGTGGAGGATTCGAAGGTTCCGATGATCTCCAACTGAGAATCAATTGATAGTCTAGAGACAGACCCTGTGGTTCGACTGATTTGTGTTTCGAAATCCCTAAGCCTCAAGGAGATCTTGCAACTCAATATCAGAGCATTATGATGGACCTTTATGTCGGAGAAGTCAGATGTTACCTAGGTCGCCGAATGCTTCGGTGACGCTAACCCCATTCTCAAAACTTCTGTTTAGCGTCCAATCAACCTTCTTCCATGAGCCTGATTGAAAGAGTCTTAAACCGTGCATTCCGACCCCTAGGCTTTGCACTCTATCCCATCCGCCCGCCGATCAACCGAGTGAGCGATGGTCAATTCAGACTGGCGCCAATCCGCTTGAGCATGGACGCCAGCCTTCTGCATCTGCGCGGACTGGGTTACAATCCCAGCTTCATCGTGGACGTCGGCGCAGGACATGGTACACGACCCATCTTGAATACTTGGCCCAAGATTGCGTCGCTATGGGTGGAACCTCTGAAGGAGTTCGAACCGAAGCTTCGGGCATTGAGCGAAAACTACCCGGGCCGTTTCATCATCGCCGCTGCCGGTGAGCAAAAAGGTTCGCTCACACTACATGTTCACGGCGACCTCTATGGAAGTTCACTGATGCAAGAAACTGATGGTGCTGCGACCGATGGTACGGCCCGAGAAGTGCCAATTGTCCGCCTGGACGACGAAGTGGACTTGTCCAAGGCTGGGAGGGATGTGCTGCTGAAAGTAGATGTGCTGCTGAAAGTAGATGTGCAAGGTGCTGAGTTGCAGGTGTTAAGCGGTTCTCAGCAGTTGCTGAAGCAGTGTGCTGTCGTGATTCTGGAGACAAATTTTTTCAATTTTCACAAGGATTCGCCTGATTTTTTCGAGGTCTTGAAATATATGCACGATCGAGGTTTCGTCCCTTATGACATCTTCGACGGTCACAATCGACCGATGGATGATGCCCTCGCTCAACGTGATGTACTTTTCGTGCAGGCTGAGGGTCGTTTTCGCCATTCCCACGAGTGGTCCAGTAAATCTCAACGCAATCAGGTCTTCACAAACTAAACCTTAGCCGAGCGATCATGGATGCGGATCTCGTGGCAGCAAACATGCCACACCCGTACTCGAGTTCGATGTGGTCGACCCGTGTCGCCAACGAGTGCGGCTTCCGGACCGCCCCGCAGACCTTAAGGCATGACAATTTCAGTGCAGAAGATTTTGGGCACGCGCGGAGAAAATGGAAGGCATCCCCCATTCTCTCCGTGTTTTCCTCCGCGGTTCCCTAGGTTTGCATCCACTCCCAAACACTGTGAACCACGGATAACAGAGGCGCGGATTGCCATCCAAGTTCACCGTTTTGAATCCCCTCCTTCCCCGGCGTCTCCGCGAGCGGAATCGAGAGACAATCAATCGGCGACTCCCTTAATCCTGATCTTGCTCTTAATCCACCACCGATAATCGGTACGGTAGTGTCACCGCCCTAGCCGAACTGGATCTTCCAGTAGTTCAAAGCCACTTGAGCAATTGTAAAATCACTATCAACACGACACGTTCGGGTTCCATTCAAGACATCGAGGGTCCATTTCGGACCGCCCAAACTGTTGTCCTAGTGCATTATACCTAAATTTGCGGCTTGTCCGCTTTCCGCTCTTCCTTTAATTCGTTCAATTGTAATTGAACGAATTGGATCGTTCATCGGGTTTATCGCGATGGGTTGACTGGGTTGCGACGCGTGCCTTGGCAGTTGCGAAGCGACCGGGGCGAAGCCTGCGCCGCCATCGGCTGAGACGTTCAGCTCAACCCGCTCCATTGGGTTTGAACGCAAGGCTCCTCCGACAGATCCCAATCCTTTATCCGACGTTCCCTTGCATTCACCAGACCTCATGACCGCGACGTTATCCAAGACCCGTCTGGAATTCATCGAAGCGGGCGGGCGACTTTGGCAATTGTTGGGGCTCCCACGCTCCACGGGACAAATCTATGGACTGCTGCACCTCTCACCCAAGCCATTGTCCCTCGACGAAATCGCGGCCCTACTGAGCATCAGCAAAGCCAGCGCCAGCACGGGCACGCGTCAACTCATCTCCTGGCAAGCGATTCGACAAGTTTGGGTTCAGGGCGATCGCCGAGATTATTTCGAGTCCGTCGCGGATTTGCGTGAAGTCTTGCGCACGGCGTACCACACGTTTTTCAAGCCCAAGATGGAGAAAACCGAGGATCGGCTTGAATTGCTTCTAGCGACCCTCGAAGCGGAGCACAAATCGGGGGACATCACCAAAGACGAATACGATTTCTGCGCCAAACGTCTGGGGGGCATCGCTTCACTCCAGGACAAACTCACCAAAGTGCTACCATTGGCTGAGAAGTTTTTGTGATATAGATACCAAAGAATCAACCATGAGCGAAGCCATTACAACGAAAATTGCCAGAGTCGCTCCGGCATTTTGGTCGCAACTGTTGATTCTAAGCTTGTTTATCACGGCTACAGGTGGGGCGTGGGCATGGTATCACGTCAACCCACCCGAAATTAAAACTTTCTGGGAATTTGCTCCGAAGGCTCAGCTCGGCCAGGCACATTTTACGCCGATCCCCGTGGGTCAGGAAGCCATGGAAATGTTGTCAAGCACGAACCTAATCAATGGTCGATTTGTGTATGACGACAAAAGACAGTTCACGGTTTTTTTTGGTGATTGGAGGGCGCGCAGTGCCCGGGAAATGAATGTCGTGCAACATACGCCTGAT
>SXSK01000314.1 GCA_005793375.1 Verrucomicrobiales bacterium | reverse complement strand
GCCTCCACTCAAGCAAGGGAAGCCGCCAGATCCCCTGCCCCATCCTCAAGCGCGACACCCACGCCGAAAGCGTCCAAGGCCAAGGCCAGTCGCACGACCAAGGCGATCAAGGGTGTGAAGTTACCCAAGCAACCCAAGGCATCGAAGGCGGTGAAGGATGCGGCGGAAGGTGACAACGAACCCATCGACCGCTTACCCATCACCCTCAAGGATCTGAAGCAGACCAAGAGCGGGTTGGTCGCCGTGCTCTACCTCGCAGGCAAGGACCACGCGGCAATATCCAAGGAACTCAGGACAACCTTCCTTGTATCCGAGGCGCAGGCGTTGAAAATCACACACCGCACCACGGGGCGGGTCAGGCTATATCAACGGATATTCGGGCTGTTTCGGATGAAGGATTAGGCGACCAAGGACCGCGATACAGCAAATTGGCGATCACCGGGGGCGTTCCCATTTATAGCATTGACGTTGAGTGACGCGGCGATTTGAGCAAAGAAGCGTTCGATCTTGCACTCATCAAACATTCCGCTGCACATTGGCCACCGTCGTTGGTATACGCCAAGTATTAGGCACCTCGTCGGATGTGAACTTTGGAGCAATCGCTGATTGATTCTCATTAAACTCAACCATTCAGACAACGTGGCTGGCATAGTGATCTCGAGGGAAACGCGTGAAGCGATCCGTTCTTCGGTAGCTGAAGACAAGCTGCCGCCGCCGTGGCAATTTCCTTTCATCTTCAGCAACAAGCAGTTCTACGACGAACTCGTGGCGTTGGCTGTTGAGGTCAAAAATCAGATGTATTTGCGGGAATTGGATGCAATAACCCAAAGGGCAAATCTCGAGCGGAAGCACCGACTCGCCCTCGAAGAACAACTAGTACTGGAACGACAACAGTCCTGCGCACCGAAGCAGAGGACTTCTCCAAATAAGGGCAAGCAGTATCGCAAACGATCCAAGCGCGGGCTTCCTAGAACACGAATTCCATCCGTCCCCCGGACTAGAGAGGATCCACTTGAAGCATACGTCGCCGCGATGGTGGCCAAAGGTCACAAATGCACGAAACCTAGCTGCAAGAATGTCGTCCCATGGGATCATTCCTTTTGTCCAAACTGCATAACTCAAAACATCCGTCGCAATCCGTCCTTAGCATCTTTCGGAGGCACACACCGCTGCAAAGGGTGCGGCTTGGCCACCGCGATGATCGGGGAAGGTTTGTGCCGTGACTGCTTGGGCAAAGGTCGTTAGCCAACACCGGTGCGGCTGGGGGTAATCGTCAATAAAACTCCCTAACCCAAAAGTTCTCAACGGCTCGTTTTCACACTTACACTTGGTGGCGAAACCGCAGCGAAACCCGTCTCAGGCCGGGGTTATCGCTGACGCAGAGCTCACCCAAGTGAACGTTCCCCCTTTTATGTGGCAGTCCCTCTCCATCCACTGATCGCGGCGTTCACGGCGGGGTCCAAACCCTCCGACCGACGTCCCCCTTGGCGATGGTGCGAAGAATACGTCCAAGTCGACGAGTCCTCACCCATGCCCGGTCGATGGCGATCGGACTCCTCGCCTTGGGTTCGGGCTGTCATGGAGGACTTCGCCAACAACGCCATCCGCGACATCGTCGTTCAGTGCGCGGCTCAAAGCTCCAAGACCCAGACGGTCATGAACTGCGCCTGCTGGGCCATCAGCGAGGATCCAGGTCCCGCCATGTGGGTCACGGCTACCAAGGACGAACTCAAGGACTTCGTTCGTGATCGGCTCACACCGACGTTTCAAGGCTGTCGTCCCGTGCAATCTCGCATGGGCGAACCCACACTGACCGGCTTCAGTTTCGATGGGATGGCCTTTTACACCGCTTGGGCAGGTTCCAAAGCCCGGCTTCAATCCAAACCCATCCGATGGCTATTCTGTGACGAGGTTCGGAACTACCCGCCCGGACGGTTGGAAATGGTCCTCAAGCGTACTCGCGCTTTCTGGAACTCACGCCGATTTCTGATCTCCACTCCTGGAAACAAGGGAGACGCTATGGACACGGCGTTTCGAGCGGGTGACCAGCGTCATTGGCATTTCGATTGCCCGGCTTGTGGTCATTCGCAACCGCTCAAGTTCGAGCAACTCAAGTGGAACACCAACGACATCACCAAGCCCGAGGGCAAATGGCGGTTCGATTCATTGGCGAGTACCATCCGCTTTGAATGCGTTCAATGCGCCCACCCGATCCAAGACACCCCTGTGGAACGTCGATGGATCGAAAACCATGGACGGTTTGTCGCGCAGAATCCCAACGCTCCACGATCTCAGATCAGCTATACCTGGAATGCCCTTCTGCCTCATTGGGTTGAGTGGCGTTCCATCGTGCAGGAATTCCTGGCGGCTATCGATGCCATGCGCATTGAAGGCGACACCGAACCCATGTTCACGTTCGTCACCGAAACCTTGGGCGAACCCTGGGACCTGAACCGCTGGCTGGTCACCAGCGACGAATACATACACCAGCGCAAAGCCGACTATGATTTCAACGACCCATGGCCGCTTGAGAAGGCTCGATTTCTGGCTGCTGACCGGCAAGCCAAGGGTGGCGAACACTACTTCTGGGTGTGTCGGGCATTCGGCGCTGGCGGCGAGAGCCGTCTACTCGGGTACGGTCGCTGCAACACCGTCGAGGAACTGGAAGAAGTCCGCGGGCAATTGAACGTCTCGAAGGCCAACTGCATGATCGACTCGGGTTTCAAGGCATCTGAGGTCTATCGATTCTGTCAGGCCACTGGCTGGAAGGCGTTC
>SXSK01000313.1 GCA_005793375.1 Verrucomicrobiales bacterium | reverse complement strand
CCTTCCAATTCCCGGAGAAGCTCATCCCCGTGGTCATCCAGAGTATTCTGGTGCGCCGTTCTATTCCCGTGTACGGCGACGGCATGAACGTGCGCGACTGGCTCTTCGTGGGAGACCACGCCGAGGCACTCTGGCAGGTGTGCCAGCGCGGCCGACTCGGGGAGACATACAATATCGGCGGCTGCAACGAGTGGGCCAATATCCACATAGTTCAACTCATGTGCGACTTGGTAGACGAACTGGCACCTCAACTGGGTGGCAACAGCCGCAGCTTGATCACTTTCGTCAAAGACCGCCCCGGTCACGATAGGCGCTACGCGATTGATGCCTCCAAAATCGAACGTGAACTCGGTTGGAAGCCCGCTTACACCTTCGAACGCGGTATCCGCGAAACGGTGAGGTGGTATCTCCAAAACCAAGCCTGGGTCGAGGAAGTCAAGAGCCAAAAGAGTTGAGGGTCGGTCTCGCTGCTGTCCCGCTGGCGGGACTTTTTGAGTGCGGTGGCCCTCCACCGCTTTGTCTTCGGCTGAAACACGGCGAGGAGGTCTCACACTGAACAGGAACCGGCTCAACCGCCCTCCGTTCCCTCCGTGGTTTGCTTAGGTTTGTTGCTAGAAGTCGTGGAGCAGAAAGCCGCAGAGGGCTGCCGACACTCCAATACGATTTCACGGCTTCGGTCGCGCGCGGTAACGTTCGTAGAGTCGGGTGTGTTTCGATGCTAATGGAACTTCCTTTCCAGCAATCCACATCCGTTTCACCTGAGTTCGAATATCAAGAATATCACCGTCGGCAATAAACATGGACGCCTCCTTGCCGACCTCAATCGAACCGAGGCGATCACCCAACCCCAGCAACCGCGCGGGTTCGAGAGTCAATCCCTTCAGGGCATCCTCGCGCGACAAACCGAAAGCCATGGCTTGGGCTGCCGCATAGGGAAGATTGCGGATATTGAACGCATCGAATCGTTCTTGAGATCCTGAAACAGCGACACGTACGCCCGCTTTCACCAGAATTCCCGGCGCTGAAAAGTGGACATCATAGGGATCAATGTCCCGTACCGGGAGCGTGAACACATGTTCGAAGGCCACCGGAATTGAGTTCGTGGACAGGAGGGACGTCAACCGCCAGGCATCGCGGCCGCCGGCCAATACCGCCCGATACTTTCGTGCGGCGACCCAGTCGATCGCCGATTGGATCTGTCGATACTCATCGGCGTGCAAGAACAGCGGAACCTCGCCTCGCAGGACGGGCAGCAACCCTTCCCATGCGGGAACGGTACGAAACGATGTTGCGTCGGCAGCTCCCTTGGCCCTCGCGTAGGCCTCTCCGTCATCAAAGAACCCCGTGATCTCCCGGATCTTGCGATCGCGTTCCTTGATCTGGTCCTCGACAGATTTCCATTGGTCCTTGTTGGCGGCGCGATCGCGCGGCGTGGTGTCGATACCAAACGACGGCCAAAATAAGTGCATCCCGGATGACCGAAGAACGACCATATCCTCGATGGTCCAACCATTCAACGCGACAACGCCGGAATGCCCACTGAGAACTCCTCCGTGTGGAGTGACTTGCGCATGAGTATAACCATTCGCACGCGCGACCGGGATCAGTTCGGAATCCGGATTGACCGACAACCAAGCAAACACGTCCGGCGTATAACTGCCGACCTCCACGGAATCCACGGTGGCGCGAACCGCCTCAATCTCGACCAACCCCAAGATCGACAGCGTTGCGATCAAGCCGGGAAACACATGGGCTCCGTTGAGTTCGATGGTCGCATCGGCGGCTTCCTGAATGTCCGATCCGACAGCAACAATTCGTCCATCGCGAGAGAACACCGAGGCATTGGTTAACACCGGGCCGGCTGCGGTATGAACGATGCCTTGTTTGAGGAGCAGCGATGCGGCTTGGGTTGAGGCAAGTTGAATGGCGGCTCCAAAAACCATCCAAAACCAAGTAAAGCGCCTCATGGTGGAGTGTGTTGGGGTGCGATTCATCGGCGTTGAGGGTATTGGCAATCGAGACATTGTTGGACGCCGAGATGAGATGCCTGCTCCCAGGTTTTTCGGAAGAAGGCTTCGCGAGCTTTGTCGCTGGCAGTAGCGCCACCGGAGCCACCGGCAATGGCCTTGGCTTTCGCGATGAGTGCTGTCCGTTCCTCAGCCAACGCTCGCGCTCGATCCGCCTCCAACGTTCGATCAAAGTATTTTCGCCCCTCAATCCAGGTCTGGAGGCAGACACTGCTAGAATCCAAGGGAGATCCGCTCCAGAGCACAAAGTCGGCATCCTTTCCAGGTTCCAAAGAACCAACCCAACGATCGACCTGGAGCTGTTTGGCGGGATTGATGGTGACAAACTTCAAAGCCTCAGCTTGAGGAACGGCACCGTATTTCACCGCCTTGGCCGCTTCCAAATTCAAACGCCGCGCGTGGTCGCTTGAGTCTGAGTTAATACTCACCTGCACCCCGCGCTCATGCATCAAGGCCCCGGCATAGGGGATGGCGTCGACGACTTCAAACTTGTAGCCCCACCAATCCGCAAATGCGCTTGCGCCGGCGCCGTGCTTGGCAATTTCGTCGGCTACCTTATACCCCTCAAGAATGTGCTGTAATGTTGCCACTCGCACACCAAAGGATTCCATGGTTCTTAGGAATGCCAGGATTTCGTCCTGTCGATAACTGTGACAATGAATCAGCCGCTTGCCCTGAAGGATCTCCACCAAGGCATCGAGTTCAAGATCCTGTCGCACCGGAGGGCCGCCAGCGCTTGCACGTTGCTGGGCGGCCGCATACTGTTGGGCAGCGGTAAACCGATTCTTGTAAAATGTCGGTACACCCATCCGGCTTTGGGGAAATCGGGTCGTGAATTTGTCGCCCCAGTTGGCTTGTTTCACGTTTTCGCCCAGGGCGAACTTGATGCCGGGCGGCGCGTTCAGGAACTTCAACCCCTCCGGTCCCAGTCCCTCCCGCAGTTTGATCACGCAGTTCTGTCCGCCGATAGGATTGGCTGAACCATGGAGGAGGTTCGCCACAGTCAATCCGCCAGCGAGTTGTTGATGGATTGTTTCGGTCTCCGAATTCACCACATCCCCTATCCGCACCATGGCGCTACTAGGAAGAGTGCCTTCATTGACACCACCCAAAATCATGGAGTGGCTGTGACAATCCAGGATTCCAGGTGAAATATGAATCCCAGGCATATCCAAAACGACGGTTCCGTCAGGCAACGAGCCAGTGGGCACAGTTCCAACGCTGCGAATTGTTCCATTCACCACCAGCAGAGAGGCATTGGTCAGAATGCCTGCCTCAGCCGAGGTCCAGATCACCGCGTTCTGAATCAGAACTGCCGGCGGCGTGGCCGAAGGCCCGCGTCCGGCCCAGGGTTGGCGCGCCAAGCGTTTCTTGCTTCTTTCCCTCGCCTCCTTCTTTTTGGTCTCAGCCTTCTCTTTCTCGGCCTTGGCTTCGGCGGTATCCGTGGTGTTGGTTGATTTGCCGCCAGACGCCACGTTAGTTTTTCCAGTGCTCTCCCCAGCCACATCAAATAATCGCCCCTGGACCCAAACCGAGCGCACGACGCCTTCTGGATCGAAGTAACCCTTGGAATCGCAGACTGTCAGGTTCGCAAGTTTGCCCGTTTCGATTGATCCAAGTTGAGCCTCGACACCGCACAATCGAGCCGGAACTAAAGTGAGGGCGGCCAGGGCATCGGTCTCACTGAATCCGCGGTCCAGCGCGGCGCGGAGATTCTTGCGAAAATCCTTCCGTTCGCCGAGCGCATGGGTAGTCAACGCTATCTCCACACCATTCTGACGAAGCACTGCCGGGTTTTCCGCCGCCCAATCCCAACTCCGAAGCTGGTCCAAAGAGATGCTCTCCCAACTGGCGTCATCCGGAAGTTTCGGCGGGGCGGGGAACGCAATGGGCACAATAAACGAGGCCGCTGTGGCCTTTGCGATTTCCGGTCGCCGCCACTCCTGACCGCTCGCGACCACCTGGAAGGTTAAGCCAATTTCGCGCGCCACAGCGCCAGCCCGCTCCACCATGAGCGGACTCTCCGGATCAAACACAACGGTCTGGCGCGGATTTCCCGACAGGGTCGTCTGCAACGCCTCCAGGGCCGCGTTGTAACGTGGCAGTTGTTTGGGCACGCCAGAAGTCGAGGAAGAGTTGCGGTTGGCATAATCGCGCGCATCGAGAAAGGACTGCCGGACCAATGCGATCGTGCCCATCAAGGAATTGGGAAAGGCGTTGTCACCTCCACTGACAGAGAACGCTATATGCTGGGCGCTCTGCGCTCGAAGGATGGATTCATTCGGACCTCCATCGCCAAAGACCACCACGGCGCTCTGTCCGCGAATCACCCCTTTGGACGGAACCACTTGTGCCCCAGTGAACCCCAGTTCCCGCATCCCATCGATCAGTTTAGCGTCGGGTGTGTACCTCGCTGCCATCCGAAACTCTGGGATGACATCCGCATTGGCGTATCCAGGTCCCGCTCCACCTGGATCTCTCTCTTGTCCCGAAACACCAAAGAACCGATATCCACCGGATGCCGCCACAGCGGCTCCAGATTCGGGAATGTCCTTGGATGCCCCGCTGCTGGAGGAGTCCAGACTCGTTCCCTCAGGCCTAGCACCCGTCGCGGTCGGGAGCGCGAGGTATGGGTCAAAAAAGCCCGGATAAATGATATGCCCGGTAACATCCCAAACCCGGGCATCCGAAGGAGGTCGAACGTCGGGTCCCACATCGGTGATCCATCCGTCGCGAAAGACAATCGTGCCTCGTTCCAACAAAGTACCCGGCTTCAAAAAAATTCGCGCGCCAACCAGGGCGTGTACCCCCGGTGCGCCCGGTCGAAAACCAGGGGCTGCCAAGTCGGCAGCGTGCGCGCTTGCCATGAGCGTCAGACCCAAGGCCTGCTGAATGATCCAGGAATGGAATTGCTGTCGCCATCTGCGCATGAGCCTACCCTACCCCTCTGAGAAATGATGTCCAACCCGTTCATCAGGTTACCCACGGTTCCTGCTTCACCCCGAGCGTCTCGACTGGTACACAAGCGGACATCGTCACACATGAAACCGAACATTCGCCTCACGTTACTCTCCCTGGCAGTGATGCTCTTCAGTGGCACCGTACTCGCCGCGGACCCCGCCAAACCGATCAAGCACTCGTTCCTCGCCGCGGGCGGCCACACGCGCATCGTGGCCGAGGATGGCAGCGCCACTTGGAACTATCCCGCCTCCACCCGCGATGGTTGGATACTTAGGAACGGCAACCGGCTTTTGGCGCTCTCCAAGAGTAAGGATTTTCCAGGAGGCGGGTTTGTGGAACTCAACCCAAAAGGAGATGTCCTGGCGAAATGGTCTGGGACGCAGGATGAAGTGAACACGGTACAGAAGTTGCCGGGCGGCGGTTATATGGTCACCGAGGCCGGCCGCAATCCGCGCATCCTGGAACTCGATCGGACGCTTAAGATCGTGGCAGAAATTCCAATGCTCTGTCAGGTGACCAACTTCCACATGCAATCCCGCATGGCTCGCAAGCTGGACAATGGAAACTATTTGGTGCCACAGCTGCTGGATAAGGTGGTTCGGGAATACGACAAAAAGGGTCATGTCGTCTGGGAAGCCAAGACGCCAAACTGGGCGTTCACTGCCATCCGTCTCCCCAATGGCAACACGCTTGTCGGCTGCACTTACGGCAACGTCGTCGTGGAGTTCAACCCAAAGGGGGAGATCATTTGGCAGGTATCTAACGACGATCTCCCTGGTAAACCCATCAAGGATGCCTGCGGCGTTCAACGCCTGCCCAATGGCAACACCGTCATCACCAGTTACGGATCCAAGCCCGGTGAAATCCGGCTCACCGAAGTCAACCGCGACCGTCAGATTGTCTGGACGCACACCGATCAGCAGCCCAATGGGATTCACCACTTCCAGATCCTGACCACCAACGGGCGCAAGGTGCGCCAGGTGCTGAAGTAGCGGTTGGAACCGTATCTAAACCTGGGCAGGCGATACGACATGCATGGATCAAATGACTGGGAGAAATCATGCGTAATCCATTCCGCAAACACCACCGAGTGGTGTCGCACAGCGCGGGTTTGGTTGCCCTAACCTTATTTCTCGTCAGTGTCGGCCATAGCCAACGAAGCCACGCCACAGATTGGCCAACCTATCGCGCGGACAATCAGCGCAGCGGGGCGACTGCAGAATCTCTCGACCTGCCCCTTCAACTCCAATGGACCTTTCAGGCACACGTCCCGCCCGCCCCTGCCTGGCAAGCCCCAGCTCGCGCCAGTATTTGGCAAAGACTCGATCGAATCCAACCCCGAGTCGACGACGACCGCGTCTTCCATCCCGTTGCTGTCGGCGATCATGTTTTTTTTGCCTCTTCTTCGGAGGACCAAGTCACCTGTCTCCATCGCGACAACGGGCGAGTGGTTTGGAGATTTTTTACTGACGGCCCGATTCGATATGCGCCGACGATTGCCGACAACCGACTTTTCGTCGGAAGCGACGATGGCCACATCTACTGTCTGGACTCTACAGAGGGTCGACTGCTCTGGCGCCAACGCGTTGCGCCCGAAGACCGACGTATTCCTGGAAATGGCCGATTGATATCCACGTGGCCGGTGCGAACGGGGGTCTTGGTGCAAGACAATATCGCGTACTGCGCGGCGGGCCTGTTCCCATCACAAGGGGTGTTTACCGCGGCGTTCCGAACCCACGATGGCACGCCGCTGTACCGCACCGAAATCCAGGAATCGCCTGAAGGCCAGTTGCTGATGGGTCATGGCGAATTATACGCGCCCACAGGCCGGGGTAGTCCGATCGCAATCAACGCTAAGACCGGAGAAGTCTTGCGCCAATACTCTGGAGTGAACGGAACGTTTGCGCTGGTTGTGGAAAATCAGCTGGTGGCTCGAAACCACGAGGACGGCGCGTTGCAATCGATCCCGACCACGGCCCGCGTAAAATTTGCCCATTTCCCCGGGCGCCAAATGGTGGTCAGTAAGGAGGTTTCGTATCTAATGAGCGATACCGAGATCGTGGCGGTGCATCGGACGCAACTCTTGGCCCTGACCGCAGAACGGATTTCACTTGAAAAATCCCTCGTTCAACAGCGGAAGGCCTTGACCGGCTTGGACCCGGAATCACCAGGGACCCAGACCTCTAGAGAATCATTGCGGGTGGCTTCCCGGCGCATGTCGAAGATTCAGGATGAACTGGCTGCATGCGAACGTTGGCGGATCCCGGCGATCGGTTCGGAATCGCTTGTGGTTGCAGGCAACCACGTGGTTGCAGGCGGCCAGTCCCGGGTCACCGCCATGGATCGGACGACCGGGCGTCATCTTTGGGAGCATGAGATCAAAGGGCGAGCCCTCGGACTAGCCGTCGCCAATGGCGGGTTAATCGTCAGCACCGACCAGGGCCAACTGTCCTATTTTAGGAACACGCCCGAAAAAGCCGGCGCTGGCGCAATCAGCCGTTCCCCTGCCTCGCCGGCAATATCTATCCCGTCGTCTTCAGTGCATCAAAAACGCATCCAAACAATCCTGGATCGAATCCAAGGCACGCCAGAGGCCCGGCAGGGTTACGCCATTATCGTCGACAGCATTTCGACCGAATTGGCTCGGAGACTTCTAGAAAAAACGACCCTGCGCATCACTTTGGTCGAACGATCCCTGGAACAAGCCAGCGCAAGACGCCAAGAACTTTCGGATGCGGGATTATATGGGCCACGATTGAATGTGCTGGTGTGGGCATCTGATTCGCTCCCGTTCACGGATGGATTTGCGAATGTGGTGGTGGATGAATGCGCTCTCGATCAACGGCCTGATCGTCGCTGGCAGGAATCCGAGTTGCGCCGGGTACTGCGTCCCTTCGGTGCCTTGGCCTGGTGGACCGCCAACCTCGAACCCTTTCAATCACCGGCCGAGCCCAACACCGGCAGTTGGACACACCTCTACGCCAACACCGCCAATACAGCGTCCACCGAGGATCGCATGGTACATGCCGACCTCGCGTTGCAATGGTTCGGTGGACCAGGTCCTCAAACGATGACCGACCGCCACTTGCGCGCCACCGCCCCACTCGCCAGCTATGGAAGGATGATTCTAGTTGGCGAAAATCAGCTGATCGGCGTCGATGCGTTCAATGGCACCGAATGGTGGCAGCGCTCGATTCCAAAGCTCTCGCGCTATTCAATTCCCTACGATTCCGGATACGTGGCTCTGGATGAAACCACTGTTTATGCTGCGGTGGAAAATCAACTCTGGCTCCTGGACAGTGCGACTGGGGACATACGCACTCGGCTCGCGCCACCGTCCAGGCCCAACAAACAGCCCAGCCTCTGGGGCTACGTTGGGGTGACACAAGACTCTCTTTTCGGGTCAACTCAGGGCACCAACGCGTCGCATCGCGAGGCCACTTACCAAGCGGTCGACGACGCTTACCGAAGCCAACAACCCATGGTCACCAGCGACCAACTGTTTTGTCTCGCACGACCGGGTCATCGATTGGCCTGGACCTATCAAAACGGGGCAATCCTCAATGCCACAATTACCATTACTCAGGACGGAGTCTATTTCTTCGAGAGCCGCAACCCGCAGAATCGCCAACGCGCCGGGGAGCGCATTCGTCTCCCGGATGTCACCCAACCAACCAACGAGTTCTTCCTCGTCTGCCTCGATCCGCGTTCAGGACAAAAACGATGGGATCGCTCCCTCGACCTGACGGCCTGCGGCAACATCCTTTATTTGTCGGCGTCGCGCGATGGGTTGGTGATCGTCGGCTCCGGTGTCGATCTCAACCAGGATGCCCTGTATCATGTGAGAGTTTTGAGGGCGGCCGACGGTTCGGATCGGTGGATGGCATCGCATCCAAATCGGAAACGCGGTGAATTGGGCCACGGAGAGCAGGTACACCACCCCGTGATTCTGGGAAACCGTCTGGTGACCGAACCGGTGTTCTACGATTTGGAGACGGGACATCCCTATAATCCTGATGGTCAATCCGGGCATTGGCCGATTGTGAGGCCAGGGCACAGTTGCGGGACCATGTCGGGTGCCGGTGACGCCCTGTTTTTTCGCGCAAACAATCCCACAGTACTGAACTTAGAATCCTCGGTTGTGCAGGGTTCGAGGTTTAAGCGCCTGGCGCCCAGTCGGCCGGGATGTTGGATCAATATCATTCCGGCCAATGGTTTGGTACTACTACCCGAAGCCAGTGCCGGTTGTGTCTGCAATTATTCGATCCAATCTTCCATGGCATTCCGTCCGCGGAAACGCTGAAAAACCCTCTGCCGATCCATCAGCCGATCAAAGTGTAAACCAGTTGGGTGAAGTGATTCCATGAAGCGGCGAAGCCCGTGACTCCGATGGCAGCCATCGCGACTGCCGCTGTTGCGATGCCCATGAGAGTACCAAGGAAGATCAATTCCGCGCGATCGGAGTTTGTATCCGGGATCAAGCCCTTGAGATCGCGAACGACTGATCGCTGAGAGCGCTGTCCAGTTTGAGGGACGAACTGGAAGGGACGTGGACGCAATTCCGGGCGCTCACTTTGGGGTGCCAATCGGAGGGCGGGCCGCCCCAGACGGCCCCGTCCAAAAAGTTCAGCTACATTGTTATCCACTGACTTGTAGTTCATGGTGATCGTTGTCACATGAACCCAAACCCGGCTGCCACCGGGTTTGTTTCATTCAATTCGAAGATTTTTGAACTGCGGTTGCCCTCAACCGCTTTCTCCATGCAGCAACCATTCAGTTCCCTCCGATCGCATAAAGTGCGCGATTGGATCGCAGCAAGAGCCGGTTCCCACCGACGGCGGGACTCGAATTGAAGACCCCGCGATTCCCTTCCAACGTATTCTCCGCAAGTTTCTCAAATGCAGGCTTAGCCGCCACCACCCCCGCCCGCCCGCCCCGACCGATGTAGAAGATTCTGCCGTCCACGAGCACCGGTGACGCGTAGATCTGTCCAGGCGACGGTTGGAGCCGTTCTTCGTAAACCAACTCCCCGGATTTCGCATTGACGCAATAAACGATGCCCAAGTTTTCATGAGCAAAATAGAGGTGCCCCTCATGCAATATCGGCGACGGAACATTCGACCCCTTGTTCAGTTTCCAAACCACGTGTGTACTCGTCACATCGCCCCGTCCACCAGATCGCACCGCTAAAGCTCCGTTTGGATTGCGTCCGCCGATGGCATAGACGATACCCGCTTCTACGAGTGGTGTCGGGCACATATACCAATTGATGCCCGTGTCCGCATGCCACAGCGGTTGACCTTTTTCGGGATCGAAGGCGGCCAATTTTCGGAACATGGCCACAACAATCTCGGTTTTGCCCTCCGGCGTGGTGACGATTGCGGGCGCGTGCCACGATTCTTTGATACCTCCTGCCCGCCAGACTTCGCGGCCGGTTTTCTTATCGAGTGCCACCAAGGACTCGCTTTCAATGCTGGCATTGACGATGACCCAATCCTTGTAGAGTACGGGGGAAGAGGCGGAACCCCATCCATTGAGGGTCGAGCCTACCTTGGTGCGCCAAAGTTCTTTCCCCTGATGATCCAAGGCAAATACGCCCGATTTGCCAAAGAACGTATAGACACGTTCGGCATCCGCAACCGGAGTGCTCGACGCATAGCCGTGATCCTCCCGGATCCGTTCCTGTTCAGGCAATTCTGCCGCCACCGCTGTGTCCCACAGAATTTTGCCGTCGGCCAAATTCAGACTGAGCACATGTCGCTTTAGCTGGGTTTGATCGCCAGCGTTCTTGGAACCGTCGGCGTATCCGGAGTGACAGGTGATGAAAATGCGATTGCCAAGAACAATCGGACTCGATGCTCCGGGCCCGGGCATCGGTGTCTTCCAGGCGATTCCTCGGTCATCGCTCCAGCTCAACGGCAACCCTTTGACGTTGCCTTTACCAGACGCCCCAACCCCACGGAACTGAGGCCAATCAATCGATGCGGAGGTTTGGGCGAACGACGATGATGTCAGAGAAATCGATATCTGAATCGCCATGGAAAGCGTGCCAGCGATAGAGGGGAGCTTTCGGGAGGTTCGAGTGGCCATGATTCAAATCCTACGGAGTTTGCAAGCGATAGCAATCGCGATGGTCGGTGCTCACTCTCACGATTCACGCCAGTGAAGACTGGTAAACTCCAATCGTTTCGTGATCGAGTTGGTGCATGAGATTACGATTACGATTACGATTACGATTACGATTACGAAACGGGACGGGACGGGAGAACGCGAGAGAGTGACCGTGAGATCCGCACCGCAAGTATCCCGGCTTTTCCAAGTCCCCTCATGACCGCAGAACCTCGTATACGGCTCGATCAACTAATGTCCCGCTATGGATATTGCTCCCGAGGGCAATCCCGAGCCTGGGTCAAAACCAAACGGATCACCATCGCAGGCGTGCCGGCCAAGGATCCCAGTGAGAAAGTGCTGATCTCCCAAATCCTGATCGATGGAGAACCCGTCGAGTGCCCAAACGGGGTCCTGGTCGTCCTAAACAAGCCCGCAGGATACACCTGCACGCATGATCTGCGGGAAGGGGCTTCGGTCTACGAACTATTGCCACCCCGTTGGGTGGATCGAAATCCGCCAGTGACAACCGTTGGGCGGCTCGACAAAGACACCACGGGTGTGCTGGTCGTGACGGACCATGGGGATTTGGTTCACCGCTGGACCTCCCCGCGACACAAGATCTCCAAAGTATACGAAATCACGGTCGGTCAGGAACTCGACGATCAACTAATTCCCTTGTTCGCGAGTGGTTCGATCGTTCTGCCGGGTGAAATTGACCCCTGCCTACCCGCCAAACTCGAGATCCTAACGTCCACAACGGCGCGCCTGGAGCTGGTTGAAGGACGGTATCACCAAGTGAAGCGGATGTTCGCAAGCGAGGGTTATGAGGTGCTCCAACTCCATCGCAGCCGCTTTGGCGACTTTGAACTCAAGGGCCTCGCCCCGGGTCAGTGGCGTTTTGAGCCCCGGATCGAACGACCCAAGTAGTGTTTAGAAACTCGACCGAACCGACCCAACAGTTATTTAGGGGAGGCCAAATCGGGGGAGAATTCCCGCAAAAGCACCTCGATCAACGGCAAATCCGCACGGGTCGTCACTTTGGGATTCGGTTCCATGCTTTCCACCAACTCCACCGGCTGACCAATGAACTCGCAGGCCGCTGTGTCATCGGTCACGACCAATCCCTGTTCACGCACCGATGCCAAGGCACGCCGAATAATCTCCGATTGAAAGCATTGAGGTGTTTGGACATTCCAAAGACGACCGCGATCGAGGTGGCGGGCGATGATCGAGCCGCCATTCGATTCCTTGATCGTGTCCGTGGCTCGTTGGGCCGCGACGCTGGCTCCAAGGCGTTCCGCTGCCCTGAGACAGCGACGAATCAGACCCGGATCCGTGCAGGGCCGCGCCCCGTCTTGTATGGCCACCAACCCAGAAGTTGCGTGGATCGCTTCGAGCCCATTCCAAACCGAATCCTGGCGTTCCTTGCCACCGATGGTGAAGCGGTAAGGTTTCGAAAATCCGTACTGCTGTGCAAGGTCTGTAAAGGCCGACTGCATGCCATCCCGAACGACCAACACGATTTCGTGTATATCCGGTGACACGTCGAATCGTCGCCATGTGTGGGCGACGACCGGGGCACCGGCAACCTCGAGGAACAATTTGTCTACCATCGGCCCCATGCGGGTGCCGCGTCCGGCCGCAACGATAATGGCAGTGGTCATAACGGTAAGGGTGACCCCAGCCAAAACCCGGCAGCTGGCACGGTCGCGGATGCTCTACGACGTCATCGCCCACCCGATCACGTCGGTCGGACGACGAACTACTTGCTCTTCTCGTCCTTGCCCTCTTTGGCCTTGCCGGAGTCCGCCGGCTGGGTCGCGTTCAACTTGGTCAGGACCGAATCGCTGATGTCGTTCTCGCCATTGGTGAAGAGCACAATGGGAACTTGATTGATGGATTCGGCAGCCGTGTCTAGAACGAGACTGAAGCTGGAGGTCTTGGCAATCTCCGAGATGACGTCTCGGATATCACGCAAAACGTTGTCGCGCATGCGGCGCTGTTGTTCGGCGAGTGTCTGTTTGCTCTGGCCATCGAATTGGCGGATGCTGTTTTCGAGGTCCCTGATTTCGCTGAGTTTCTTTTCGGCATCGGCCTTCTTCTTTCCTCGTTCGTCATTGCCCAGGGCGACGTCACCGGAGGCTTCGGCCATCTTTTTGTACTCTTCGTTGGCTTTTTGGTAATCCTCAATGAGTCCGCGGCGCGCCTTGTCAAAATCGCCTGCGCGCTCCTTGAGTTGGGTATCGGCCTGTTTGGTTTTGTAATAACCGTCAAAAACCTTCTTGAGATCAATAATCGCGATTTTGGTTTCAGCGAGAGCCGTGGGGCTGAACGTTGCGGCGATCATGAGGGCACTGATCGCTGAGAGCAGATTCCGTTTCATTTGATGGGTCAATATACGTCGAACTGGGTCAATAAAAAAGACAACCTGTCAGAACTCACGACTGTAGCCAACACCGAATTGGAAGCGACCGCCACCACCCACCCGGGTGTCGTGGTTGATCGGAATACCGTAATCCAAACGGAGCGGCCCGATAGGCAGATTCAAACGGATACCCACGCCCCAGTTGTCGTTGTACAACTTCGTTGTGGCCCCGTTAATTAGCGTTTGAGGATCAAAACTGTAAGAATTTTGATACACCATGCCAACATCATAGAAAAACGCCAAGCGCAAGCGTTCAATAATCGGGATGCTATACTCCGCGGAACTGAACCAATAGGTGTTGCCACCCAACGGTTCACCACTGAACGGATCGCGCGGACCCACCTGGCGGAACCGGAATCCGCGCAAGGAGTACAAGCCTCCAAGGAAGTACCGGTCGAACAGTGGCACCCGGTCTGCACCGCGATCGCCATCGCCATACGCCTCGATCACTCCCACCCGCCCAGCTATTTCAAGCACATGCCCCGAGAAGAATTCTTCCCAGTTGCCTTCCATCTTGAAGTAAGTCAACGGGTTAAAGTACTGCGCCGCACGCAACTCGACCCGGTAGTAGTCAACATTGCCACCAAAGGGTCCACCCGCCAGATCCGCCGTCGCCTCGACCCGATGCCCCTTGGTCGGAAGCAACGCATTGTTGCGCGTGTCGTGCGCCAGGGAACCACCCACCCGCGAAACCAACCGCTCACCGGCCTCATCCAGCAACAGCGGGCGATTGGGATTCGGTTGCACCCCGTTGGTAATGATCGTACCGCTGGGATCCGTGATCGTGATCGGAATCTCCTTCGGATATTGATTCGCATAGAAATCCGAGAAATCGATGTCGATGCGCTCAATCGTGTAATTAATGCCGGCGATAAAATTAAACGGCAGTTGCTTCGTGAGCCCTAGGCGGGCTCCTGTCTGGATCTGCTCGAAATTGTCTGAGAGATAATTCAGCTGCCGATGATACAGCTCCGTGCTGAATGACAAACGGCGGCCGAGAAACCACGGCTCGACGAAGGTCATGACATAATCCTGGCGGCGGGACCCGAATTGCGCACGCAATCGAGCTTTTTGGCCGCCACCGGTAAATGTCGGGGGGTGGAACAAATCGAAGTTCCCCTGGCTGACCTCGACAAATCCGACGACGTTATCGATGGAACTGAAACCGGCGCCCACGGCGATATTGCCCGTGTTCTTTTCTTCCACTGAGATCACCAAATTGCGTCGATTGGACGTATCCGTGGGCTCGTCTGTGGTCTCAACCTTCTCGAAGAACTGCATCTGCTCCAGTTTCGATTTGCTGATTTTGACCCGGACCATGTCGAACGATTCCCCGGGAGCGATGGCCAATTCGCGGCGAATGACGCGGTCTTTGGTCTTCCAGTTGCCTTTGATATCGATCTTTTCGACATAGGACTTCTCGCCCTCATCGATGTTGTGGACCACATCGATGGTGCCCTTTTCGATGTTGGCATTCTTTTGGGCCCCGATGCGGGCGTCGATGTAACCGGCGGCACCGTAAAGATCGCGGATGGCTTGCTCGTCCCGATCCAGATCTTTCGGTGAAAACACCGTTCCTTCCCTGAGTTTCAGTCCTTTGATGGACTTCTCACCCTTGCGAAGATCCAGGGTCTGGGCGCTCTTCCGGATCTCTTCTTTGCTGTAAATCTCATTTCCTTTGAAATCGACGCTCCCGACCTTGTATTGGGTGCCTTCGGTCACCTGAAGCTTGAGCACCATGCGATTGGTCTTCGAACCAGGATCCTGCTTCACGTCCCTAAGATCATAATCGACATAGCCTTTGTTGGCGTAGAAATCCCGCAACTTCTCCTTGTCCTCCTCGAACTGCTCATCCTTGAACTTACCGCTGCCGGTAAGCCACGAGAACATCCATTTGCGGCGGGTCTTGATCTGCCGGCGCAATTTGCGTTGGGTAAAAGCCTTGGCGTCTTCAAAAACCACGTCCTCGATCTTCACCTTAGGCGTCTCCACGATCTCGAAGGTTACAATGCCCTTGCCCAACTGCTCGGTGATCACTGGCTTGGGGTCAACCTTGGTCTTCTGTAGGCCGGCTTTCTGATACATCTTCAGGATCTCTTGCGAGTCATTGAAGAGCTTCAATTCGTCAATCGGTTCGCCGACCTTCGATGTGATCTTACGGCGCAACCGGCTATTGCTGTATTTCTTGTTTCCAGTGAATCGCACTTCCGTGAGGACCGGCTTGCCCTGGACACCATAAACCAACACCACGCCCTCGGGGGAAACTTCATAGCCGACGCGCACATTGTAGAAGAACCCCGTGGAATAAAGATTCTGAATGTCGTTATCAACGTTGGCAGGGTTGTAGGTGTCTCCAGACTTGATACGGATATTGGCGCGCACCAGTTCGTCGCTGACCGCAGCGGGACCGATATGGCGCACCTTGATATCCTTGACCCGCGCGCCCGGGCGCAGGTCTTGAGCCAGGGCGAACTGGAGTGTGGCAATCATGATTGCGCACCAGTGGATCCGTCGCGACGAGATTCGTTTCATCAAAATTAATTCAGAACCACCCGACTCAGGAACCGGCACTTCCACGTGCTCGGGGCACTAAGAACCATGGCGGTGCCGCGATTCCGCTTGAGTCAGTCTTCGGCATCGACTTTGGCTGCGCTCTCAAACCGGGTAAAGCTCTTTAAGAACGTCAAGCGAACATCGCCTGTCGGCCCATTGCGTTGTTTGGCGATCAAAAGGTTCACCGGGATCGCCTCATGAGGTTCTGCCGGAGCCTCTTCATCCTCCTCAACCGCCGCCTTGTACAACAACCCCACCAGATCCGCGTCCTGTTCAATCGAGCCGGATTCCCGAAGATCCGACAGCCGAGGCTTGCGGTTCTTGTCCTTTTCCAATTCCCGGTTCAGCTGACATAGAACGATGACTGGAAGTTGGAGCTCCTTGGCCAAGGCTTTGACACCCGCCGAAATCTCCGCGACTTCCTGTTGGCGGTTGTCCTTAGCTTTTTTTGAGCTCGAATGCAATAACTGGAGGTAATCAATCACAAATAACTTAATCCCATGCTGTTGCCACATCCGGCGAGCTCGGGCACGCATCTGCAAAATGCTCAACCCTGGCGTATCATCGATGTGCAATGGCGCCTTCGAGAGTTTGCTCGCCGCCTGAAACAAGCGGCGCATGTCGCCCTCGGTCATGAATCCGTCCCGGACAGTCTTCATATTGACCTTGGCCAGGGAACACAACAGACGCATGACCAAGGATTCCGAGGTCATTTCCAGGCTAAAGACCCCCACCGGAAGCTTTTCGTTCACAGAAACATGCTCCGCGATATTCATCGCCAAGGACGTCTTGCCCATGCTGGGGCGCGCGGCGATGACCACCATTTCCCCTGCGTGCATCCCATTGGTCATCTTGTCGAGGTCGCTGAACCCCGTCGGCACACCACTCAACGCCCCCTGCCGCTTGTGGAAATCCTCAATGATCTTGATCGCTGAGGTCACCAGTTCTTTCATTCCCCGCGTGCTCCCTTCCTCGCGATCCTCAGAAATTCGCAGAATATCACGCTCCACTTCGTCCAAAAGAGAATCCACGTCACCCTCATATTCGTGCACCCGGGAAATAACCCCGCCGCAGGCTTGAATCATGCGGCGCAGCACGAATTTTTCGCGCATGATCCCAATGTAATACTCTAGATGGGAGGCGGAGGGAACGGCATCCTGAAGGTTGGCTAGATACACCAAACCGCCAACACTTTCCAATTGCCCTTGATCTTTGAGGTGTTGCTGGACCGTGATCAAATCGATCGGTTGCTTGGAATCATACATGCCTGACAGCATTTCAAAGAGCGTCCGATGCCTCAGATCGTAAAACGCCTCTGAACCGCTCTTGAGCTTCTCCAAACACAACCCCATGGCCTCATTGGGAGATAGCAGAACACACCCCAAAACTCCTTGTTCCGCCTCAATCGAATGCGGGGGCAGGCGGTCAATACGCCCAACCGTGGTCGACGGCACATTCTTTTGGCGTCGTTTGGGCGCTTTCTGGAGATCAGGGGCCTCCGGAGGCGGCACGCTGGGTGCCATCACAGGTTCGGGCGCCTGCGGCAATGCCTCAAAAAAATCCGGGGGCGGTTCCGCCAAGGGTTCGCTACTCGGATCGGGAATGGAATCAGACACGCCGCTCATTTCGCCGTGGAATCTCTTACAGAGCAACACAGCGTTATCCGCAAGTTGCTCAGATCGGGCCAATGGAATCTTATCACCCCTCGCGGCCGCTCTGGATTTGACGTTTAGAATCCCTTTGCCACATTCATGAGGAAATGCGATCGGTGTGCTCACAATCCAGCTTTTGGTTCTACGGGTTCTATTTTGGCCCGGCCTGCTGGCTTGTGGGTGGTTAACTTGACACCTCCACAATCCGCCGCAGGCCGAACGCCTGCGGCTTTTTTATTGAGCCAAGGGCTGACGCCACTCGGCACTCTCCAAATCCATCCATGATTATCGTACTAAAAGCTCAAACGACCAAAAAAGACGAAACCGCCGTGCTACAGGAAATCCGACGACTCGGCTACAAACCCCATGTCATGCGAGGCGTGGCCCGGACTGTGATCGGCGCCATTGGCGACGAACGCTCCAATAAATCCCTCGAATCGCTGATTGCGTGGTCCCAAGTCGAGTCAGTCACCCCAGTCCAGAAGCGATTCAAACTGGTCAGCCGAGAGGCCCATCCTCCCGATTCCAACATTGATGTCCGGGGGACAGTGATCGGCGGCCGAAAAGTCCAGGTCATGGCAGGCCCTTGTTCCGTCGAAAGCGAAAAACAATTGATGGCCACAGCCGAAGCGGTGGCCAAGGCAGGCGCCACGATCCTACGGGGAGGCGCCTTCAAACCCCGAACATCGCCCTACGAATTCCAGGGTCTGGGCGAAAAAGGCCTCAAACTCTTGGCCAAAGCCCGACGCGAAACCGGTCTCCCAGTCATCACAGAACTACTGTCGGAAGACCACACCGAACTGATCGCCGAATACGCCGATATCCTCCAGATCGGTGCGCGGAACGCTCAAAATTTCCAATTGCTCATTGCTGCCGCCAAAACTGGCAAACCAGTGCTGCTCAAACGTGGCCTTTCCATGAAAATCGAAGAATGGTTGTTGGCTGGAGAATACGTCCTCGCCAATGGCAATCGCAACCTCCTCTTCTGTGAACGCGGCATCCGCACCTTCGAAACGTACACCCGAAACACGCTCGACCTTGGCGCCGTTCCCATCGTGAAAAATCAGTCGCACCTGCCCGTCGTCGTCGACCCAAGTCAGGGCGGTGGACGGGCCGATCTGGTCTCGGCTTTCTGCAAAGGAGCGGTCGCCATGGGAGCCGATGCCCTGCTGATCGAAGTGCATCCGAATCCCAAGGAAGCCTTGAGCGACAGTGCTCAGCAGCTTTCCCTGGAGGCCTTCGGACGGCTCATGGAAGACCTCAAACCCATCACTGCCGCCGTCGGTCGAGAATAAGGGCGACAAGTGGTCGACTGTCTTGCCCACAGCCTCGATGTCGCCCATGATTGGGGTTTGTCATGAGTTTGCTTCCGTTCGGACAACTGCCGCCGCATTCGCCCCGCCGATTTGTTCCTGCCCTGGCTAACCTGGGGGAGTGGGCACAGATCGCACCCTTGTTCGACCAACTGGAAGCCCAACTGGCCCGTGCGACTTCGATCGCCGAGCTGGAACAATGGCTCCTGGATCGTGGAGAACTGGATGCCGCACTCGACGAGGAAGGCAGCCGTCGTTACATCGCCATGACTTGCCACACGGACAGCCCAGAAGCCGAAAAGGCTTACCTGCACTTTGTGGAACATGTCGAGCCACAGCTCAAGCCCAAGCAGTTCCAGTTGTCCAAGTGTTTCCTGGAGCACCCGATGCGCCCTCAGCTCCCCAAGGAGCGCTTTGAAGTGCTCGACCGTGACACTGCCGTACGCGTGGAGTTGTATCGCGATGAAAATGTCCCGTTGGAAACCGAGGAAGCCAAACTCGGCAATGAATACAACAAGCTCACCGGGAACTTGACGGTGGATTTTCGGGGAGAGGAACGCACCCTGGTGGCCATGGGGAGATTCCAGGAAGACACGGATCGTGCGACGCGGGAAGAGGCCTGGAAGCGGGTGACCGAACGTCGACTAAAGGAGGTTGATCGATTGGATGAATTGATGGACGGACTGGTCCGTCTCCGCCATCGGTGTGCACGCAATGCGGGATTCGAGAATTATCGCGATTATGCCTTTCGACTTCGAGGCCGGTTTGATTACACGCCGGCGGATTGCGAGCGCTTTCATGATTCGATCGAGAGCGAAGCGATGCCACTCTTACGGACAATCCAGGGATTGCGTCGCCAGAATCTGGGGGTGCCGGCACTGAACCCTTGGGATTTAGCCGTCGATCCACTCGGGCGCCCGCCCCTGGCTCCGTTCAATACCACGGTCGAAATGGAACAAGGAACTCAGACAATTTTCGACCGGTTGGACCCCGAATTAGCTGAGGGATTTGCCACCATGCGGCGGTTGAGACTTCTCGACCTCGACAACCGCAAGGGGAAAGCCCCGGGTGGTTACCAAAGCACCCTCGCCGAAGCCAGACTTCCGTTCATCTTCATGAATGCTGTCGGATTGCAGCGCGATGTGGAGACCATTCTCCACGAAGCCGGCCACGCCTTCCATGCGTTGGCGACGCGCGACGAGCCACTCTACGCCTACCGCAGCGCACCCATCGAATTCTGCGAGGTCGCCTCGATGGCCATGGAATTGATCCCCGCCGAGCATCTCGATGTGTTCTATTCTGCCGCCGAAGTCCGGCGCGCCCGCCGCGTGCATCTCGAAGGCATTGTCGGCGTGTTCCCCTGGATTGCCACCGTCGACGCCTTCCAGCACTGGCTGTACACCCACCCCGAACACAGCCGCGAAGAGCGCCGTCATGCCTGGTTGCAGTTGATGGATCGGTTCGGCGGCGACGTGGATTGGAGCGGCTTTGAATCCGCGCGTGCAAATCTTTGGCACAAGCAACTGCACATCTTTCTCTACCCCTTCTATTACGTGGAGTACGGAATCGCTCAATTGGGCGCCTTGCAGGTGTGGACAAATTCCAAACAGGACGCCCCTAAAGCTCTCCGCGCTTACAAGGAAGGACTCGCTCTGGGTGGGTCCCGTCCACTGCCTGAGCTATTCGCCAAGGCAGGCTGCCAGTTCGATTTCAGCCGCAAGACCGTCAAACCGTTACTTGAACAAGTGCGCGCGGAACTGTCTAAGCTGAACTAAACTGCGTGGCTAACGAGAGCGAACAGCGGGGAATGGTCCGACTCAGCCGTGAAGTGACCTACGGGTTGCTGGTGCTGAATTTCGCAGCGTTTTTGTATGAGCAGTTCTTGCCACCTTGGGCTCGAATTCCCTTTAACAGTCGCTACGCCCTCAGTCTGGCAGGTATTCAGGGTGGCTCATGGTGGCAGTTCCTGACTTACCAGTTTCTGCATGGTAATTGGGTGCACCTGATCCTAAATCTGCTCTTCCTCGATTCGCTGGGACCGGTGCTCGAAACCACTCTGGGCGCTCGTAAGTATCTCGCACTTTACTTGGTCAGCGGTGCCCTGGGAGGCCTCGTCCACCTGGTCGGTGCCGCCATGTCACCAACTCAATTTGGACACTCGGTCGTCGGCGCTTCCGCCGGCCTTTGCGGCTTACTCGCCGCCCTCGCCACCATTTATTCTGAAGACCGTCTGCGCGTGATGATCCTCTTCGTCTTTCCGCTAACGCTCAAAGCCAAGTATCTTCTGCTAATCTTCGGGGTCGTCACCCTCGCCGGAACCATCGTACCCCTCGGCAATGTATCACACTTAGCCCACCTTGGCGGCTTGGTAGGTGGTCTCTGGTTCGTCACCCTGCTTAAAACCGAACCCGTCCTTCAACTGGGCGAAGAAGAACCTACCCGCCCAGTCGCCGAACCACCCTCCACAGGTTAACCTGCCTCCCCAGAAAACCGCCCCTTTAACTACACCATCACTGTCAGGTTTAATTCTCACCCGGTTGAACTTTATGAAAAAATTCGTCCATCGCCTCCTCGCCACCGTTTTTGTCAGCGCCGCGATCCCCCTGGTCAGCACTTCTCAATTGAGCGCCGCCGAGTGGCAAACCCTCTTCGACGGCACCTCCACCAGCAACCTTCGCGGCTTCAAAAAGACCGAGTTTCCCGCCAAGGGCTGGGCGGTCGAAAAAGACACTCTCCGCTGTGTCGCCAGTGGTGGTGGTGGCGATATTATGAGTCGTGAGACCTACACCGACTTCGAACTCCGGTTCGATTGGAAAGTCTCCGCAGGCGCCAATAGCGGCGTCATGTACCGGGTCGCTGAATCCGCAACCGCCCCTTACGAAACCGGCCCTGAATACCAAGTCACGGACGACGCCAAACATCCCGACGGCAAAAACCCCAAGACCAGCGCGGCTGCCCTGTACGCTCTGATCGCATGCAATTCCACCAAAGCCCTCAAACCCGTCGGTCAATGGAACAAGGCCCGCATCGTCGTCAAGGGCAACCACGTCGAACATTGGCTGAACAAGACAAAAGTCGTCGAATACGACCTCAATAGCCCGGAACTCACCAAACTGATTGGCGATTCCAAGTTCAAGTCTTGGCCGGGATTCGCCAAACAGCCCACGGGCCATGTCTGCTTTCAAGACCACGGAGACGATGTCTGGTTCCGCAAGATCAAGATCCGCAAACTCTGAACGAAAGCGACTATAAAGCCGCTTCCTTGACCAGGTTCGGCGGATTCGTACCAATCTAGCCTTAATGCACCGTTGATATTGGCTGAATGACCTTTAGGTTCCCTAACTCGACACAGTCGACCGCTAGCCCGTAAACCTAAGACCATGTCCGTCGCCGATCGCGATTATTGGAAGGACGAGGAACCGTCCACGTTTTCGTCATTGCCGTCTTGGCCCGTGACGTACTGGCTCATGGGCATCCTCGTCGCGTGCTTCGCGGGCCAGTGCATCAACGATGTCTACATCAAAGCCTCGATTGATCCGTATTTGGCGCTGACCCGAGAAGGCATTCTCAGCGGGTGGATTTGGCAGCTTCTGAGCTTCCAGTTCCTTCATGGTTCCACCCTCCATCTCATCTTTAATCTGCTCGGATTATGGTTCTTTGGACGTTCCGTGGAGCAGGTTCTCGGTCGCTCACGGTTTGTTTTGGCCTATTTCGGATCTGGAATCGTCGGTGGGATTCTTCAGAGCGTTCTCATGTGGGCCTTCCCCGCGTTGTACGCTGGTTATGTCGTGGGCGCTTCCGCAGGGGTTCTTGGGATGCTGACCGTCTTTTGCCTACTGCACGCCGATGCTACCTTCCGATTGTATCTGCTCATCCCAATGTCGGCTCGGGTCTTGCTCTACATCACTGCCGGCGTGGAACTCTTTTTTACATTGGTGCCTTCCCACCGTGACGGCGCGGTGGCACACCCCGCCCACCTTGGCGGTATGATGCTTGGCGCGCTTTGGGTGCGCTCCGGATGGCATCAAGACTGGAATCCTCTACCTGGAGCCGCCTTGGTGGACCGGATCAAAAATCTATTCTACCGCCCGCATCGTGCCCCAAAATTGCGTATTCTACAGGGTGGCACCCATCCCACCTCAAGTCGCATCAAAACCACGCCGGCACCCACAGAGGTAAACACTGAGGATCTGGCCCCCGATGAGTTCATCGCTCGCGAGGTCGACCCCATCTTGGATAAGATTGCGGCTCATGGGATGGCGAGCCTGACAGAGAAGGAACGCCGGGTTCTGGCTGCCGCGCGCGACAAGGTCAGTAAGCGCTGACATGGCCCCCCAGCCATTCCAACAACCACTCGGCCAACTCCACTGAATCGCGACAAGCACTCACGGTTCCACCCTCGCGGCATACCGCAAACCCAGGTCCGTAGGCGGCACCGTTCAGGACACACGCATCGATTCGATTCTGGCGCACTTGGCGCCATGCCATTTCGAGAGCCTCCAACTGGGTTCCAGCGAGTTCATACTTCCATCCCACCAGTCGCGCAGTCGAAAACCACGAACGCAGCTTGGGCAACAATTTGGCCGCAGGCTCTAATTCCAGTGTTAATCGGCCATTTCGAGTCGCAATTTTCGGCGACATAATTTCCTGCCCATCCGCGCCAAACACCCGTGAAACTCGATAATCACACAGCGCCGCAGCGTGCAACACCACGTCAAATGGCTCAGCCCGTGACAACCTCTCCAGGCGGCCCGCCAAATCATCGTTGGTCGTGAAGGTTTCCAGGTCGCGAACGTGGAGGGGTCCCAGAAAACTGGACCCTTCGCCGCGCAGGCAGTGGACATGCCATCCCGCAGCCCAAAACGCATTGGCCAATTCGGTACCCAATCGTCCGGTCGACATATTCGTCAAGCGCCTCGCCCCATCCAACGGTTCATACGACGGCCCAAATGTAATCAATAAGCGCATAGCAACTCGATCCACACCCCAATTCTCCCGGAATTATCCGCAGTCACTTCAATAATTCGGCGGACAACTGACGGAAAGCCAACTTCGGGACACCAAGCCAAGCAGCGACTCGGAATCTTTCAGCAGATGATTTCCCGGCATCTGCCGCTCTCGTCACCCATCCAGCCAGGATCCGCCAAGGTGGCGGAGTGTTCCAGGCCAAAAATTTCTCATTGTTTAGCAAGTAACGGGAGGAATTCCGTTGATGTTGGTTCCAACTGTCGTTTGCGTTCGGATGAAGCAAAACACTGTGAACAGCGCCATTTGATATGAAATCGAACAACCAAGATCCGTGGTCGGTTTTAGAGTCCGATTATCCAGCTCAGGGCACGCAGGCCGAGCAATGGGAATTCCTACTGCGTTACGCCATCCTGGCGCCCTCCAGTCACAATTCTCAGCCATGGAAGTTCCGGCATCGCCACGCCTCACTCGAAATCCATGCTGATCGCGAGCGCGCGTGTCCGGTCGTCGACCCACAGGATCGCGAATTAATCATGAGCTGCGGCTGTGCACTTTTCCACTTCAAGGTGGCCATGCGCCACTTCGGCTGCCTCGGGCAGATCGAAATCCTACCGGAGCATAACCCGAACCTATTGGCGCGATTGCATTGGGGAGCCGAGGTTGAGACCGAAGCGATTCAGTCCAAGCTGTTTTCTGCCATCACGGAACGTCGGACTAACCGCCAACCCTTCAAGGATAAACCTCTGCCCTCTGAGCTTTTCGAGCAACTGAAAGGGACAGCCGCCTCCGAAAACGCTTCGCTCCACTCCATTGAGGACGAACCCACCCGGTTTGCACTGGCAGATCTCATCTGGAAGGCCGACCGAACCCAATGGGCCAATGCCGAGTTTCGTCGAGAACTCTCCCGCTGGATACTCCCCAACCACAGCCTACGTCAGGATGGTATCCCGGGCTACGCGGCGGGTGTGGACGATCTGATGTCCAGCGTCGGTCCATTGGTCGTGCGTACGTTCGACCTCGGCGAAGGAGAAGCGGCTCGGGACCAGGAACTGGCGATCGGCTCTCCTCGCTTGGTAGTCGTGTGCACACCAGGGGACTCGCCCCGCGACTGGGTGTCCGCCGGACAAGCCTTGGCCGCGGTGCTACTCCATGCACGTTCCGAGAACATCTGGGCCTCGTTCCTGAATCAGCCCATCGAGGTTCCAGGAATTCGACATCAACTGAAGTCACTGATCGACACGACCCAATCCCCGCAATGCATCCTGCGACTAGGCTATGCCGATGCTGTCAGACCCACTCCGCGCCGCGAAGTCGAAGAGGTCCTGTTCTGACGCTTCGACTGCCGATGACCCTGGAAACGCAAGTTGTGCGCCTTCGAGATGCGCAACAGCTTGAGTGTCGATGGCTTGCAGAAAAGCCAGGCATCTCGCCACCGGAATACGGTGAGCTTCCACAAAAAAATTTAGCACCAAGATCTTGCGTCCGTTCGGGCGCTCTTCTCTCACGTTTTCGGTCCGAACGAAAAGGCGACTCAGGATAAATGCACTCCCAAAACGGCACTATTCCTCTCACCCCGTGCCAAGTGCCTCGGCCCTGCCGCGGGGTATCTTACCGCAGTGCTGGAGGATAAACCCGTGCAGAAACGACTGTAACTCACGTACGGCCCGCCCATTGGGCTGCAATTCCGTCAGTTCGGTCCATGGGGCACGGATCAGTGCCTCAGCCAGCCCCTGCATTTCCAACGAGGTCCCTTGACCTTTCCAATCGGGCTCAAGTCCCAAGGTCACCAAAAACTTGAGCTCGAAAGCAAAGACATTTCGCGGACGTACCGATTGCGAGGCCAGATGGCGGATGTACCCGATGACTAGTTCGAACAGCTCGGGAATCGGTGTCTGGACCTCGGTCATTTGCTCCAGGAACGCCACGCCGTACGCCGCTTGATTGAGACCGGCCAAATCGGTGCGTAGTTGAGAATGGGTTTCATGGATCATGACTTCCCTCAATGCATGTAGCTCCGATCGGCTGCTCCGTTGAAAACTCAGCTCGCCTTCAAAAAACAGGTCGAGCTTGCCCTGAAATGAAGATTTCCCCCGACGGGCACCCTTCGCGACTGTTGACAACCGACCGTGCTCCGCTGTCAGCCAATTCACGATCAGGCTTGTGTCCGTGAGCGGGCGCGTCCGCAAGATGATCCCAAACCCCGTCTCAATCACTCCGGAAGTCAATCACTCCACCCGGCCCACGCGCAAAAGGTTTCACCAACTGAATCCGCGCATGCCACTGCAAATCCCACCATCACTTCTTATCGAATCACTGGATGCATCGTTTGACACCGAGATGGATGAGGAACGATTGCCGATCAGAAGTCAGAAGGACACCTCAGTCAAAGCCACAACCGTCAGTAGTGCTAACTTGAATCATTTCTTCAGCGATCATTAACCGCTCGACGCAAAAGGGGACAACCCTAGACATGCCGCGTGTGTCTTGCATGTCAATTGGACCTTGCCTTTGAAACGGACACCGGCGTTACTGGAATGGCAATCCCAAATCCTTGCCACTGGCCGTCATGAAGACTCTTATTTCTCGTAACTGTCCGCGCCGCCGCCATCCGTCAGTAAAAGGCTTCACCCTCATCGAGTTGCTGGTCGTCATTGCCATCATCGCGATTCTCGCCTCGATGCTTCTTCCCTCGCTCGCCAAGGCCAAAGCCAAGGCCAACTCCATTCGCTGCGTCAACAATGTTCGGCAAATCTTGATCGCCGGTAAAATGTACACCGACGACAACGCAGATAAACATGTGGTCAGCTACATCTTTCCGCCCTACACCAAAGGTTTGGTGACATGGTTCCAATTGCTTCAACCCTATCTAGCCTCCACGAACATCCTGCTCTGCCCGTCGCGTAAGGGCAAAGCCTGGGAGATCGAACGTTGGGAAGGGGTCCCCAACAATACCCCGTCGGTTTCAGATTATGCGCTCAATCATCAGCTCGCGGGCGAGCTCAGTTCCTACGTCGAGTATGTCCATAAGAAGGAACTCTCCATCCGCAACCCATCCAAGACGGTTTACATGACCGATTCGGGCACACGCCCCACCGCATCCAAAAAACCCTTTATCGATGCCAAGACGCCCAAGAAATACGGTTCTTGGATGCTGGGCGATCTCGAGGCTGGTCAATGCCCGACTTGCGTCACGGGTGACAACCCCAATTGGTGTGCTCCGGATCCCCGTCACAACGAACGCGCGACTACCGCCTTTTCCGATTCGCACGTCGAATCGACCAAGATGAATTGGTATTTTCCAAAAACTCCTTGGCTCGACCCGCTGCGCGGCGGCGAATAACTCCGATTTTTCGAAATGGGGTTCCCCGCCCCAACCTCAAACTCACTCGGGAAGCACCCCGTCCAAGCTGCAGTCATAGACACCTTCCCCGCATAGGAGAACTGGATTCGCTCAGAGATCCGCTACGAGGCCTTCGTCGCCTTGGGTTTCATCTTGGTCACTTTGTAGACCTGACCCTTCTTGTCATAAGTGGTCCAATCGCCCACTTGCACACCGTTCTCGAAATGTCCGGAGCGCATCTTGGTCCCGTCCAATCGAAACCACTCCCAATACCCTGTCGGGACTTCATTGGACGTTTGTCCTTTGGCCCAGACGCTGCCATCCTGATGGTACTGAACGTGCTTTTTTTGGTCTGATTTTTTGATGGCCATCGGGTTTTTGCATGTGGGTTATCCGGCCTGGACTCAAAACGTTCACAAGAGTTGCTCACGGATGCCTATTATTATCAAGAACCGCTCACGCTAGTGGACGACTCCTAATTTACGTCAGCATTCGGACTATCGCTTTTCACTCGTGCGTTCCTGAAGCCATCGAATGTCTCTCGGATCGGCGGCGGCATTGAAACCGACCCGGTCCCAGTTGATGAAGCGCACCGGCACGGCTGTTCGCTCAACCGACCACCGCCTAATCTCAGAGTGGCCATCGGCGAAAGCGAATCCGCACGCACGATTGTGGTAACTGGCAGGCATGTCCACCCAATTGGGATTAGTCATGTCCGTGTACATCGCGCCGTCATTGATCGTGTCGGGGTGTTCATCCACAAACACCCAGCCTTGAGATGAAGAGAGCCGCTGGTAATCGCCAATCTTTTTATAGACTTTCCCCCGCCAGCTATCTGCGCCCCAATCCTTCGCGCCCTTGGGCGAACCATCGCCCACAAAAAAGTTCATGGAATAACTGCGAACGCGTGCGGTCCAGCCCAACTTCCGCTGCGAATCCGAAACAAATTTGTCCGCGGGACATTTGTAGATGTTCTTGGTCACGCCCACGTACTCGGCCAGCTTGGAGTACTTTGGATCAAGGACGTAGGCCACGTTGGTGTTATCCTTGGCCGTGGTCCAGGTCAGGAACCCGGTGATCCAACTTCCCTCGACACTGCCCGGGCCACCCAGATTC
Source organism: Verrucomicrobiales bacterium (assembly GCA_005793375.1). Lineage (GTDB taxonomy): Bacteria > Verrucomicrobiota > Verrucomicrobiia > Limisphaerales > UBA9464 > SXSK01. Next base: position 8,080 of record SXSK01000313.1, on the reverse strand, counting down.
ATGTTCTCGACCAAAGAATCATTGTTGTCATTGGCATACATCACCCAGCCGAGGGCCAGTTGTTTGGTATTGCTCAGGCACGCGGTGCCCTGCGCTTTGGTCTTGGCCTTGGACAACGCGGGCAGGAGCATTCCAGCCAGGATCGCAATGATCGCGATGACGACCAGCAGCTCGATCAGCGTAAAGCCGGTGGGGCTCGAAGAATACCGCGAGGGGTGCGATTCCGTGAGTGGCTTCATTCTGAATTTCTATTTCAGCGCTGGAGGTTTGGCAATTCATCCTTTCAACGGCTGATCCCCCGTGCCTCCGGGCCGGACACACTGGTCAGCGAGATGTTTCGCATCCTACTGCCGACCGCAGTCACCTCCAGCCGTAGAAAATCCACACCCTGGGTTCGGGGTCAGTTTTTGGCCTGAGCCGTTTGCAGGAGGGTATTGCGAAGTAATTGGGCAATTATTGATAAGGGCGGCGGCGGCGCCTCCCGCTTGGCCTGACTGACGGGCGGTAGGAGCTGGGCAAAGCGGTAGCTTTGCCGTACCAAAGGGGCAACCCCGGTTGCACCCGCCTTCAGGCTCAGCCGAAAACGCGCTTCTTTGTGACGTGATTTCTCTCTCTATTACGCATGATAGTAAAGCAACGAGTACCACGATGACGGACCTGCAAATATTCATGAACGCTCCGCCAGAGGCGTCCGTAGAGGAACTCAAGAGGTACGTCGACCAAGCGTGCGGGAGCGACGTGACGCTCCGGGAGCGGGTTGAGTCTCTATTTCAAGCGGAAGCAAAGGCCGACGGATTCATGGCACGTCCCGCTATGGATGGTCTGACTCAGGCGATCGAAAGCCCCTCCATTATGGAAGGGCCCGGGAGCCAGATCGGCCGTTACAAGCTGCTCCAGGAAATCGGTTCGGGCGGGTTCGGCGTGGTTTACATGGCCGAGCAAAAGGAGCCGGTCAAACGCCGCGTCGCCCTCAAAATTATCAAGGTGGGGATGGACACCCAGCAGGTCGTGGCCCGGTTCGAGGCTGAAAGGCAGGCGTTGGCGCTGATGGATCATCCCAACATCGCCAGGGTGCTCGACGCCGGCGCCACTGACACAGGCCGGCCTTACTTCGTGATGGAATTGGTCAACGGGGTTCGCATCACCGAGTATTGCGATGAGAATCAGTTGACCACCCGGGAACGGCTGGAGCTGTTCATTCCTGTCTGCAAGGCCATCCAACACGCTCATCAGAAGGGGGTCATCCACCGAGACATCAAGCCATCGAACGTCATGGTCACCTCGCACGACGGCGTGCCGGTACCTAAAGTGATCGATTTTGGCATCGCCAAGGCCACGCAGGTCGAGCTGACGGAGAAAACGATTTTCACGCAATACGGCCAGTTCATCGGGACGCCGTCCTACATGAGCCCGGAGCAGGCAGAGATGAGCGGGCTAGACATCGATACGCGCTCAGACATCTACAGCCTGGGCGTGTTGTTGTATGAATTGCTCGTTGGCCGCCCCCCTCTGGAAACGAAGGAACTTCTGAGCGGAGGCTTTGATGAAATCCGACGCCGGATCAAGGAGGAGCCACCGGCCAAACCGTCCACACGCCTCCGAACGTTGGAAGGAGACGAGAAGACGACCGCGGCTCGACGCCGCAAGATACGGCCGGAGCAATTGAGCAGCGAATTGCGGGGGGATATGGACTGGATCGTCCTGAAGGCGTTGGAGAAAGACCGGAACCGCCGCTACGAGACAGCCAATGGACTGGCAGCTGACTTGAGCCGGCATCTCAACAATGAACCCGTCACGGCCCGGCCGCCCTCAACCGTCTATCGGTTCCAGAAATCCTGGCGGCGGAACAAGCTGGCCTTCACGGCGGGCGCGGCCGTCCTGGTGGCCTTGGTCGCTGGGCTCGCGATCAGTTCGTGGCAGATGCTCGTCGCGCAACGCGCGCGGAACAACGAAGTGACGCAGCGTACTAAGGCCGAAGCGTCGGAGAAGCTGGCCGAAGCCAGCGCGAGGGACGCAACGGCCAGCCTCTACCACTCGCTGCTCGGCCAGGCGCGTGCCACACGCATCGCGCGACAGGTCGGCTACCGCGAGGAGGTCTTCGCTCACTTGCGGAAGGCCCGCGACCTCGACACACCAGCAAAGCAGCTCGCCGCCCTTCGCCTCGAAGCGGTAGCCAGCATGGGCGATTTTGTCGGGTTCCGCCCGCGCCAGATCGTGTCCGCACCCGCCACCAATCGCTTCGAGTGGGTGCTAATGAGCTCTGACGGCCGATTGCTCGCCTTGCGCGACGCGAGCGGAGGCATCCAACTTCGCGAGTTGCCCTCCGGCCGGGAAGTGGGCCGATGGCAGTTGGAAGATCCGGTGCGTCACTTCGCCTTCAGTAGCGCGGGAGATCGCCTCATCACGATTCAACTGCCTCGTGGAACCGAGGACCGGGCTGGCGCCCGTGTGATCGAGTTCGCACCTAACCTGACTGGGAAGTGGCAGCAAGCGGGGTCGTGGCGAGTGCCCGGCGCCTTTGGTTGCTTCTCCATCAGCAATTCCAGCGTCGTGCTGGCGGCCGACCGCTGGCCCATTCACAAGATAAACTTGATCGAGGCCGAGTCGGGGCGGACGGTCCATTCGTTCCAACGCTCCGAGGGTTCATGGAACAAGATGGCAGCAGTCTCGCGTGACGGCCAAAAGCTGGCGCTGATCAGCAACGCTGAACCCGGAAACCCCGAACCGTCGATTGAAATCTGGGATCTGCCAAGCGAGCAACTTCTCCGCCGACTCCCGCCCGGCTTCAGCACGAATCCCACCTTTGCCTTCAGCGCGGATGGCCGATACCTGTTAAGTCAGGCGATGCAGGGCACGCGAATCTACGACACCACGACCTTCAGCGTCGTGGACGAATTCTCCGGTTTGGGTAATTCAGCCAGTGCCAGCTCGTTCCTGCCAGGAACGACGCTGGCGGCCGTGGCGCGACCGCAGCAGCGCCGCTTCGTGATCCGGGATTATCAGAAACATGAGACGGTGGCCGTGTTCGAGGAGTCCACCATGTCCACTGCGGCACTCTTTGCTCCGGGAGGAGAGTTCCTGGTCACTTTCGACGATTTCGGAGTGAACCTCTACCCATTCGCGGGAGCCGACGAATGTCTGACGCTGGCCGGACATCGACTCAGCGTGCCGGGAATCGCCTTCAGTCGCGACGGCACGCGGCTGGCCTCCGTGTCCAAAGACCGGACCGTGGGCCTGTGGGATTCAAGCTCTGGCCGAAGGATCTGGGAAGGAGACCAGCTGCTTCCCAGCCCGGGCCAGGCTGTGGCCTTCAGTCCCGATGGCCGGTTGCTCGCCACGGGAGACTGGGACACGCCCACGGTTCAACTTTGGGACGCGGAATCCGGGCGACAATTGCTGCAACTGACTAATGCACCGAATCGCCAGACCTGGTCGCTCCAGTTTGTGCCGGATCCCGAGCGCGGCTTGCTGTTGGTACGCGGCGGGGACGGCGTCAGTGTCTGGCACGTCGGATTGGTCGACGAGATCCTGGACCGCGGCCCGGCCGCAGTCCGCTTGATTGGTTCCCGCTTTCTGAAAATGGCGACAGGAATCGTTATCTTTCCGGATCGAAAACGGATCGCGTTCAACTTGGAGAACTCCATGCTCCTTCAAGATCTGTGGGGCGAAGAGTCCCCACGCACTCTTGCGCCGGACTCCAGCGACGGGTCTGTCCAGCCGGTGGTGGTCACTCCGGACGGAGAGTCCTTGGCCTTTCTCACCAAGGAGAACCAAGTCGCAGTGTTTGACGGGGCGACCGGGGCACTGAGCCGAAGTTTTGCCATCAGCGGCTCGAGCACTAGAGGACGACAAATCGTCTTGAATCACACGGGCCGATGGCTGGCGATTACTTCCTCGTCGATGCGCGGGCTGGATATCCATGATTTCGCCACCGGGGAACTGCGCTACTCGTTGCCCGACCGCGAAGGCACCGTCTATTGGCTGGCGTGGCATCCCAGGGAACCGCGGCTCGCCATCGCGCGCGACAACGGCGACATCGCCATCTGGGACCTCGCGAAGATCGACCGGCACCTGTCGGAGCTGGGGCTGGGGTTCGCGCAGTAAAAGTCTCGCCCTGTTAACTGATTTGGGGTTGTCTTGCCTTGGAAACGGCAACCCGATTTCTGCCAGCCGATGAATGAAGTCACGAAAATCCTGCGAACCGCCGAAAGCGGAACGGGCGGCGAGAACGTGACGGAGAAACTTCTCCCTCTGCTCTATGACGAATTACGCCGGCTGGCCGCGCATCAGCTGGCGGGACAACGGCCGGGCCAGACCCTGCAAGCCACGGCTCTGGTTCACGAAGCCTACCTTCGGCTCGTGGGTCAGGACGAACCAGACCGCCAGCACTGGGACGGACGGGGCCACTTTTTCGCCGCAGCGGCGGAGTCGATGCGACGGATCCTGATCGATCGCGCCCGTCAGAAGCAAAGCCTTAAGCGGGGCGGCGATCAGGCGCGGGCCACTTGGGACGAATCCAAGGTGGGGGACGCCGCTACGCCGGAAGAGATCCTCGCCGTGGACGAAGCGTTGACGAAACTCACCCGGGAAGACCCGGACCTGGCGAGAATCGTAAACCTTCGTTACTTCGCTGGCATGACGGTGCCCGAAACTGCCACCGCCCTTGGGGTGTCGCCCAGCACGGTAGATCGGCAATGGTCCTGCGCCCGCGCCTGGCTCTTCCGCGAAATCAATGAAAGAAGGTAACCGCCTGCGAGGAAGACCTATTGAATTATTGATATTGATAAGCCATTTCTTTTGATGCCCCGCGAAGAAAGGCTGATTTGAGTCCATATCGTCCTACCGCGTGACTCGAAAGAATTGGGCGGCGTGCTGGCTGGGTGTCAAGCGGTGAGAGCCTTGTGGATTGCCCGGAACGTTTTGCCAGGGCGAACCGAAGGTGTCAGTAGCTTGCAACACCCCTCCGCCATTCCAGAAGATTTCGAGTTCGCTTCCAACCCGGCGCACTTGCATCACAATTGGAGAGGTGGAAGCCGCCGGAAGGCTGAACGCCTCGAACATTAGCGTGCTGTTCGAGTTGGCTGGCGACTGCCCCTGGCTGATGAACACCAAGGTATGTTCCGTGTCACCGGCATGTTTTGGCAATGTGATGTTCAACGCGGTCGACTGGTTGGGCAGCAGGAAAACGTTGCCGAGGCGGTTGGACGCGGCGGTCAAAAGATTCGGATTGCTGAAATCGAGGCCTTCCAAATCGAGCGGTTGACTCAACACAGCGAAACCAATCTGCCCTCCCCACGGATAACCCCAACCGCCGATGTCGTCGCCTCGCGCCAGTTGCCGAACCGTAGAACCACCGCTGCCGGCGGGCGAGTTGAGCGATGCGGACTTGGTCGGGATTTTATCCTCGTCCGCTGGCGGATCACTGGTGGGCGTCCAGTAAGCGCGGAGAAACCGGAGGCTTTTGCCCAGGACGCGATAGCGGAAAATCATGAAGTCACCCGGGCGAACCATATCATTGGGCGAGTCCCAGCAAACCATAGTTTCGTTCTTAATGGGATCATGGGTGATGTTCGTTTTGCCCCAAGGAGCCCCAACTTTGACGGCGCCTTTGCCATCAGCGCGCTTGGCCTCGGCCTTGCCATCCGTCACGTCGCCGGCAAAAATCATGTGGAAATCGCTCTTCAATTTTCCGGTGCCGTTCAGCACTTGCAGCCCGATGGCCGTGGGATCGTCACCCACGACGACCTTCTGCGGGTTCGGATCGAAAATTTCGAAAGGCGGGGGAGTATTCGCCGGATACAGCATGCGGCGCTCGCTGCGCGTCTTCCATTCGAAGCAATTTGCCGGCGGCTCCCGCGACTTCACCCAATCGTGCGCCTCACAGTCGTCCACGAATTTGTCTCCATTGGCATCGGCCGCCCCAGCCTTCAAGCATTCCGAGAAGGCCCGGGCGTAAAGCGATTCAGCGAAACTGTTGCCTGCCGAGTCACTAAATGCAGGGCCTCCGTAGCTGGTGCGATTCGAGTTGGCGGAAGTGACAATGGTGCTGCCGGCGGGGAAGGCCCAGTAGTTGTTCGTGTCCACCAAGCTGAACGAGTAACAGGCGTTAATCAACATGTGTATGGGCACACCCTTGACTCCGAGCGTGTTCAGTTTAGTGCAAAGTTCCCGCGCGGGCACGCAATCCTTCCCAAGCTTCAGGCACCCCACGCCGCCATGCGAAGTGAAGCGGACGTAAATTCGGGAGCATGCCGGCTCCAGCTTGCACAGTGCCTCGATGGCTTTCACCAGATCCTCGCACGACGCCACACCGCCGTCCGCAGCCATCACGATCCGCTTCTCCGGAACGCCAAAGTGTCCGACCAAATCGCTCTGAAATTGTGCCGCGTTGTTCGACATATGCCCGTCGCTCGAGCCGCGGACAATGAGGGCGCAGGCGGTCCCGCTGCCAGCGGGCGGTCCGGCCAAGGCCGGCACCCGGCGCGGCGGAACGGGATCCAGGTTCACGGTTCGCAGGGGTATTTTTCCCGCCACCGCACCGTCGCGATTGAGCGGGCCGATGGGCTCGTCACTCGTGCGCTGTTCCGAGGTTTCCCAAAGTTCCAGCGGCGAACCGCCGGGGACACGCAGCACCGGCCACCAGCCGTTTGGCGCGACACGAATGCGGCCATTGGCAACCGTCGGCGCAGGGTGATCCGCCGCGACCAGGACAAAGCGCGTCGCGTGGATGAAATCGGCGGCAGGCTCGTCATCGATCCAGAAAAAATACGCCACGGTCTCATTGGTCAGTACTGCGCCGGGCCAGGGCTGAACGCCGAGGAATCGTGGTTCGGCGATCGTCCCAACCGGCGCCAATCCCTCTCGATCCACGCCCTCGCCGAAATCCACAAATGGACACCAAACCGCCGAGGCGCCTTCGATTGCCACACCACTGGCGGGAGCCAGTAACGCTGCCAAGGCTTCGCGGCGCCTGAGAGTGGCGGCGTTGCCGAATTCAAAAAGGTGGAAGGCAAACAGAAAGAAAAACCAAATACTGAGCCGGTTCACCACAAACGTGGACTGAAGCGGGTTCACAGCCCGCTTGTACGCCTTGGAAGCCTTTTTGTCGAGAAGTGTCAGAAATCAATTCCAGGCTGCCAAGCCTGGGCCATCCCGCGCCCACTATTTCACAGTGAAGCTCCTTTGGTAGCCCTTGGCTGGGATGCAGACGGCGTCGGTTTTCGCCTTGGTCGGAGACGGGGTGGCAGTGAAAGTGTGCACGACGACAGACTATCCAATCGGCGAAACGATCCGCTGAAAGTGAACCCAACCCGTCCGGCGGAGTTCCCGCTTCACTTCAGCATTCCCCGCTGGCGCCCAGAGCCGCGCCTATGGGTCAATGGCTTAGAAATCGGAGCAGATTCCCGCGACTGTTAGAGATTTGCTTTTCTACCCTCGGCGGTTAGACTGTTGGCTGAGTCGGAAATAAGAATGAATTCACGAAAAAATCCATTGAAGACGCGGAGTCGTTGGACGCGCCCAGAAATTCAGAAGCTGCAGCGGCTTTACGGCTCCCACAGCAACCAACAGGTCGCCCGCTTGTTGGGCCGGAGCGTCGCCTCGATCGAACGACAGGCTGAACTCTATCGATTGGCCAAGGACAAGGTGTTTGTCAAAGGGCGTCTCGGTAAGGGGGTTTACCAGATGCCTCGTTGGCTTCCGGAAGAACTGAAATCGCTACGGCGAATTTACAAGAACCTCTCAAACCTCGAAGTGGCCCGGTCGCTCGGTCGCTCGGTTTCGAGTGTGGTGGCGCAGGCCAATAAGCTTGGGTTGTATAAATCCGCCCACCGCCTAGAAGGAATGGGACGCGAGAACATACGCGGACGCTGGCACCCCAAGTCACGCGCCGGCAGGTAAGCGTCCACGTCAAGGCGGACCATGCGTCGGGCAGCGTCAAAGAAATTAGCGCTGTACGTTCGAACGTTAGGGCCGCTCCTGCGTCAACTTGGGCGGGAAAGAATGGTGGCTGCGGCCGGAATCGAACCGGCGATTCGGTTCCAATCCTAAAATTCCTACAATTGCCAACGAAATGCCATGT
>SXSK01000312.1 GCA_005793375.1 Verrucomicrobiales bacterium | reverse complement strand
CCAAAGCTCGCGCCGTCGGGCGCTTGGACACCCAGCACCTCCAGTTCGCCGCTTACCCCACCAACCTGAATCCAATCCCAAAAGTCATCGACTTACACCCTATTCCACTCCAAATCACCCACAGATTCTGCTGAAGAGCCCCTTTTGGCAGACTGCTCAGTTGCCTGCCGGTGGGCGGGTCGATCAAACGGAATCCGGTGCTCAAAAGTTCGACCATCAATACCGAACCTTCGGGACTGAATCGAACCTCTTGAATCCGGTCTGTTGGGGATCTCCACGGAGGGAACTGCTTTCCTGTGTCGACCTCGACCACCTGCGCGGTGTTCTTTTCGTCGATGTAGGCACAGCGCTGAAGGGTGTGGTCGAATACGAGCGATTTAGAAAAATCGATCCCTGGAATTGGATTCGTCGCCTTCGTGAAGTCTAGCAATGATAAATGAGCGAGAAATTCATCGCGAAATTTTGCGTTCATCCTGTGCTGGGAACTTTGGGAAAAATCCCGCAGTCCCCTGGTCCTTTGTCCCAGTTGTCGGGAGAGGCGAGCCGTCCGTGCTTCGGCTCGGCGTGTATCTTGCAGTTTGGCCTCGAAATTGACCGCAACGACTGTGGATCCGATGGCGAGAGCGGTCACCAGCAGCGCGATGAAGCCGACCAAGCCGGAGACGAGTCTGTGTCGACGAGCCCACAGGAGTCCACGTTCGACACTACTGACGGGCCGGGCGGCGATGGCCCGTCCGTCGAGCCAGTTGCGAAGGTCTTGCGCCAATGCAGCGGTTGAGGGATATCGACGGGCGGGTTCTTTGCTGAGGCACTTCAGGCAGATGACTTCTAAGTCTGGAGGAATGTTGGCGTCGATGGCGCGAGGCAGCGGTACTGGTTTTTCGATGATATCTCGCAGCAGAGAGACGAGGTCGATCTGGCTGAAGGGTGGTTGACCCGTCAGAAGTTCATAGAGGATGGAACCGAGGCTGTACTGATCACTGGCGATGGTTGCGTTGGCTGCGCTTCCCTGGGCGATTTCTGGAGCCAAGTATTGAGGGGTTCCCAAGATGTGGCCGCTGCGCGTGGGTATCTCGCTGCTACCCACCATTTTTGCGAGTCCGAAATCACTCACATAGGGGCGATCCGTCTCGTCGAACAGGATGTTGGCAGGCTTGAGGTCTCGGTGGAGCACGCCACGCTCATGGGCGAAGTGAACTGCCTCGGCGATCCGTGCCATCAGTTCAGCGATTTCCCGCCAGCGGCTTCGATATTCTTGGCGTTGGTCCGCAAGTGAGCCTCCAGAGGCCAACTTCATGGTGAAGTACGGCATTCCGTCGTGTTCGCCAAATTGGAACACCGGCAAAATGGCAGGATGTTCAAGCGCAGCGATGGCTCGGGCCTCCATGCGAAAGCGTTCGCGCATGGCGGCAGAACCCAGTTGATGCGGCAGCAGCATTTTGAGGGCGACATCCCGCTGTGGTTCCAGTTGGCGAGCTTTGTAAACGATTCCCATCCCCCCCCGTGCCAGTTCACCGATCACCTCATATCCCGGGAGGTTGAAGAGTCCCATCGAAGTCGTCGTGGCGGTTGGCGCGTCCAAAACGGCGTCGAGGCCGGCGAGTCCCGACCAAGCACACTTGGGGCATAGCCCTTCCAGTCGGCTGGATGTCAGATTTGATCCGCAAGAAGGGCAGGGTCGCGAGGTTGTCATCGGTATGTCGTGTCCATGACCCAAGGTCAGCCCGCTTTGAGATTCAACACCCATCACCGGACATCCCCGTGTAAGCGAGGCTCCGGTGGTAGCCGTGTTTTGTCAGAAAGAGGTTAAGCTTCGGTCGTTTGCAGGTCATTGCCCGGTTGCATCAGTACCTTGCGTAAATACTCCATTTCTTCGTCGATCTCGTGTGGGGCGCCGACCGTTCCAGCGATCTCCTGTCTGACAAAGGAACGGAAGCGCATCCGCATCCGGTGAATTTCCGACTTCAGCGCGGAGAGTCCCATCCGCAGGCGGGCGGCGGCATCTTCATAGGCCATAGGTCGTACGGCCTCTGGTAGGAAATGTCGAAGTACAGCATACATGTCGGCTTTGCCCTCGCCTACATAGTCTTCCTGAACGCGGGCCAGGGAGGTCTCGAGCACTACCAATGCCCATTCGCGGTCAAAGGCGGTGGAGTCTGGGGCCGGGTGTGAGGGCTCTGCTTCCAAATGGAGATTTGAGTCGTCCAGGCTCGCAGGGGCATGCCCTCCGCCTCGTTTCTCGGCGTTTCGACGATCGAGTTCATCCCAGATGAACCGATTGAGTGAGCCCAACAGGAACGAGCGGAATCGCCCTTTGAGGCGGTCGGGCTTCTTGAGGGCCGATCGTTCCAAAAGATGCAGCAAAAAAGCCTGAGTCAGGTCCTGGGATTCGGTTTCCTTAAATCCCCGGGAGCGAATGAATTGGAAAATGGGTTGCCAATACCGTCGACACAACTCCTCCAAGGCATCACGAGCCGAGGTCTCGCCGTTCAGCGAGGCCTTGGCCAACAGACTCCACTGCGTGCTTGGGAAGTACATGGAACACGAATGACAGGTCCACTAAGCTATCGTCCTGAGTAACTGGGGCAATACGCGAAACCGGGCATTTTTTGACGATGCGGGCGAGATCGCCGCAATCACTGGGTGAGTTTTTATCAGCCCCAACCACCTGTCACCAAGTAGAATGCGACCAAACATAGCAGCATTCCGACGATGCCGACGATGGTCTCGCAAACGGTCCAGGTCTTCAGGGTCTGGTTGACACTCAATCCCAGGCAGTCTTTGACGATCCAAAAACCGGCGTCATTCAGATGGGACAAGAAAAGGGAACCACAGCCAATGGCGACGATGATCAACGCTTTTTGATTTTCAGAATATTCTGGGTGGGCCGCCATGATGGGGACGAGCAGTCCGGAGGCAGTTGTGATAGCAACAGTTGCGGAGCCTGTGGCGACGCGGATGAATGCGGAGACGAGCCAGCCGTAGAGCAGGGGAGGGAGGTGTGCCATTTCACCGACCTTGCCGATGGCATCGGCGACGCCGCTATCTCGGAGAACTCGGGCGAAGCCTCCGCCGCCACCGACAACCAGCACCGTCATGCCGACCCCGCCGATTGAGGATTCCGTGAACTTGAGGACTTGGGCTCGGGTGTAGCCGCAGCCAGTACCGAGTGACCACGTGGCGACGAGCACTGAGATCAGGAGGGCGATGGTAGGGTTTCCAATGAAGGTGGCGGCATCCCGTATGGGGTTGCCCTTGGGGAACACCAATTCGGCCACTGTGGCGATGAGCATGAGCGCGATGGGGAGCAGAATGGAGAACATGGTCAGACCAAAGCCTGGTAGTCGCAGGCCGGAGTCGGCGGCGGTATTTCGTTGGGTGATGCTCGGGGGTTGGGCCTCGATGCGTTTCACGGCCCATTTGGCGAAAAGTGGTCCGGCAATGGCGGCGACCGGGATGCCGATGATGAATCCCCAGATGAGCACGTGTCCCATGCTGGCTTTCAGGGCATCGACAGCTACCACCGGCCCAGGGTGGGGTGGCATGACGCCGTGCATTACGGAAAGACAGGACAGGAGTGGCAGAGTGAGTTTAAGGAATGGCTGCTTGGTTTCGTGAGTCAGGGTGAGAAGAATCGGCAACAAGAGGAGCAATCCGACGGCGAACCAAGTGGTGAGCCCGACCGTTAGGGCGAGAGCCATAATGCACCATTGAATCCGAGTCGGGCCAAAAAACCCGGCAAACCGTTTGGCCAAGACCTCGGCACCTCCCGACTCCGCAAGCAATTTACCCAGCATCGTACCCAATCCGATCACGGCGGCAATTCCTCCCATGGTAGCGCCGAGGCCGTCAGCGAAGGATTTTGCCACGCCCAGCCATGTGTAGGGCGTCGGTTTGCCGGGGCTTTGAGCGAACCAAACGGCTCCGCCGCCAACTAACAGGGATGCGAGGAGCAACGCGATAAAGGCGTTTGTCTTGTAGCGTGTTACCAACAACACCAGGACTCCGATCGCCAGCAGGGCGAGAACGATCAGTTTTATATCGGCGGGATTCATGGAAGCGCCGTCACCGTCGCATGAAAAATCCCGGGAGGGGAAGCTTCAGCTCCCGTGGAATTGAAAAATCTTGTCAAGAGGTGCTCGATGGCAGGGCGCGCGGTGATATTTCCAGGGGATCGATGAGCGAGAGGGGGTTGTCTGGAGGTGCAGCGCCCAGTTTCAAGAGCCGTTCGCCACTTGGGCGAATCATTCGATCATAGCTGCCGACAGCTTCATCGTAGGCCTTTGAGGCGCGCAATAGTCCGTCCCGGATCCGTTCGAAATGCTCCATGAACTTGAGCACTCGCTCGTAGAGTTGGCGTGCTGCGGTGGCGATTTCGCGAGCGTTTTCCGATTGCTCATGTTGTTGCCAAGTGATGGACACGCTACGGAGCAAGCCGATGAGAGACGCTGGGGTCGCCAGGAGCACCCGCCGCTCGGACGCCCAGAGGATAAGATCTGGATCCCCCTCTAAGGCGGCGCTAAACAGGGATTCTGCAGGGAGGAAGAGGACGACGTAATCCAACGCCTCAGGGAACTGGCGGGGATAGTCGCGGTCAATCAGGGATTTGATGGCACTCCGGACGCGGTTGGCGTGGGAGGCGAGTGCCGCGGAACGTTTGATAGTATCTGGTTCGTCTGCGGCCTGGAGAAAGTCGAGTTCAGGGACCTTGGAATCCACCACGATGCTTCGATTTCCGGGCAACCGGACAATCAGGTCGGGACGGCTGTCGCCGCTAGCGGCTTGCTCGACAAAATCGCAATGGACGCTGAGGCCGGCGGTTTCCACGACCCGGCGGAGGGTTTCCTCGCCCCAGCGGCCGCGCGCTTGATTGGAGCTCATGATTTGCCGGAGGCGTTGGGTTTCGGTGGAAAGGGAATTGCTATGGGTCGAGAGCGTTTCGAGGTGTTTCGTGACTTCGCCCAACGCCTGTGCCTGCTGGTTTTCGGCTTGCTGCAGTCTCTGCTGATAGGCTTTTAGGTTTTCTTCTAGCGGACGCACCAGAGTTTCGATGCGTTGCTCCCGACTCGCCAGATCTCCCCGGGCGGTTTCTTGGAATCGCGCAAATAATTCTCCCGCCTGGCGGGCGAATTCTGGAGCGGTTTCGCGGAGAGTATCCGCGCTCAGTGCTTTGAAGGCGGCCCGAAGTTCCTGGAGCGCCTGGGTGTGCTGTAGTCGCAGGTCCGACACCATCCGCCCTTGAGACTCACGCAATTCGCGTTCGTTATCCGCGTGAAACCGCTGTTGTTCGGCCAGCAGTTTATGGGAGCTCTCCACCTCGGCCAGCGCTTTTGCGAGAGCCGATTGAGCCTGAGTCCATTCCTCCTGGCGGTGTTTCAATTCCAGACGCACCTGTTCTAGGGCAGTCCGCAGGCGAGTGGCATCCTCATCGGCCCCGCGCCTGGAGGCCTCTGCGGCGGCTTGGCCCGCGGTGGCGTCTAGAGCGTTTCGGCGGGCGGATTGCAGATCCGCCTCCTGGCGAGAGAGTTGTTCCCTCAGTTCTTGTTCCAACCGGGCATCCGCGGAGGAGCGCCGGGTGGCGCGAAACAGCCAACCCAACACCACTCCGATGAGGAGTCCAAAGATCAGTGTTACGACACGCTCATTCACAGGCACGTTCTAGAAGAACCGGTCTTTCCAAGGTTCCCGCAATCAAATTCGTGCGGTCGAGGCTCTCGGTTCCCGGATTCCCAGAAAGAGGTCGCGTGCTGTATTGACGACCAGGGCGCTGGTCCATGATAATGGCACCCACACCTCATTGTACTCCTCCATGGACCCCGCCAATATACTGTCACGCCGATCATTCTTAACGACGGCTGGAACTCTTACTGCCATGCCCCTGCTGGCTCAAACTCGTTCTTATGGGCCCGGGGCTGAACCGGTTCGCTACCCGGAGCCGGACGTCATCGCACTCGATCCAACCTTTGCGAAGTACAAGATAGGGAGTTCGCCGATCAAACGGTTACACACGGGGAGTCTTTGGGCCGAGGGTCCGGCCTGGAGCGGCGTGGGTGGGTATCTGGTGTGGAGTGATATCCCAAACAACATCCAGTACCGCTGGTTGGCTGAAGATGGACACATCAGCGTGATTCACAACCCGTCGAATTACAGCAACGGCAATACCTTCGACCGAGAAAGCCGCCAAATTTCCTGCGAACATGGCACCCGCCGCGTGACCCGTTACGAGCGCGATGGCTCCGTGACAGTTTTGGCGGAGCGTTACAACGGCAAACCCTTCAATGCACCGAACGACGCGGTGGTACATCCAGATGGCAGCATTTGGTTCACCGACCCGGGCTACGGCAGTGTGGGCAATTACGAAGGGTTCAAAGGCGAATTGCAGCTTAAAGAGGCGGTTTACCGTATCGACCCGGTTGATGGAAAAGTGACGATGGTAACCGATGAGATTTTCAAACCCAACGGGCTGTGCTTCTCGCCGGATTACAAGAAACTCTATATCGCAGACACTGGGGCGTCGCACTACAAGGAGGCCCCGAAAAATATCAAGGTTTGGGATGTTGTGGACGCCAAACGATTGGCCAATGGCAAGGAATTCACGTCCATGATGATGGAGGTCTTCGGTCGCAATGTAGCGGGTCTTGCCGATGGCATCCGGTGCGATACTGAGGGCAATGTCTGGGCCAGTGCGGGGTGGTCTGATGCGAGGCTAGGTTACGACGGCGTGCACATCTTCAATCCCGAGGGCAAGCGCATTGGTCAGATTTTGTTGCCTGAGATCTGTAGCAACGTGTGTTTTGGCGGACCACGGCGCAATCGGTTGTTCATGACGGGCAGCCAGTCGCTATACGCAGTGTACGTCGAAGCGCAGGGTGCACATTTTTGTTGATTGGGACGTTGGTTAAGCTTTTGTGACCTGTCGCCTGGGTGACGGGAGGACGCGAATATGCTTAAACGGCGAGCCGCGAATGGAATGGGTAGAACCAAAGATGCTCGCGAGCGTCGCTTTCCATCGAATTTGAGAGCTTCAGTTTAGGTCGATAGCGCGTCATACTGTAGTTGATGAATAGAAGCTGGCGTGCGCGAGTTGGATTAGCGGTTTGGGTTCGTCCCGGGGTTACCCTTGGACAGGCGGCGGTTTTTTTCCTGGGCTGTTTTTCGGAAATGCGGGGAGATTTTTGGGTGTCGCCGAGCGGATTGGATCGCAATCCGGGGACCGAGAACCGACCGTTTGCGAGTCCAGAACGGGCGCGGGATGCGCTGCGATTGGCCAAATTGCGCGAAGGCAGTGCAGCCTTGCCGGCGACCATATGGTTCTTGGCTGGAGATTACGTCCGCACCAATGCCTTAGAGTTGACTTCGGAGGACGGAGGTACCCCCGATTCGCCGGTGACCTGGCGAGCCGCAAGGGGCAATTCCGTTCGATGGGTGGGTGGGCTGGTATTGCCCGCCCTGCCGAAGACTTCCTCGACACTCCTAACCACCTCGGCTGCGGTCATGCGGTGGCAGCTCATTCGTGACCAGACTGTAATGGCTCGGCTTCCAACCACGACCCACAAGCAAGTGCTGGAATTGGATCTGCGGCCCACTGGGATCAAGGATTTCGGCCAGATGAAGTCGCGTGGGTTTTCGAGGCCAACCGAAGTTGCTCATGCCGAGTTATTCGCAGGTGGGAGGCCGATGCCCTTGGCCCGCTGGCCGAATGAGGGTTCGTTCGAACGGATTGATGGGTTCCCCGAAACGGCACTCCGGGGGGACGACCATGGGGGCAAGTTCGGGGAGGTCACTTCGGGATTTCATTTTGCGGGGGATCGGCCGAAGAGTTGGAAAGACACCTCGGATCTCTGGGTGCATGGGTACTGGGCGTGGGATTGGGCGAATTCTTATGAACGGGTAAGCTCCTTGGATTTAGAAAAACGTTGGGTGCAGACGGCACCACCGCACGGGCTTTATGGCTTTCGGAAACGGCAGCGGTATTACTTTCTCAATATCCTCGAAGAACTGGATCAACCGGGTGAATGGTTCCTGGATCGTCGCAAAGGCCTGCTTTATTTCTGGCCGCCCGAGGCAGTTACCGATCCCACCGCGAGTCGAGAGGTCGGGGAAGTGTTGCTTTCCATGATGTCTTCACCCTTTGTGAGGACCAAAGACCTCGAAAATCTTCGATTCGACGGCTTTCAATTGGTCGCCGGGCGTGGAACTGGAATTGAGATCAACGGCGGTGCCAACGTGCGAATCCAGAATTGCATGCTGCGCAATCTCGGCAACTCGGGTGTCGTAATCAACGGCGGTTCAGGCCACGGCGTCTCGCACTGTGAGGTGCTGGACACCGGCGACGGTGGTGTGAGCTTGACAGGGGGTGATCGCCAGACCCTGAAGGCGGGCGGGCATTTTGTGGAGAACTCCCACTTTCAACGGCAGGGACGCTGGTCGAAGTGTTATGTGCCTGCGGTCTCCATGACAGGAGTGGGACTTCGAGCGTCTCACAATCACATACACGATCACCCCCATTGCGCGATTTTGTTTTGGGGCAATGATCACTTAATCGAGTTTAATGACATTCATCATGTCGCGCTCGAGACCGGTGATGTGGGAGCCATCTATACGGGGCGCGATTATTCCTTTCGCGGCAATCGCATTCGCCACAACTACATCCATGAGACTGGTGGCGTCGGCATGGGATCGATGGGTGTCTACATGGACGACTGCGTGAGCGGCACCGAGGTTTATGGTAACATTTTTTACAAGGTGCACTGGGCGATGTTCATCGGCGGCGGCCGGGACCATCGAATCGAGAATAACATTTTTGTAGATTGCGATCCGGCGATCCGATTGGACGGGCGTGGACTGGACCCATCCCCGGTGTGGCATGGGATGGTCTCGGATCACATGCGGAAACAGTTGGATGCTGTCCCGTCGAATCTGTACCGGAGGCGCTATCCGGCGATTCGAGACATCGATCGCTTCTACTTAGACCCTGCCAAGCCTGGAGTGCCGCCCGAGAATAATCTCGTGCGGCGCAATGTGTGCGCCGGCAAATGGCTTGAATTGGGTTGGAACGCTGAAAATAGGCACATTCGGGTGGAGCAAAACCTGGTTGCCGGCGAACCGGGTTTTGAGGGGCCGGCGACGCAGGATTTCCGGCTGAGGAGCAATTCGCCAGCGTGGAAACTTGGATTCCAAGAAATCCCCGTCGAACGTATTGGAATCCAAGCGCCTGGAAGTCTGGAACGGCTCGAGCCGAAACTTCCCTGAAAATCCATATTCCTCTCCGGCCTTCCTTGCTTAATCCTCCGCCCGCTTCATGAAGGTCACAATTAATTGGCTGAAACGATATGTGGATTTCGATTGGACGCCTGCTCAGTTGGCGGAGCGGCTCACCATGCTGGGTTTGGAGGTCGAGGGCATGCAGACCATTCCAGGCGAATTCGAAGGCATTGTTGTCGGGCATGTTCTGTCTCGCGATAAGGTCCCCGGATCCGATAAACTGAGTGTTTGTCGTGTGCACGATGGCCGGGGCGAGCGCCAGGTCATCTGTGGCGCCCAGAATTTTGATGCGGGAGCCAAGGTGCCTCTCATCCTCCCCGGTGCCTCTCTTCCCCTCAAACCGGGTGAGACCAAACCCTTCACTATTGCCGTCCGCAAGGTGCTTGGAGTCGAAAGCCACGGTATGTTGTGTTCCCCCCAGGAACTTGGACTGCCCGACTCGGTGGACGGGCTACTGCTGCTTCCGGCTGATGCCAAGGTGGGACAACCCTTCGCGGAATATCTGGGGAGGACAGGAGGCGATGTGGTGCTGGACTTGGAGGTGACTCCGAATCGTCCGGATCTGAACTCCGTGATTGGTATTGCGCGCGAGATTGCGGCCGTGACGGGCAATGACCTGCGATTGCCGGCGGAGGGCGTGAGCATATTTCCCCCGGTGGCAGGAGCGTCGGCAGCGGAATTGGTGTCGGTGAGGTTGGAAGCGGCCGACGTCTGTCCGCGATACACGGCGCGTGTATTGCGAGGGGTACGAATTGAGCCCAGCCCGGATTGGTTACGGGTTTCTTTGGAACGGGTCGGGCTTAGGAGCATCAACAATGTAGTGGACGTCACCAATTTCGTGATGCTGGAAACGGGTCAGCCGTTGCACGCATTTGACTATCACCTGGTCGCCAAGGGGACGGACGGAAAGCCAACGATTGTGGTGCGTCGTGCCACCGATGGAGAACGGTTTGTGACATTGGATGGACGTGAGCACGTTTTGAACCCTGACCATTTGCTGATCGCCGATAGCGAGAAAGGCATTGCATTGGCGGGGGTAATGGGTGGTCAAAACACCGAGATTCAGAACTCGACGATGGACGTCTTGCTGGAGTCGGCTTGGTTCGCGCCGACCAGCATCCGCCGCACCAGCAAGTCCCTGGGCTTGCGCACTGATGCGAGCTACCGCTTCGAACGTGGTGCGGACGTCGGAGTCGCGGAGTGGGCGAGCAGGCGCGCTGCAGCATTAATCCTGCAAACGGCGGGAGGGTCCGTGGCGACGGGTGTGGTCGATGCCTATCCTCAACCGGCACACAGTCGTCAAATCACACTTCGTCATCATCGGGTGAATGAGGTTTTGGGCACCCAGCTGCATCCGGACGAGATCGAGAATTTTCTGCGGGCACTCAGCCTCCATCCGGTGGAGCACAACGCGGATGCTCCGGTTGGGGTGGAAGCGTCGTCGAGTGTGACCGTGCGAATTCCGAGTTATCGCGTCGACTTGAAACGCGAGGTGGATCTTATCGAAGAAGTCGCGCGACTGTACGGTGTGGACAAGATTCCGTCATCATCACCGCGAGGGATGATGGGGGCGCACGAGTTTGACGCCGTGTTCGATCAGTTCGCTGCAGTCAGACGATTGCTGACCGGTGTGGGCCTGCACGAAGCGCAAGGGCAGACCTTGATCAATGATGGTTCAGCCAAAAGGGTTGACGCGGCGCCGGTGCTTTTAGCGAATCCGTTGAGCGCCGATATGAATGCGTTGCGTCCGTCGCTACTTCCAGGGTTGTTGGATTCCCTCAGGCACAATCTCTCTCGGCGTAGTTCCGACGTGTCGTTGTTTGAAATTGGTCGGGTATTTCGGTCGGTGAATGGGCGCACGGTGGAAGGATGGCGGGTGGGTATGGCGATGACCGGAGCACGAAATCCAGTGTTTTGGTCGGGTGCAGACCGGGATGCCAAATGCGACCATTCAGATCTCAAGGGCATCGTCGAGGAACTGCTGGAGCACTTCGGTTTACGTGGCGTGGTTTTTCAGCGCCGTCCGGAACCGACAGAACTCTTCATCGAATCGGCATCGGTAGCCTTGGGGGGCAAGGTCGTTCTCGGCGAATTGGGGCAGTTACAACCCGGGATTGCGCGGCAGCAGGATCTGCGGGATCCGGTATTCTTGGCGGAGTTCGATTTGGACCAATTGTTGAACCGGCGAAACTCCGGGCGCACCTATAAGCCGCTGCCAGAACAACCATCCGTTCGACGAGACGTCGCGATGGTGGTTCCGGAAACGGTGACGCATGACGACGTGCTCGCCTTGGTGAAACGCAGCAAAACTGCCAACTTGGAAAGTGTGGAACTCTTCGACGTGTTCCGTGGCAAGCTGATCCCAGATGCGCAAAAGAGTTTGGCCTATGCGTTTACCTATCGCGCCACGGATCGGACGCTCACGGATGCTGAGGTGACCTCAGCGCATGGAAAGTTGGTCGAGGCTTTCAAGCAGACGTTGAAGGCGTCGATCCGGGAATAAGGATTCCAACCAGACGATTTAAGAAATCAAGGCGGTGCGTGCGGAACGACTCGCCGAGGAAATCGATGCGCTGATTGTCCAAGCGCATCACTTGCAGATCGGCGATGAGGAATTGTTGGCATTGTTGCAAGCACGTCTCGGCGCTTTTCGAGAACGGCAAACGATCCATGAACAAACTGCCAGGAGTTGAACTGTTTCATATACCCATCCATCCATGAGCACACCAACGATTGAAATTCGAGAATTGATTCAACAGTAAGACCGCCATGAAACCCTCCACGGGTTGTCGCTGACGGTGGAACCTGGTCAATGCTACGGGTTCTTCGGACGCAATGGTTCTGGCAAGACCACCACCATCAAGTGCTTGTTGAACCTATTACGGCCGCGAGGTGGCGAGATCCGAGTGTTTGGTTTGAACCCGAGCCGGCACGAGACCGAGGTGAAGGCCCGATTGGCATATGTACCGGATTTCGTGATGTTTTATCCCTGGATGCGGGTGCGCGCTGAGTTTGCCCACCCGGCGCCCTTGGAATCGGAATTTTTGGATGCCAAATCGGTGACACGAACCGAACGTACCCTGGAGATGGTTGTGAATGGAAATGGCGAGGGCATCTTGGAGAGGCTGCGAGTGCGGAAGCCGACGAGTCTCCAGACTGAATCGCTGACGTTGGAAGAGATTTTTTTGAACACCGTCCGTTGAAAGAGTCGTATGAACCTCGCCCTGCCGCTATACCGGAACAGTTTTCATCCAGCGTGGCTTCTTTTGATCCTACCGCCGTTGGTCGGGTTCTGTATCCCAGAGTTGAGCGAGGGTTTGGAGGTTCGCGTCGTGCTGATTCTCCGAATTCTGTTGGCGCTCACCTTGGTGGCGCCGTTGGTTTACTTGAGAACTCGGCCGGTTTCTGGGCGATTGAGTCGATTGTTGAAAGAATTGAGGCAGCAGGTGCCTGGGAGCTTTTTGTCGATACTCGGCGTGGGGGTGTTCGGGTGGAATGTGCAGAGCCACATGCCGGCGCTGGCGGTAGTCGCATTTGGATTTGGCTGCCTCCTCATGGGAGCGACCGCGTTTGGTGTGGAGTTTGATCAACGAACCATCGGATCCCTGCTGACTCAGCCCATTTCTCGATCCACGATTTACCGGGAGAAACTCGTCGTTGTGGCCTTCTTGTCCCTATTGGCTTGGTTGAATCTCGTCCTGGATGTGGGGTTCGGTGGCGGCCACCGGCCCTAGAATGAGCAGTGAAGCTGCTCTATTTTGGTCCAAATCGCTGGGGGTGGTACTGCTGGTGCTGGTTTTGGTGATATTAGGCGAACTCGTGCGTCGGAATTTCCAACGAGCCTATATCCCATTGAAGCTCATGGAACGTCAGGTGATGGGTGTCCTTCTCGTGACGCTCCTGTCGGTTGGGGTGTTCGGCGTTGCGTTGCTACAGTTCGGTCAATGGGTTTTGCGCGAAGAACTGGCACGGGAACAGGCACGTTATGGATTGCCATTGGGAGTAAGAACCCAAGGGGGGAAAAACTCCAGGGCCAACCAATGGGGTGGCGACCCCGCCTGGAGCTGGGGGGTTGCTGCGGGCACCGGTCTCAATGGATCCGGATTTGAAGAAGCGCAATGGCCTGCAGCCGCGAACGCCTTGATGGGTGTTGATCGCAATGGCCGGATTGCTACGTTGCGACCATGACAGATCTGGGGAAGTGGATGGTCTTTGCTGGTTTGGGAGTTGCGGTGCTGGGAGCGATCCTTTGGGCGTTTGGGCCCAGGCTTCCTTCAGGCCCTTGGCTTCCTGGGGACATCTCGATCCAGCGCGGTAATTTCTCCTTCCACTTTCCGATCGTCACCTGCTTTGTTCTCAGTGTGGTGCTCACCCTATTGTTCCGGCTACTAAATCGATGAAGAACCCATCGGAACTCGTCGTGCGATGTCCCCGATGTCGGGAGCGCGGAACGTGGTTTGCGGCCTCGTGGGGTCCATTCTGTTCGGAGCGGTACCGACTGATTGACCTGGGAAAGTGGTTTAACGAGGAGCACAAGCTATCCCGGGAATTGCGCCCGGGAGACTTTGAGGGCTTCGATGATGATCTCGGAACTGGACCCCATTTGGATCGACCATAGAATCCGGAGGTTTGACATGGTTCTGGAGGTCTAGCGGGCTCGCGGCTCGGAGTCAGCTCGCTCGAAAACGCCAAGGATTTGGTTAAAGGAATCGCGAATGGCTTCCAGCGATTGGACGTCCACCGTGTAACGTGCCGAGCGGTTCTCGAGGGACGCCACATGGCCATCCGAGTAGAGTGTATTCGCATATTGTTTCTGGTGATGGGTCCTTGGGCGGATGTTCAACGGTGCGAGTTCGGGGGGGCAGAGGAATTGGCTGTCGATGACGAGCGCTCGGATCGGATTGCCGAGACGATTTGTCCCGAGTTGATCGAGCTTGAGGTGGCTTGGGAGCGACTCTGGACTCATAAAGAGTTGGGTAACTCCGGCATGGCGGTAGTAGTAGCTGCCTTGGGATTGAGTTGTGCCCACCTTGGCAAGTTCTGCGACCCCATTGCCCGGTTGATCGGCACCTGGACAGAATAAGACTCTGGACGTTTCGGCGAGGTGCGCTTTCAGCAACAGTCCGAGAGCGGCCGGACTCCCGTTTCGGAGGGATAACAAGCTGGTTGGCGATCCTGTAGTGGGATAAAACTCAGCTGGATTGGTGAACGGCGGGGCAATGGGGCCATAGGGAATTCGGCCTTCGAAGTCCCCGGCGTAAAGTTCTATGGCGATTCCGACTTGTCGCAGATTGGAGAGACAAGCGGCTTTTCTGGCGGCGTTTTTTGCGGCACTCAACGCCGGGGAAAGCAGTGAGGCCAGGATCGCGATGATGGCGATCACCACGAGCAGTTCGATAAGAGTAAAGCCGGGAGGACATGGTCGTGTCCTTCTATCGGGGAAATCCGGCATAAACGAAATTGCTCCGGAATTACTGGGCCGTTGTCACGACGAGGCGGACGAATGCTTTCGGATTTTGGTCTGTGGCGACAGTTTTTGAGAGCCGCTCGCCGGTGCCCTGGATGGGGGATTCGACGTTCTTCCAGGACTGGAAGTCCTCGGAAATCTGCACCTGATAACGACGTTTTGGGGAGGACTGCCAGAAGATCTCGAGGGTAGTGTTTGTCGGTTTGGCTAACAATTCCAGCGGGACATCCTCCGTGGCTTGGAGTCGGAAATTGTCGAACACCCAATACCCTCCCTTGAGTTCATCGGTTACCGTGCTGCGGAGTTCGATGCCCATGGTTTGATTGGCCCATGGATCCGACGGCTTGACGCTTGGCATCTCGACGGAAAAATCGACCAAATGGTTCCTGTCAGGGAAGAGTTCGCTGGAATTAGTGATGGTCGTCGACGCGATGAAGACCTGTCTGCCGACAGCGTCCCTGAAGTAGAGGCTAAGTTGAGCGGTGACGCCGTTTCGCATGGCGCCCCCATTGCCAATGGCGCCAACGGTGAGTGTGTAGGATTTGCCCGCCACAAACCGTACATCGAAGTCATGACTGGGCTGGAGATCATCCGAATCGACCGAAGTGGCGTCCTGAAAGATTCCAGCTTCGGGCACTGCAAAGATCCAGACTGCCTGACTACCGTCTATATTGACAATGTGATCGGAGCTTCCAGCTGCGGTGTTCTTGAAGACGCCAGACAACTGGCTCCACAGGAAATCCGCCGTTTCCAGATACCCGTCTGGCTTTGGCGTCTTTTGCCACGACTGAAGGTTGAGGTTGACGAAGAGAATTTTCGGCGACTCAAATGACTGGTTCGGTACCGGGAGGAATTCGGGCTGCGCCTGTGCTTGGCTAGCGAAGCACAGGCAGGTAAACGCCATGAAGTGGGAGGTCCAGGAGGAGGCCCAGTTATGGATTCTCTCTGCAAAAATGTGTGTCGAATGGTTCAACAGTCCGCAGATTGATTGAGCAATTTTGCACACAGGCCATTAGTTCGCGACTCGAATCGCCAAGCTCTGGTGGAACTCCAGCGCAGGTGCTCCTAGCGGATTCGTCGGTGGCGTCGAGCGAGGAGGAACCCAAACCAACTGGCGGCACCGATCACCAGTAATCCGGTCGTGGTTGGTTCCGGAATGGCGGTGAGACGGACATTGTCGACGTCCCAATAGCCGGCGCCTGTTCCGAATGTGGAGACTAACTGGACGCCGATCTTCTTTCCGGCCCACGCATCACCCGCCTGTACCGTGGGAACGGAGGCGGTGATATCATTCAGATGGTTTGGGGTCGGAAACGTGGCGGCGGTGTAGGCAACGGTTGTGGAACCGAGAGAAACCGGTGTATTCCCGCTATCGAGGTAATAAAGGCCGATCTGGAAGGTGCTGTTTTCGGCAATACCTCCGGCACCGAGGATGCCGACCGATAGGCTGTAGGCATTGCCAGGCTGGTAGGTGGATTCCAGCTGTTGAGACATTCCAACACCGGGGATCGCGAAGAGATAGGCGGCTTGGGATCCGACCACATTGTCGATGTGATCGGCGGATCCGGGGGATGTGTTGGGAAACACCCCGGAGAGTTGATCCCAAGTGATGCCGCCAGGCAGAGGGACACCTTGGGGTTGCGGAAACTTCTGCCACAAGTCGATCTGGGGGAATGCCGGGAAACCTGCCGGTGGAGTCGGACTTTCGAAAGAACTATTTGCCACCGGGATCGATTGAGCCTGCACTTCACCCGAGGTCGCGGCGATCCAGCCCATGAGGGCCATGGCGGTCGGGAGAATCGGGCTCCTCGGACCTACTGAAGGTCGCTTATCAGAATTTGAGTCGGATCTCATTGTATAAAAACAGACAGGTCGGCTCATAACAGCCGACGCCACGCCCACAAAGTGCATCGGAACGAACTGTTGGGCAACCGCTAGTTCCCGGAAAATTTCTCCTTCCTCTGGGTTGTCAGTTGCCTCGGGCGATCGTGAGTTTAGGCTAAGCGCTCGTGAATATTGAACTGGTTAACACGGGCTCGGAGTTGCTGCTGGGCCGCGTGCTCAACACCCATCAACAATGGATTTGCCGCCAGTTGAGCGATCACGGATACACCGTCAATCGTCAGGTCGCGATTGGCGATGGTTCTCAGGACATTCGCAATGCCGTTCGAGAGGCTTTAGAGCGTGCGGACTTGGTCATCACTACGGGTGGATTGGGGCCCACTTGTGATGATGTGACGCGCGAACGGATTGCAGAGCTTCTCCAGCGGAAGCTGCTTCATATTCCCGAAGTTGAGGAGGCAATTCGGCGTTACTTTGAATCGCGTGGAAGAACCCCACCTGCCAAGACGAGAGTGGAATCATTTGTGCCAGAAGGTGCGGATTGGCTAAAGAACCAGTTTGGCACCGCGCCGGGCTTGGTCATCTCGGTAGATCCCAACACGTTTCGAGCATCCGGTGAAAGATCCCTCCTGGTCATGCTGCCTGGCCCTCCCCGAGAGTTGAGGCCCATGTTTCGCGACCAAGTGTTGCCGTTATTGGCCCGCGAGTTTCCTCGAACCGATGGGTTTGTCTGCCGCACGCTCAAGACCACAGGTTTGGGAGAGTCGCTGATGGAAGAACGCTTGGAAGCTCCACTCAAGCCGTTAGTGGAAGGCGGGATGGAGTTGGGGTTCTGTGCGCGAATGGGCGAGGTGGATGTCCGGTTTGTGGCGATTGGGCCTCGGGCAGAATCGATCGTTGCCGAGGCTGAGCGGTTGACGCTAGAGAGTGCCGGTGAGTTCGTATTTGGCAGTGGTGATGACCAGCTGGAATCAGTTTTGGTTCAGGAAATGTCTGCTCGCTGCCAGACCTTGGCCTTGGCCGAATCCTGCACTGGTGGGCACATCGCCAATCGGATTACGAATGTGCCGGGAGCTTCGGCGGTACTCTTGGCTGGGTTAGTGACGTATCACAATGACGCGAAGATTCAATTGCTTGGTGTACTCCCCGCGACATTGGCGGCGCATGGAGCGGTCAGTGAGCCTGTCGCCCGAGAGATGGCAGAAGGGGCTCGAAGGGTAACTGGCGCCGATTTTGCTTTGGCCGTAACGGGGGTTGCTGGGCCTGGCGGCGGATCGAAGGAAAAACCCGTAGGCACGGTGTTTCTAGCGCTCTCCAGCATCGAGGGAACGATCGTCTTGAAGCAGCTGAATGCCTTCGAACGAGAGACGTTTAAGCATCTGACGACCCAGCAGGCCCTGGCGATGCTTCGCCGCGCGGTTTTGGAAACGTCGCCGGCATTGGCATGAGAGATTTCGATAATTGTCAGAAGCATTCGTTCTGGATTAGGGCAGGCAAAGAGGCCGAGGCACACTTCACTTGGCAGCGGACGCTTATGACTTAGTGTGCGGCGCTGTCTTGAACGAAACTTCCTTGACCTTGAAATCGAACGGCTCCCTCCTCGGTAACGGCTCTGAAACGGTGGCGTCGGAAACCCGGGCTTCCGGGCCTCCGGCGCGACCTGGATCTGCGCTCACGCGCCTGAGCGATTCACTCTCCGACCTCGCCCAACTGGCACTAGCGGGCAAGTCTCCCGAGCAACAAAAATTGATCATCGCGGATTTCATTGAAGACCTGCGCTCGCAGGGCCATCAGATCCCGCCGGTGACCAGTACGCCCTACATCAACACCATTCCGGCAGATAAACAGCCGGCGTATCCGGGCGATCTGAACGTGGAGCGGCGGATCAAGTCCTACATTCGTTGGAATGCGATGGCAATGGTGGTTAAGGCCAATCATACCACGAATGTGGGTGGGCACATCTCCACATTTGCAAGTTCTGCGACGCTCTATGAAGTTGGGCAAAACCATTTCTTCCGGGGTGGAGATGGTGGGCGCACGTCTGATTTCGTCTACTTCCAGGGGCATGCATCCCCGGGACCCTATGCCCGCAGCTTTCTCGAAGGACGTCTGACGGAGGCTCAGCTCCACAATTTCCGTCAGGAACTGGCTCCAGGCGGTGGTCTGAGTTCGTACCCGCATCCTTACCTGATGCCGGACTATTGGCAGTTCCCGACCGTTTCCATGGGTTTGGGGCCTATCATGTCGATATACCAAGCACGCTTCAATCGTTACCTGGTGGCGCGGAAGTTAGTGCCGGCACAAGATCCTGAGCCGCACATTTGGTGTTACGTGGGCGACGGCGAGTGTGATGAACCAGAAACACTGGGCCAACTCACGCTGGGCGCTCGCGAATCACTCGACAATCTCACCTGGGTGATCAACTGCAATCTCCCGCGTCTTGATGGCCCGGTTCGCGGCACCAGCAAGATCATCCAGGAATTGGAAAGCCTTTTCCGAGGAGCAGGCTGGAATGTGATCAAAGTGGTCTGGGGCAGCGATTGGGACGAACTATTGGCGCGCGATGAGAGTGGGCTTCTGGCGAGGCGGATGGAGGAAGTGGTCGACGGCGAATACCAGAAGTATATCGTCGAACCCGGCAGCTATATTCGGAAGAATTTCTTCGGCAAGTATCCCGAGTTGTTGCCATTAGTGAATCATCTGTCCGACGATCAACTGAAGAAATTGATGCGTGGTGGGCATGATCCATTGAAGGTCTATGCCGCTTATGATGCCGCGCTCAAGCATAAGGGACGCCCGACGGTAATCTTGGCCAAAACGGTCAAGGGCTATGGATTGGGCGAGGCAGGTGAAGGCCGCAACCCCTCGCATCAGCAGAAAAAAATGAACGAGCGTGAACTCCGGGAGTTTCGCCGCCGATTCAATGTCCCAATTTCTGACGAAGTCATCGCGGACGCTCCCTTCTTTCGGCCAGCGGAAGACAGTCCAGAGATGACCTACCTGCATGCCCGCCGTCAGGCTTTGGGTGGCTACTTGCCTAAGCGAACGGTGCGGGTGAAACCGATACAGGCTCCTTCTCATAAACAATTTTCGTCGATGCTCGCTGGAAGCAGCAAACCGGCATCCACGACGATGGCCTATGTGCTTCTCCTGAATGCTCTGCTTCGGAACAAGGAAGTCGGTAAGTATATCGTGCCGATCGTCCCTGACGAAGCCCGCACCTTTGGCATGGATGGATTGTTCCGCACGATCGGCATCTATTCTCCCAAAGGGCAGCTCTATTCGCCGGTGGATCATGCCGACCTTAATTACTATCTGGAAAAAACGGATGGTCAGTTGTTGGAGGAAGGGATCAATGAGGCGGGCTCCATGGCCTCTTTCATCGCTGCCGGCACCGCCTACGCGAGCCACGGGGTGCCGATGATCCCGATGTACATCTACTACTCAATGTT
>SXSK01000311.1 GCA_005793375.1 Verrucomicrobiales bacterium | reverse complement strand
CAAACGCGAACCTGCCTACCTGGTGATTTTGGTGAAATATCACACACGGCGCAACGATCAGGCCTACCGCTCCCATCGTAAACGCCGCCTCAAAGAACTCAAAAAATGGAAATCCCTCAAAACGTCGCTGTAGTGCTAAGATGACCGTCATTCGAAACCATGGATAACCCGCCGGTGGAGATTCAGAGGTCGAGGGATCCAATAGTTGACTTCAGCCGCAGGAGTTGGTGTGAGCGGGTGAAGCTGTGACCGTTTCAGAAGCCGTTGCCATGAGATTGCTGTCGGTTGAAGATGAACCCGATTTGCTCGCAAGCTTGTCCCAAGCACTGCGCGAGGATGGCTATGCCGTCGACACTGCGGTTGTCGGCGACGATGGATTGTTTAAAGCCCAAAACACCCATTACGACGCGGTGCTTTTGGATGTGATGCTTCCGGGCTTGGATGGGTGGATGGTGCTGCAGCGGCTTCGCAAAACGCACAAGACGCCTGTGCTAATGCTCACGGCGAGGGATGCTTCGCGAGACCGAGTTCGCGGATTGGATACCGGTGCCGATGACTATGTCGTGAAGCCATTCGACCTTCAGGAACTGTTGGCTCGGCTACGGGCGCTGATCCGACGTGCCGTTGGTCAGACACGAAGTTGCCTGGAGATTCACGAAGTGCAGATCGACATGTCTACAAGGTTGGTGCGGCGCTCAGGGGTTTTGGTGGAGCTCACGGCACGCGAATATGCCTTGGTGGAATTCCTTGCGTTGCATCGGGGCACAGTGGTCACTCGAACCACTCTTTATGAGCACTTGTTCGACGAAGATGACAACACGCTGTCGAATCTATTGGATGTTCACGTGTCGAACGTTCGAAAAAAACTGGGACACGAATTCATCGTCACGCGGCGTGGGCATGGTTATTGCATCGAATGAAGCTGTTTCACTCCATCCGTTGGCGCGTTCAGTTGTGGCATGGAGTGATTCTTTTGCTGTTGCGCGACCGATCTCCGGCGGAGTATCGCGAGAGCTTGGGTTCCTGTCGTCGTGCCGCCCAGCGAATGAGACAGTTAATCGACTCGCTGCTGCAGTTGGCGCGAGTGGACGCGGGGTCAGAACCCTTGGTCCGGAATCCACGGGACTTGTCCAAGATCGTAAAGGAGAGTGTCGAGTTGCTTCAACCGCTCGCGGACGAGCGCGGGGTTCGAGTCAAATGCACCCTGTTGGAGGCGTGCTGCTTGGGGGATGACCTGCAATTGGGGCAAGTGGCGTTGAATCTGTTGTCCAATGCCGTCTTCCACAACCGACACGGTGGCGAGGTCGACGTCTCGACCGCAGTAGAGCAGGGAACAGTGGTCTTCAAGGTCAAGGACAATGGGCCGGGTATTCGTCCGGAACACATACCGCAACTCTTTGAACGGTTCTTCCGGGCTGATGTCTCGAGGAATTCAAGCACGGGAGGCTCGGGCCTAGGACTATCGATCGCCAAGTTGATCATTGAAGCCCACCGCGGACAGATTCTCGTGACCAGCACCGTTGGCATGGGAACGACCTTTGAGGTGCGATTGCCGGTTGGTTGAGTCGAATTGCCCTCGGCGCTCCCCGCCGCTGGACAAACGGGGCTTCCAGCCTGTAAGAGAGGGTGTTCGCGGCGAGGGTGTTTACGCCGCCGCAGAGAACCTAACCATGAACCGACTTCTAGAGGAATCGATATCGCGAAGCGCGCTGGCGCTGGTCGCTGTGGTATTGGTGTGCCTGGATGTCCAAGCTGCTCAGTCCAAGCTGTTGTCTGCGACGGATCTGGAGTTCTTCGAGAAACGTATCCGACCAGTCCTGACGACCGCATGCGCTTCCTGCCACAGTCGTGAGAGTGAAAAGATTAAGGGGGGGCTGTTGCTGGACAGCCTCGAAGGACTTATGAAGGGCGGGGAAGGCGGCGCGGTCGTGGTTCCCGGGAAGCCGGACAAAAGTAGGCTGATTGAAGCCGTCCGATGGACGAATGCCGATTTTCAAATGCCCCCGAAGAAGGCCCTGCGACCGGATCAGATCGAGGATCTGGCGCAGTGGGTGGCCATGGGCGCTCCCTGGCCTGCAGGAGAGTCTGCCGCGCCGGCGCGCAAGAGGGGGTTGGAGATCACGGACAAGGATCGACAGCATTGGGCATTTCGTGCGGTGACACGCCCCGCAACGCCGCAAATCTCTGGAGTGGGTGTGGGCAGGAACCCCATCGACGCATTCATTGGCGCCAAGTTGGAGGCCAAGGGTCTCAAACCAGCCGAGCGTGCCTCCAAACGAACCCTGATTCGGCGTTTGTACTACGACCTCATCGGACTGCCACCGTCGCCCGAAGAGGTCGAACTGTTTGTCGCGGATGCGTCCCCAGACGTCTGGGAGAACTTGGTGGATCGTTTGTTGGCTTCCTCGCACTATGGCGAGCATTGGGGCCGTCATTGGTTGGATTTAGTCCGGTTTGCCGAGACCAATAGTTACGAGCGCGATGGCGCGAAACCGCATGCGTGGAGGTATCGCGATTATGTCATCCGTGCCTTCAATGCCGACAAACCCTTCGACCGCTTTGTTCGAGAACAACTCGCGGGTGACGAGTTGCCGGATAGTGGCGACGACGGCGTCATTGCCACGGGGTATTATCGATTGGGTATTTGGGACGACGAACCGGCCGACCGGGAATTGGCTCGATTTGACATGCTTGACGACATTGTGGCGACGACTGGGCAGGTGTTTCTCGGCCTGACCATCGACTGCGCCCGATGTCATGACCACAAAATCGATCCAATCACCCAGCGGGATTATTATTCTCTCCTGTCATTCTTCCACAACGTCTCTCACTACAAAAATGGTGGGCCGACGGACGAGGTGCCTTTGAGGGGCGAGGGTCAGCCCTTGATTCAAGGCGATCGCGAGGTTTCG
This sequence comes from Verrucomicrobiales bacterium, assembly GCA_005793375.1. GTDB lineage: Bacteria > Verrucomicrobiota > Verrucomicrobiia > Limisphaerales > UBA9464 > SXSK01. Next base: position 3,848 of record SXSK01000311.1, on the reverse strand, counting down.
GCTGGATCGGGGAAGAAGAAAGCCGATGAGGCCAAGATTCCAAAAGCCCTCGCAGTGACGGAGACTGGCGCCAAGCCGCCCGACACGTTTGTGCTGCTTCGAGGAAGCCCGGAGAACAAAGGTGACCGGGTCAGCCCCGCCTTTCTGGAGGTTCTAAGTCCGCTGCAGCCACAGGTAGTGCCCCCGACACATATCGCGAGCACGGGGCGACGACTGGCGTTAGCCAATTGGATTGCCTCACCGGCGAATCCCCTGACGCCTCGAGTCTTGGTAAACCGGGTCTGGCAGTGGCACTTTGGGCGAGGCTTGGTTCGTACGCCCAGTGATTTTGGTGTGCAAGGACAAGCACCAACTCATCCGGAACTTCTGGATTGGCTCTCCGCTGAATTCGTCGAGCAGGGTTGGAGCTTGAAGGCCTTGCATCGAATGATCCTGACTTCGGAAGCCTATCGACGCTCGTCACGTCCAACGCCCGAGGCGCTAAAAGCAGATCCTGCCAATGATCTTTTGGCGCGCTTCGACATGCGTCGACTGCGTGCGGAAGAAATTCGGGATTCGTTAATCCAGGTGACAGGACCGATGAACACGCGCATGCACGGTCCGGGCATTTATGTCACGATTCCCAAAGAAGTGCTCGCGGGCCAATCGGTCCCGGGCTCCGGATGGGGGAATTCGCCGGCTGACGAGCAATTGCGACGAAGCGTATACATTCATGTAAAACGATCACTGCTCACGCCGATTCTCCTGGGTTTTGACCTGGCTGAACCCGACCGGTCGACGCCGGCACGGTTTGCCACCACCCAGCCCACCCAAGCCTTGGGAATGCTGAATAGCACATGGCTGAACGATCTCGCGGCGCGGTTGGCCGACCGTATTCAACAGGAAAACTATCGGACGCCTGCTGACCAGGTGCGTCGAGCGTTGTCTTTAGTGACTTCGCGTCCTCCGACGGACGCCGAAATTCGGCGAGGCGTTCAGTTCATGGAGTCGTTGAGGCGCGACGAAAGCGCCGACGACCGGGTCGCCTTGGTTTCCTTTTGCCTACTGACGCTCAATTTGAATGAGTTTCTTTATTTGGATTAATCACTTAGGGATACGGTTATGACTCTTCCATCCAATACGCCGCACGGTAGTTTTTGTCACCGCACCCGCCGGGAGTTCTTGTGGGAGGCGGGCGCGGGATTCACCGGGTTGGCCCTGACCGGATTGATGTCGTTAAATGGTTTCTTCACGACGCGCGCGACGGCGGCAACCTCCGATACAAGCGCTGGCTTTGTGAACCCGTTGGCACCCCGAAACCCTCATTTTCCTGCGAAAGCCAAAAGCGTGATCTTCTTGTTCATGTATGGCGGGCCGAGCCATGTGGATACCTTTGATTACAAACCCAACTTGTATCCGCTGGATGGCAAAACCATCGCGGTGAAAACATTTGGTCGCGGTGGACGCCGCAATGAAGGCAGGGTCGTCGGCCCGAAATGGAAGTTCAAACCCTATGGTCAGTGTGGCAAGTACGTGAGCGATCTTTTCCCGCACCTGGGAGGTTGTGCCGATGATATCGCCTTTTTGCATTCGATGACTGCGGATTCGCCGATCCACGGTTCAGCGATGTTGCAGATGAACACGGGCAAAATCTTGTCGGGCAGTCCCTGTCTGGGATCTTGGGTGAACTACGGCCTAGGCAGCGTGAGCGAGAATCTCCCGGGGTTTGCGGTCATGCTGGATCCGATCGGCGGCCCGATTAGCGGCGCTAAGAATTGGTCGAGCGGATACATGCCGGCAAGTTTTCAAGGAACAGTCCTGCGTTCTGCGGGCGATCCCATTCTGGATTTGAAGCGTCCGCCGACGATTTCGGGCGGCACGCAGCGGCGGATGCTGGACGTGCTGCGCGAGTACAATGCGGAACATGCCGAGCTCCGCGCAGACAATTCGAATCTGGCCGCGCGCATCGCCAGTTATGAACTGGCCTTCAACATGCAACGCCACGCGCCCGAAGCGGTTGATCTGAGCCTGGAATCCGAGGCTACCCGAGAATTGTACGGCATCAATGATCCGAAGACCGAGGAGTTCGGCCGCCGTTGTCTGTTGGCGCGCCGTTTGGTGGAACGTGGTGTTCGGTTCATCCAGTTGTACGCGGGTGGTGCCCACAACGATGACAACTGGGACGCTCATTCGGATCTCGAGAAGAATCACAACTTTCACGCCGGCCGCACCGACCGCCCCATCGCGGGACTCATTCGCGATCTCAAACAGCGGGGTCTTCTGGAAGAGACGCTGATCGTCTGGGGGGGTGAGTTTGGTCGCCAACCCACGGCTGAATATGAGAAAGGAACGGGTCGCGACCACAATGCCTTTGGGTTCACGATGTGGATGGCCGGGGGTGGTGTGAAGGGCGGCGTGAGTGTGGGACAAACCGATGAGTTAGGCGCCGCCGCGGTTGAGGATCGACTCCACGTAAAGAATCTCCATGCCACGGTGCTCCGACTGATGGGCATGGATCCGGATCGACTCAGCTATTTCTACGGTGGCCTGGACCAGAAATTGGTCGGTGTCGAAGGCGCGGAACCCATTCAGGCCCTGATCTCGTAACGCGATTAGATCTTTTGCCAAGTTTGCCAGTGCTCCATGCCTTGATAAACAGGGACAGATGGGGCCGAGGATTCCGCGTCGTCCAGTAGTCGGAATCGACTTCCAAACAATTGTTGAGCGGATTCTAATGTCAGGGGGTAGGGGGGTGGTTCAGGTTCGTTGCCATACAGAAACAGCCCCGCCAACAAGCCACCTGGCACCAACAAGTCCGCCATGTGCGCGGCATACTCCGGCCAGCGAGCCGGGGGTAACGAACACAGGAATCCTCGCTCGTAAACAATCCCGAATCGATTCGTCCCGAGATCTGTCTTGAAGAAGTTCCCGTGAATGACTCGATCGGCCAACGGCCCGAGCACCGCCCTCGCACGCTCGACCGCAGGCGCTGAAAACTCTATGGCAGTCGCATCGTGCCCCGCGGCGTGAAAGGCCTGGACCTCGTAGCCGGAGCCGCATCCGGGTATCAGCACTTGGGTCACGGGCCGGTTGGTTTTCAAAAATTCGACCAGTGATGGCGGGATGCCACCTAGATCCCATGGCATTTTGCCGGCCTCCCAGCGTTTGGTCCAAAATTGCGTCTGCGAGCTGTCTGGTTCGTTCATGGGGTTTGGCAGTTGGATTTCAAGTGGATATATATGAGAGCAGTTACTTAAGTGATGCGAGGTACTCAAGAAGATCGCGCAGTTCGAACGGGGTGAGCAGATTTGCCAGCCCATCGGGCATGGCAGACAGACCGCGATCTCGAGATTTGACGTCGGAGACTTTTACCCGGATCTCGCCGTCTTCGCCGCTAACGAGGTCGATCACTTCTACCGTCTCGCGTTTGACTGTGCCGCTGAGACTGGTGCCATTGGCGAGTGTCAAAACGACATTCTCGAACCCGGTTGCGATCTGAGCGTTGGGAGACACAACACTCTCCAGCAGTTGCTCGCGTGAGAGTCGGCTTCCCACGCCATCCGGAGCGGGCCCGACGGTTCCGCCGGTATTTTTGATGAGGTGACATCGGGAACATTGGGTCTCGGGTTTCTCGAAGAAGATCCGAGCGCCAATCGAGGCATTACCCCCGGAGAGCATGGGCTTGAACGCAGCGCCGTGTAAAGAACCGCTGGTGGTCTGGTTCCACCGAACAGGGCAGTTTCAAGAAAAGTGGTTTGGCCGGATTGGTTGAAGGATGGACCCGCGGAAGAACAATAGGCAGGCGGGATATTGAGAACTCGGCTGATTTTTCACAATGGCCACGCTTGAAAGTAAGCGCATGGCTTCTT
>SXSK01000310.1 GCA_005793375.1 Verrucomicrobiales bacterium | reverse complement strand
GTTGGCGGTCATCTGAGCTGACAATTTTTCTCGAGCGGCGCGTTCGTCGACCAGCGCGAGACGCATCGATTCAACGAGATCATCAGCGGGCGGGGTGGGGGAGTTGGCGTTGATTTCTGGAACCTGTGCCTTGCGATTCTCGGCTGGATTGACCTTCTCCCAGCGAGTGAGCGCAAGGAGGTTCAGCAGGAGGAAGTCGCAGATGATGAGCAGTAGTGTCTTGTTCATCTGTGCGGGAGTGTTAGGTGCCCAAGGCGCTTTCGGAGTTGGCGGTTCCTTCCAAGATGAGCGTCCGTTTATAGGGCCGGACGTGCCGGATCTTCACCAAGGCAACTGCGATGATGCCCATGAGGTTGGAGGAATAAGCAGCGAGTAGATTGGCCTCAATAACACCGAGGACTTGAAGCACAAGGGCAGTGGCGGTTCCGCCAATGCCCACATACAAACCCGCGTCGAAGAGATTTTCTTCGTTTTCGAGTAGCCGCAGTTTCAGCAAGGGATCTTCCAGCAGGTTCTCGATCTCACGGATCTTGCGCAAACAGACGACATAGACCGCGACTTGCAAGGATGCGAAGAACGCGATTGAAGCGATGGTAGACCATTCCATAAGAGGTTTTCGATTGGATGCTGTCTTCTCCGAACTATCGGATTTCGTCAAGCCGGGTATGTCCAGGCGCACTTCGTAGTTGGTTTTGCGTGTGGACTGGGTCAGGCCAGGTTCGCCGAGCAAGACCAGAATGACCGTGGTGATGAGCACGACAAACCCTAAAGGGAGCCCGGATCCATGCTTTCCGAATTCGGCCGGGTGACCTGCGAGCCGAGCGGGATCGGCCGAGGGCAAGAACTGGGCTAGAGAGAACCCGAGTGCAATCCCTGCAAGGGCAAACAGGCTCCATCGAGTGACCAGTGCGAGTGTGGGTGATTGGACGACGAAGGCTGTGGCTGCCGGGAGGCTGGGAGTGCCTGTATTCAAAGGACGGGGGTGAGCCACGAGCCAGCGTACGGCTCCACTGCCGCTGTGGAGTGCGTGTCGGAGCGTCTTACGTTCGAGGTCGGTTTGACTCGACAATTGAGCTGCACTCAATGGGGACTGGCTCCAAATAGCGGCTGCATACAGGGAGCCCATATCATTGCCTCCGATTTTGCACGCTTCGGCAAACTGTTTCAGGGATGAGAGGTCTGGTGTGATGCGCAGCACGTCGCCGAGGGATGTCCAGTCGAGACGCCGCGCGAGAACCAGCAAATGAGTAAAGAATTCCTCCAATTTGGAGATCGCCTCCGGGGTCGCCGACTGTTCCGCCAGGGAGCGGAGTTGGCTGCCCAGAGTGGCTGAAAGTTGCTCCCGTTCGTAAAGGAGCGCGGTGAGCAGCAACACGGCTTCGAGCGGTTGGCCGCCGGGTTGATGGATGGGGACGAATCTCCGGACTGGCATTTCGCGCGTTGTGAGGAGGCTTTGCACTCCAGGTGAACGCGAGGTGTTCAAATGTTTGCGGAGATTCGAGCGGTTTGTCTCGTAAAGGAGTACGTCAAAAATTGGGAAAGCAGCTAAACCGCTTTGAATGGCTTCGGTGTATGCTCGAGTCGCTGGCGGGCCAAAAATCTCGGTGACCGTTGGGTCGAGCCCGCCTAAGAACTGAAGGCCTTTGGCGGCGGAACGTTGGATGGCCTCTTGGACGGCATTGGTCAGCCCGCCTGCTTGGGCGTAACGAAAGGAAGGGCCGGTGCGTTCGCGGGCAAGTTCGTTATTAGAGGCCTTTGCTAATGTTTCAGTACCATACCCAGCCTGCCTCAGGACACCCGGGTGCAGGGATTTCCAATGGGCTGGAATCAAAAAGCCAGAGATTGCCAGTACCAATGCTCCGATTAGGAGCGCGACGGCTGGGACACGACTAGGTGATGGCTGGAGTACGGGATACAAGTTAGCGCGATGTCCAAATTGCAATGGCGATCATGATGGCAGCAGAACGAGGCACAGGCCACTTTCCAAAGGAGGGCGCTATATCGCAAGCTGAGTTCACAAGAAACTGACTGTGTTGGTGAGCGGTAAATTCATCGGAGGGTCATTTTGAATGGTCATTTCGACGGCGCAAAGTACAATTTCGTTATGTTCACCCGGCATTCGATGGGTAGGAATGGCTCCCGATCCACTCGGGTTGTTCCCAATGCGTATTGGATGATCCGACAATTGTGCCGGCAGTTTTCGCGATGGGTTTCGCCGGTCTGGAAGGTTACCAGGGTCGGGTATGCCAGTGTCTGGTTGGGAGTTTGTTTGGGTGCGGAACCACTTCAAATAGCCTGGACGAACAATCTACTGACGGTGAGTCGATCTGATTTGCCGGGTGGACCGCTGAAAGTGCTGTATTTGGAGGCGTTCCTCCGACCAGGAGCCAATGTGCGGGATTGGGGGCGGAGTCGTTACCTACATAAGACGCGATTGGTGGAAGCAACCACGGATCGGCGTCTGCTCCGATTCGAGACTGAGATAGGCTCTCAGGCGTTGGTCACTCATGAGATTCGAGCGGGTGAGGATGAATTGGACCTGACCTTTGAGTTTCGAAATCGATCGGATGTAGCCACCGATCTGCAATGGTTTCAGCCGGCCTGCATCCGGGTAGACGCTTTTACGGGGACCGACCAGCATGGTTATACTGGCAGAAGCTTCATTTTCACGGGCGATGGCCTGAGGACTTTGGATCGGCTTCGACGAACCACCAACGCATTGTACCGCGGTGGCCAAGTTTATGTACCGGCGCACGTCAACGTGGCGGATGCAAACCCAAGGCCCGTATGTCTCGATCGGCCGGTTAATGGTTTGATTGGGTGCTTTTCTTCGGACAATCGCTGGATTTTGGCGACCGCCAGCAGTCGCACGCATGAGTTGTTCGAGGGGGTTTATGTTTGCTTACACAGCGACCCGCTGATTGGGGGGCTGAAGGCGGGTGAAACCCGGTTTTTGCGCCAAAAGATCTACCTCATGCCCAATGAACAGCAAAAACTGCTCGAGCGTTATCGGCGTGATTTTCCTGAGTCGGGAACTCAGTGGTGAGGTTGGGTTTGGGGCTCGTGTCAGCCACAAACCAACCCGGGGGTGCACCCACTCCGAAAACCGGATTGCCAGTTGGCTTGCATTGAGGTGACTTCCGCATTTATAATCGGTGCCACTTCAAAAAATGCCCTCCCGGAAGAGAAACCGGCCAGAGCCGGATTTTGTAACATGCTTTGGCGTTGGGGACGGTTGGCCATGTCCAGACCGGCATCATTCCAGCTTTCTCTACACCTTTGGCGGTTCTTGCCTTTTGGTTGACTGCGGGGAGTGCCTGAGTTCGTCTTACAGTCGTTCAGGTCATTCCTATGAGGCGTTGGACGGCATTCTGCTATCGCACCTGCACAGTGATCATGTGGGGGGGCTCTTCATGTTTTTGCAGGGCATGTGGCTGGAAAAACGACGGCGACCGTTGACCATCTATTTGCCAGATGAGGGGATTCAGCCGCTGAAACGAATGCTGAAAGCCGTCTATTTGTTTGAAGAACTAATTGGTTTTCCGCTTCGGTTTGAATCCCTGCACCCTGGGAAGGCAATCGAGATTGGAACAATTCACGTCACGCCGTATGCCACCCAGCATTTGGCTCAACTGCGCGCAACGTTCGGACGGCAGCGACGCCAAGCGTTTGAGTGTTTCAGCTTCGTTTTGGAGGCCAGTGGGCGCCGGGTGGGGCACTCCGCGGATATTGGGTTCGCAACGGATTTGGATCCATTATTGGCAAACCCATTGGATCACTTGGTTTGTGAGTTGGCTCATTGCGATTTGGATGCGATCTGCCAGCGCTTGATTGGCGTCCGCAGCCAAATTGCACGGGTGACCTTCGTTCATTTATCAAGAGAACTTTGGAATGTCCGGGCGGACACCCGCCGGCGGTTGAAGAAATGGCTGGAGGATGTGCCATTTGTGATCGCCCAGGACGGTCAGCGGGTAGGTTTTTGACCACCGGAAAGTTAAAGGTTGAGGGTGAATGGATGATTCTTTGACAGGTTGAATCCTACTGGTTTTGATTGCGATTTATGGTTTGCCATTCGTTGTCGGTTTTCATGAGCATTTTTTGTCATAAAGATGGCCAAATATGCCAGAAAGCTTTGCTGGTGTTCCCGAGGGTAAATGCCATGTTTTCGGCAACCTTGCCTGGTGGCGAACTGCCGACGAGCATGGGTTTGTCCGGTTTGGTTTTGGTGCCGAACACTATTGGTTAGATTCCACGTTTGTATTTGAGCATGTCACAAATTGCCTCTCCTTCTCGTTTTCGTTCTGTGATGTTGGGCCTCCTGAAATGGGTAGATTCCGACTGCGACGCAGCGGATCTGGAAACGCTCAAAGGGCGACCAGATCGGGTGGAGTGGATCCGGTCCATTCCGTTTGCCATCTTGCACTTGGGTTGCCTGGGTGTCATTTGGACAGGATGGAGCTGGTTTGCCGTGGGTGCGGCAATATTCCTGTACTTTGTGCGGATGTTTGCCATTACGGGCTTCTTTCATCGCTATTTTTCACACCGGACTTTTTCAACATCGAGGATTGGACAGTTTCTGTTTGCGGTCTGGGGTGGTACCTGTGTTCAGCGAGGGGCGCTTTGGTGGGCATATAGCCACCGACATCATCATCAGCACAGTGATGATGATGATGACAAACATTCCCCGCGTCAGCACGGTTTCTTGTGGGCACACATCGGTTGGATCACGAGCGCGAAGAATTTCCCGACGGACTATCGCCGTGTGAAAGACTTGGCCAAGTATCCGGAGTTAGTGTTTTTGAACCGGTTTGATTCGTTCGTGCCAGCACTATACGCGGTGGCATTGTTTGCCTTGGGGAAATTGTTGGAATGGAAAGCGCCCGGTCTGGGTGTGACGGGGTGGCAGTTGCTGGTTTGGGGATTCTTTGTTAGCACAACGGCCCTTTTCCATGGGACTTCCTGTATCAACTCCATGGCGCATGTCTTTGGCAAGCAGCGCTACGTGACCGGCGATGATTCCAAGAACAGCTTTCTATTGTCGCTGATCACTCTGGGGGAAGGCTGGCACAACAATCATCATCGGCACATGGGGTGTGTCCGACAGGGCTTCTATTGGTGGGAGCTGGATATCACTTATTACATTCTCAAGATGATGTCCTGGACAGGACTTATTTGGGATTTGAGGACGGTTCCCGCCGAAGCTTACGACACGGCGCGTCAGATTCCTCAGGCTTCCGTTGGCGGGGCTAAGCAAGTGTCAAAAGGTTAATGGCGGGAGGATGCGGGGGTGGGGTCGGTTGGGAAACGCGTGATAGCGAATCGACGATGTGTTGATTTTCCGTGAAACCACAACCGTTGCTTGGGTGTCATCTGAACCAACGTGCTCGAAAAAAACCTAGAATTTTTCTACGGTATTTGACGCTTGGGCACAAAAACAGCACTGTGCCCCGTTCATGAAGTCCGCGCTCAACCTAATTGTTGCCACCTGCCTGGCCATTGCCCCGATTGTTCACGGGCAAGAAAACGGGGTTCGAAGTCTCTCGCGAGAAGACTGCCTGAGGATGGCTCTGGCGAAAAACCTCGATATCCGGCTGATGCGTTTCAATCCGGAATTTGCCCGGATCAATTTGTGGGGGGACATAGCGGCATGGGATCCGAACTTGTTTATGGACGCAAGCCAGTCCTTCCGGACGTCCGAAGGTTTGAGAAATGTTGGTGAGTTTAATCCGAGTCCAAACGAGCGTTGGAATGAGAACTTCCAGACCGGGCTTTCAGGGGCCACGCCTTGGGGCATGGGCTACAATTTGAGCCTGAATCAAGGTCGTTCAAGCGGCACCGAATTCTTTGTCAGGAGCAATCAGGTGTTCAGCGCAGATGCGCCATTCTTCTACACACCCGCGGCGACGATCAGCGTTAGTCAACCGTTGCTCAAGGATGCCTGGATTGACAGTGCCCGACTTCAAATTCAACTCGATCGTCAGGAATTGAAGCAGACTGAGTCGGACGTCCGGGGGCAGTTGATTCAGACCGTATCGGATGTACAAAGCGCCTATTTTGATCTGATTTCGAAGCGTGAATTGGTCCGAGTTCAGGAAAAGGCGTTGGAGACGGCTGAGCGGTTCCTAACGGAGCAAAAGAAACGGGTTGAAATTGGCATGCTGGCCCCGCTGGATGAAAAGCGGGCGGAGTCACAAGTGGCTCAGGTGCGAACAGCGCTGTTGCAGGCTCAGGCAAACTACACGCTTTCACAGAATTCCCTGAAGGCGTTGATTGGGGATGATTTCGCGGGGTGGGGCAACGGGGCCATCGAGCCTTCTGAATCTCTGAGTGTCATTCCGACGGCATTCAACCGGATCGAGAGCTGGAACAAAGCCCTCTCCATCCGGCCGGACATTGTTCGGGCAAAGCTTGATTTGGAGCGACAAAAGATTCAGTTGAAGTTTCGCAAGAATCAGTTGTTTCCGGACTTGGACTTGAGAGGCTCTTACGGAATTGGTGGATTCGATGAAAATTTTGGGCCCGGGTTGAAGGATCTCCAGGAGCGCCGAAATCCCAATCACGCGGTCGGGGTTCGATTGAGTTTTCCCCTGAGCAATCGTCGTGAGCGAGCCGCGATGAAATCGACCAAGCTCCGCAACGATCAACTGTTGCTCAGTTTAAAGCGCCTTGAACAAATCGCCATTCGTGGGGTTGATGACGCGATCGTGAGCGCGCAAGCAGCCCTGGCTCGGATTGATTCGACCAAAGCGGAACGGATCTATGCCGAAGCCGCGTTGGATGCGGAACAGCGCAAGTTGGAGAATGGCAAGAGCACGAGTTTCTTCGTGTTGGAGTTGCAGCGGGATCTGACGCGGGCGCGTTCCGACGAGATTCAGGCACAATCGGATTATAATCGAGCCCTGGTCCGATTGAGTGAGCTCGAGGGTACGTCCCTGGAAACCACGGGGATTCAACTTCAGTTTCGCTGACGCGATTCAACCCTTTTGGTGATCCGGTGCGCCGGCCATGCCTCAGGGCCGGTTGGGACGGTTGTTCTACTAAATCCAAGTGGCGGTGCGGTAGCGGTCTGCGCCCTTCGTTCCATGGCAAGCTGTTTAGAACCCATGGCGGGAATCGTGGTGGATTCGCGTCGAGCCATTTGGCTGGTTGAGACTCGAACAGTCGCCGTTGCGGACACTCACTTTGGGCACGGTTGGGTCGAGCGTCAGCGGGGGTTGTTATTGCCGGTGCCGCCGACCGAAGAAGGTGGGTTGGGGCGAATTGCGCAGTTGATTTGGGACTATGAGCCGGCGCGATTAGTGGTCGTAGGCGATGTGGTGCATGCGAGCCGGAATCTTCCTGCTCTAGAAGCCGAATGTCGCAAATTGGTGTCGCTTTGCGAGGTTGCCCAAACGGAGTTGGTACTGGTGTTGGGGAACCATGATCGAGGATTGCCGCGGCAGCTGGAATCCTGGGGGATGACGGCTCGTTGCGAGCCGGAGTTTAGAGACGGGCGCTTCCACTTTTTGCACGGTGATGAGCCCCCTAGAACCGTGGATGGAGGGCCAGGTGGATCGGGAGGATTCCGGATCGTAGGCCATGAACACCCCAGCATTACGTTGCGAGGCAATGCGAATCGCTGTGCGCGGTGTCCCTCATTTCTTCTGGGTGAATCTGTTTTGGTGTTGCCGGCGTTTACGGAGCGTGCAGCGGGTTGTGATGTGGGACGCGGCCGATTTTTAGGTCCTGTGGCATCAGAGGCCCGGTTCCGGTTTGCAGTGGCTTGTGTGGGCGATCGATTGTTACGGTTGCCGTGGCCGTTGCCAGAGTAGGCCCAGGAATCCGCTTGCCCTCCGGGCTGCGGTTAACTAGGGAACGGCGCACCGTTTCCAACCGCTCTAACGCCGATGCATTTTACCAGCTGGACTTTTGCAGCTTTTCTGCCGCTGGTGCTCTTGCTGCACTACGCCGGACGGTCTGCTGTTTGGCAGGTAAGTATCCTCACGATTGCCAGCTTTATTTTCTATGGGTGGAATGCTCCTTGGCTGACGTTGCTGCTGGTGGCGAGCACCACGGTCAATGCGGAAGCTGCTCGCCGACTGATGGAACCGGACCCGGCACCTGGCCGTCGGCGTCTCGTATTGATTCTGGCGCTGGTGTTCAATCTGGGGGCCTTGGGGTTGTTCAAGTATGGTAAGCTGTTGGGTAAGCTGCTGTTGCCCCAGGAGTTATGGGCGCAGTGGGGGCATTGGATCACGGACATCCCGCTGCCGATCGGCATCTCTTTCTATACATTTCAGGGGATCAGTCTGGTGGTGGATGTCTACCGAGCTGGATCCAAGGGTGTGGTGGGTTTGTCTTTTCCTCACTCGCCGCGTGAGACGGTGGCATTCCATGGGCGAGTCTGGTTCTTTAAGGCATTTTTCCCTCAACTCATCGCGGGTCCCATCGTCAAAGCGGGCGAGTTCTTCTACCAGATCGGGGCGAAACGTTTTCAGGACGTTGACTGGGATACGGCGATTAAGCGGCTGATCGCGGGATTGTTCCTGAAAATGGTGGTGGCGGACAATTTGATGGAGGCGACCTCGGCGTTGCGGTACCCGCTCTTCACGGTGTTGCCGAAGGTAAATCTGGTGGCGTTGCTTTACGGATACTCGTTTGCGATCTTTGCGGATTTTTGCGGTTACTCGATGATCGCCATGGGGTTGGCCAAGTTGTTTGGGTACGAATTACCGATTAATTTCAACTACCCGTACTTATCGCGCAGCATCACGGAATTTTGGCGCCGCTGGCACCTGTCGCTGTCATCCTGGCTTCGAGAATATCTCTACATTCCGTTGGGCGGAAATCGAAAGGGGGAAGCCCGGACGTATGTGAATCTATTTCTGGTCATGTTTCTTGGGGGATTGTGGCATGGCGTGGCGTGGAGTTTTGCTGTCTGGGGAACGGCGCATGGAATTCTCTTGGCGTTGGAACGGTTGGTGGGGCGGCATCGGGGTGGGGCGGAGCCATCGGAGAGATGGGGGCTGTGGGCATTTTTGCAGGTGGCCTTCACGTTCACGCTGGTTTCCTCGCTTTGGTTGCTTTTTAAACTGACGGATTTTCAACACGTGATCGAGTATGCCCGGTGCTTGGTTCGCAATCCAATGGGTGCACACCCTCAGGCACTTTATGCGATCGGAGTCTTTTCGATTCCGGTGGTGTTTCATCATGTTTGGGGCGCCTCGACGATCGGTCGGGAGCGGTTAAAGGCGCGCCTGGGTTTCAGCGTATGGGGGCGCCTGACGGCTTTGGTGTACGCGTTGATGTTGTTTGCGACGATTGTGAACAACGGGGCACCCGGTGATTTTGTGTATTTCCAGTTCTAGTCAGCGACATGTCTCAATCTTATCTCATCGTTGTCATGGCGGCTGGGTTGCTGGTGGCGTGGGCCGGCTTGTTGCGCTCGTTTGGATGGCGGGCGCACATTGCCGAATCCAACTATCAATCCAATCTGATTCGTTTGGAGGAGGCTCTTTTGGCCAACCCGGCTCCCGCCAGTATCGTGGGTTCCTCAATCACGGGTCGGCTGATGCCGGAGTATTTCGACGAGACTTCTTTGGGACGGATTGGGAACTTGGGTTTGGACGGGAGTGGTCCTTTGTTGGGGCTTGAGTTGCTGGCGTCGCGTTCTGAGGTCTCGCCGGTGGTGGTCATCGAGGCCAATCTCCTGATGGTTCCTGAGGGCGTGAATGATCGCGCACTTCGGAACGCGGTGAATGGATTCGGGTTTAAACTGGCGGGAAGAACGCCGATGCTGCGTGCAGAGACTCGCCCGACCTCCCTCATCTATTCCTGGTTGAAACGGCGCAAAGATGCGATGGCTGGGTCGAACCTGACGTCGAGTGATGCCGGTACGAGCCCGGTGGGGCCATCGACACAGGAAGTGCGGTTGGACCAGAACACACCTGCCGAACTTGCTGCGCACCAGCAACGGGTGTTTGAGCTGTGCCAACGGCTGCAGTCCCGCGGGCGCCGGTTGATTTTGCTTCGGTTCCCGATCAGCACTTCCATTGTTCAGACCCAGTTTCATCCATTGGATTTCACCGGTAGATTGGCGACGGAACTGCAGATCCGGCGGGTAGACTTGGGATTGGAACTGCGGAAGCGGGGGCACGAACCTCGCTTTACGGATGGCACTCACCTCAACCCGCAATCCGCACGACTGGCGGCGAGCATTTTGGATCAAATTGTGAAGGAATAGCCAGCTCTGGCAAAATGATGGAACTTTGGTTTCCCGGTTGAACCCCCCTCCCACACCCGGCAGGTTGGCGCCATTACATGTTTGAATTGCTGAAGACAGATTCGAGCTCGAGAGCGCGTTTGGGGCGGTTGCACACGGCGCATGGCGTGGTGGAAACGCCTGTGTACATGCCGGTGGGCACGCAAGCCAGTGTGAAGGCGCTTGATAATCGGGAATTGCTTGAGATGGGGACGCAAATCCTTTTGGGGAACACTTATCATCTGTCGATTCGGCCAGGGATGGAGATTATCCAACAAGCGGGGGGGTTGCATCGGTTCATGAATTGGTCCGGGCCGATCCTAACAGATTCTGGAGGATTTCAAGTTTTCAGTCTCGGGCAGATTCGAAAGATCAAAGAGCACGGTGTTGAATTTCGGTCCCATTTGGATGGGTCGCTCATTTTTCTGGGGCCCAAGGAGAGTATGAACATTCAGCGATTATTGGGGTCGGACGTCGCGATGGTGTTCGACGAATGTCCGCCTCATGATACGCCTGTGGACGATGTGAAGAAGGCGGTTGAGCGCACATTGCGTTGGGCGCGTGAATGCAAAGAACAGCCGCGGGCGGTCGGCCAATTGGTTTTTGGGATCGTCCAGGGTGCGGCTCACCCAGATCTGAGGCAACGCTGTGCCGAAGGGTTGATTGAGATCGGCTTCGATGGGTATGCGATCGGTGGGGTCAGTGTGGGTGAACCGGAACCGGAGATGTTCAAGGCGGTGGAGATGACGGAGCCCCATCTTCCGGTTCAACAGGCACGCTATGCGATGGGTCTGGGCACTCCGGCGCAAATGGTGGAATTGGTGGCGCGCGGTGTGGATATGTTTGACTGCGTGCTCCCGACACGGATTGCACGGAACGGTACCGCCTTCACGAGCAAGGGAACCTTTGCGGTAAAAGGAGGTGCGGTGAAGGCCGACTTCGGGCCGATCGAGGAAGGTTGTGAGTGTTTTGCGTGTCGGCATCATACACGTGCCTACATTCGGCATCTGATGAATGTGAACGAGATCCTCGGCCTCCGTTTGGTCAGTATTCACAACAGTCATTTTTATCTCAAAGTATTGGCGGATATCCGGAAGCATCTCGCAGATGGATCCTTTGGAGAGTACCGGCGAGAGTTTATCTCACGGTATGTCCCATCGGAGAAAGTGCGCGCGGCCCGAGCCAAAGCCGCAGCGATGGCGAAAGCGGTCTAGGGAAGGTGATTGGCGGTTTTAGTTTAGAACGAATTCGATTGTTCGCGGTCCAAGCTCGAACCGCCAGCGGGTCATCGACGCCAAGGACGTGGGCTTTTGTGGTGAACCTTAAGCGCCAAGCCGCCGTCCCTCGCGACTTGTGATCCAGATCATTGGTAGTCGGCGCATCTCCGAGTTGCCGGCGCCGCATGGGATGCTGGTGGGGGAAAGCGGCAGAGGGCTGCCGCGCTCCAAATCAATCGGGTCGTGCCACTCGGAGATGTGCCCCTTGGTGGTTTTCGGGGTGAAGCGGGCTCGACTTTCGTCGGGTGATTGGGGTACTATTCAAAGAACCATGACCACTTCATTGATGAGCCTTTGCCTTGTGACGGCACTGTGGATACCGGGGGCGTTTCAGTTGGAAGCCGCAGATAAACACATTGGAGTGGGGGCTAAGCCGATACGCGGGGCGGAAATTCTGATCGATGGGACTCGCAAGACCTTGGACGAGCGATGGGTTTATTGGGAAGGGCCCGGCTTCAAGTCCTCCATGCCAATCCGGTGGCAGGTTGTGCCGGATCCTGTGGACGGAGGCACGGTGGTCATGACGGATGATCGGGCGGCGGACGGTGGGAAATATGGGGCGGCGGACATTGTGACCAAACGGGCCTACCGCGATTTTCGACTGCACATTGAATTCGCTGTGATGAAGCCTGGAGGCAACAGTGGTGTCTATCTGCAGAACCGCTATGAAATTCAGATTTTGGACGGCGACAAGACCTCACATGGCATGGGAGCGGTCATCAATCAGACGGAATCGCCCTATGACGCATACCATGGTGTTGGAAAGTGGAACAGTTATGACGTGGTTTTCCGAGCCGCTCGATTTGAAGGGGGAAAGCTCCAAGAGAAGGCACTTGTGACCGTTTACTTTAACGGCAAGCGAGTGCATGAGAATGTAACGATCCTGCAAGTTTGGGGTGGTCCCAACTCTGGGATTGACGGTGGCAATCAGGGGGGGAAAGGGATTACCGATACTCCAGGAGGGTTGAAGCTGCAGTGCGAAGGGCATGACGTGCGGTACCGCAACACCTGGATCCAAGTGTTGGACCTCAAGAAGCCTGACACACGGTTTTAGTTTAGAGTCAGGGGCCGTCGTTGGGCAACGTTCACTGGACATCCAATCGGAGTCTAACGTTTCCTCTGGCGAATGCCCCCCTATGGTTCACACCGTGGAAGCGACGGGAACAGAACATACTCCTTGGATTTGGTTGCCGCTGAGTGGCGGCGGGGTGGCGGTTCTTGCGCGCGGAAGAATCGGCACTCTTTGGCGCACTCAGCTGCTTGTGGCCGTAGCGGCGGCGGCGGTGGCGGGATTCTGTGTTTGGACCAGTTGGTTCCCGGTAATCGCAAAGAGTTTTGCCGGTTGGCCGGATGTGGTGAAGGTCGAACGAGGTGAACTCAACTGGTCCAAACCGGAGGCGAAGAACCTGGCGGAGAATGGGTTTCTCTCGCTGTCAGTCGAGGTGGATAGTCCGCTGGTTTTTGGACAGACTGCGGACCTTCAGATTACTGCGCGGCGTTTCGCAGTGATTCTCGAGGGTCTATTTGGAAGCATTCAGATTCCTTACCCGGCCTCCCTGCGGTTCGAAACGGGGCGCGTGGTGGGCACAGCTTGGTGGGGGGCCTACAGTTGGGTAGTACTGCTGGGCACATTGATTGCGATTATTGTCTGGTTGATTGCGATTTGGTGGGTGGTGTCGACGGCGTATGCACCGATTGCAGTGATCTGGCTGGTTCTTTTAAGGCGTCGACCCACCTTAGGCCTTGCCTGGCGCCTCGCGGCGGCTGGCTTGTTGTTTGGATCCCTTTGGATGTCGGTTTGTCTGTTTCTATATGCCACGCATGTGATCCAAATGCCCGGACTGATTGCCGGATTTGGGCTGCATCTATTGGTGGGCTGGATTTGGATGCTGTGGGGCGCCGCTTGTATCCCTATCGATTCTCGGGCTACAAAAAACCCATTTGACCCCAAGAAGATAGAAGTAACACCAGCTTCGAAGTCAGGTCGAGGTGCCTCGGATCCTCGTGGATCGTCGAGTAACCCGTTTCAAAAATAGTCCAACCCTCAGCGCGTCGCTGCCTCCCTCCGAAGATTGTACAACCGATGGAGATCCCAGCTGTCCTCTGATTGCGACGATTTGATGCGAAGTTGAGTGCCGCCGACGCGTCCAATAAGAACGGCAGGGACGCCCAAAATTTTGGCCTGAGCGAGGATTTTACCGGCATCCAGCGGATTCGTGGTAATCAGGATACGGTTTTGAGATTCTCCAAACAACCACGCCTCCTTGCAAATTGTGGTTGTCACCGGTGTGTGGTTATCAGGGCTCAAAACCGTCAGGTCCAACTCCGCACCGAGCAATCGTGGTGTGTTGGGTTCTCCCGATGGCCCCATGCAGCATTCGGCGACGCGGACCGCCAATCCGCCTTCATCACAGCCGCAGGCACTTTTCACAGCGCCCCCGTAGATCAGAGAACGCACTGCTTCGTGGAGGCATCTGGCTTCGATCAGGTTGCAGAGGGATCGTCGGCCAGTTCGGAGCTGGTGTATGACCCGGAGCCATGAACTTCCGCCTAAACCTTGGAGTGGGTCTTCCCAATCGATGGGATGTCCGATCAATACGATGGCATCGCCTTCGTCCTTGAACCACGGGGTAGTCATGTGCTGGGACTCCTCCACGATTCCAAAGGCCAAAAAGGAATCGGGTTGATGGGGCAGGTCGAATCCCGTGACTAATTGGATCTTGAAATGAAAACTGGTGTCGGTCAGGCCTGGAGCGTTTTCCCGGTGACTGCCGGAGGAATCCGACATCGAACTGGCAGGGGTCGCCGCTAGAAACTGGATATGAGTTGGAGTGGCCCCTGAGCATACCAGTCGGCGAAGGGCGTTGGTGACTGCCGTTTTGGTGCTTTCACAAGGGCTCAATCCGCAAGGATCACCGAGGCTCACCGTTGCCACGGCGATGTCGGTGGGTTGGTTCGCCGAGGTGAAGTTTTGGGGAGCGCCGCTGAGCGGAGCGGAATCCGGAGAGGTTTGAAGGATGACGACGTCTGCTCGGGGGGTTCGCAGGAAACCCTGATCCTCGAGTGTCTGACAGCATTGTCGAAATCGTTCCCTGGACGCGATGCGCGTCGAGGTGATCAGGGACTCAAGCATTGCCGTCGCATCGATTGAGTTTTGAAGGCTATCGAGTTGGAGGCAGGGCTCGGTTTCGAGGGTGGCCGATTCGGCGTTCTGGCAGGGGTGGGTAATGCGTTCGTCTGATGATCCAGGCGAATGGGGAGAGGCTGACAATTGCGCGTTGGCTGAACATTGAATCGCGTTAATGGGGTCGATCTCGGTCCAAGCGACCGCCTGGGCACTGAGGAATTCTTGGACTTCTCTTTTGGTATCGCGAGTGGCCAGTACCAGATGGGGGGGGGGATCTGGCTGGGGAGAGATGGGCCAGGCCAGCATGACGGTGTACTTGGGGTAAGGGACGAGGCAGTCCAGGGTATCGAGGGTTGGCATTGGCGCCACGGGTGGGGTGGGGGCCGGTTGGGGACCGGGCTCGGGGGGGATCGCAGGGGCGCTCATCAGAAATGCCGCTTAGGACTTGAAAATGGTCCCGCAGCATTAGGGAGATGGCTCGAAGGGACAAGCAAATCGAGGAATGGCTCGGCGATATCCGAGATGAAACCGAGGCTGGATGGGGGAAATAACACCTTCGGAATTGTTCACCAACAGAGTGAAGCGGTGTGAAAGACAGCTCATTTCCTGTTGAAGCTGACTTGATTCCTCGACGTCGAACCCCGTCAATTGGTTCCAGTAAAACATTTTGACGCGGCGAAGTGCTGTCGCTACACGAAGCAACGCATACGTGGGGAAAAGCACCTAATCAACGATGAATCCTTTTGCAGGCCTGCTTGCTGCTGCCAGTCAGAACGAGTTGTTCTATGTCTGGAACCAAGCAACTTTGGAGGCCAAGATCATTATTGTTATCCTGGCGATATTCTCCATTTTTGCCTGGTCTACGATGGCTCAGAAGGCGCTTCAGATGCGCCGAGCGAAACGGCTCAATCGCCATTTCAGTGAGGAATTTCGAAATCAGAAGTCTGTGTTCACCATATTTGACAAGCGCTTGAATGTGGAGGGTTGTCCACTGTTCTCGGTCTATCAGGACGGTTGCATTGAGCTGGATAGTCGACTGCGGCGGGGTGGTGAAAGTCGACGTCATCATCTATCCCTGAAGTCCATGGAGCATGTGAAGCGGGTATTGGAGGGGTCTGTGGCCCGTGAAGCGCTGCGATTGGAGTCTGGGCTTATTCTGCTGGCTATTGCGGTCAGTGGCGCCCCTTTTTTGGGGTTGTTGGGCACGGTTTGGGGCGTCATGGCAGCCTTCTCAGGTATTGCGGCGGCAGCCGCGAAAGGGGGACGCGCAGATTTGGCATCCATGGCGCCGGGTGTTGCTGCTGCGCTGATAACCACCGTGGCGGGCCTCTTGGTTGCGATTCCCTCCATGTTTGGGTACAATTGGTTAGTGCATACCCTTCGGGTTCTCACTGTGGAGCTCGACAATTTTGCCCAGAGCCTGGTCTCCCGGATGGAAACCGAATTTTTACGCGAGGATGAGTGACTCAGAATCCAAGAAGCGGATGCAGCGCGAGCCGGTTACTCAGGACCCATCCAAGTGGGTTGCCAGCCAGGCGACGCGTTTTTCCGAAGAGGGCCCTCTGCCGGGGCTGGAGTCGGTGGATTTGACTCGACGGGGGGTATTATGCGTCAAGTGCGAGCACTTGAATGAGACCGATGCGGAACGTTGTGCCCAATGCACGGCGCACCTCCATGTCTTTTGCCAGCGGTGCGGTGCCAAGAATCCCCGGGTCAACTCCCGTTGCGAAAAGTGTCAACGCCGGTTGCACCGATCGGTGAAAGATCGCGTGAAGGGGAGCGAAGGTCGCTCCGTCAACCTGTTGTACGTCGGTTTAACCCTTATAGGCATTCTGCTCGCCATTGTGGTATTAATCCTCGTCTCTGGTTTCCAGCTGCCGCGGCTTTGGTAATCTGGTCATGCGCCGTTTCTCACAACGCAATTCGCTCGTCACGCTCAATGAGATCAACATCACCCCGTTGTTGGATCTAGCGTTTGTCCTGCTGATCATCTTCGTCATCACCACACCGCTGCTCGAACAAAGCCTCGACCTAAATCTCCCGAGCGGTATTGGCACGAACCGCAAAATTGACCGAAATGATATGGCCACGGTCGAAGTGAGTTCCCAAGGCGCGTTTGTACTGAACGGCCGGGTGCTTCCGAGAGGGCTAGCTCAGCTCGAGACCGATCTGGTTGCGCTGCGGCTCGTGCGGCCGAATTTGGTGGTGAATTTGCGTGCTGATGGGGACGGTGCTTATAAACACCCCTATGCAATTCTCGATTTGTGTACGCGCCTTGGGATCAAGATCGGCCTAGCGTCACAACCTCCAGCTGGTCCTCCGCGTTCCCGATGAAGTCGAACACTGGAACTTGTCTGACTGGCTCCGTTCTGGCACATCTCGCTGGATTGGGGTTGTTGGTACTTGGCGCAGCGTTTGGCTCGCGACAGGAGACGGAAGAGACCGTGGAATTGCGTTTGGTAGACGTCATTCCTACCAAGGTTGTCGATGCGGCGTTTTCGGGTGGCGGCGTTCCTACCCCACCGACTACGACGCCGCCAAAGACCCCACCCTCGACTGAATCCACCCCGCCGACCAAGCAGCAACCGGTTGTTCCGAAGCCAGTGGAACCGCAACGGTCGGAACCCAACCCCGCAGAGCTGAAACCAATTCCCGTAAAACCTGAACCGGTCAAACCGTTACCTGAGCCGGTCAAACAGCCCAAAACCCAGGTCGCGAAGGATGCCACCAAGAGTGTCAAAGAATCGCCTGCGGACAATCCAGATTCGGTAAAGCCAGTCGCTCGCAAAATCGAAGTGGCCAAAACCGTTGTGAAACCATCGGCATCGGAAGTGGAGGCCGTTCGGGCCGTCCGTGAGCAGCAGCGACGAGATCGCGAAGCGGCCGAGCAGCGCCAGCGCGCCATCAAGGAAGGATTTGCCAGTGCCGCCAAGGCTGCACTTTCTGGTGCGTCCAGTCTCGACAAACGGCTTACCTCGACGAAGATCGAGATGCCGTCTGGATCGGGTGGCGAAGCTTACATCAGCTATAACAATTTGCTCTACAACATCTATAAACCGAGGTGGGACCGGGGTCGGCCAGATGCCGTCGTGGACTCTTTTGTGGCAGTGAAGGCGGCTGTGACCATCGAGCGGACGGGTGTGGTTCTGTCATCCAGGATTCTGCAACCGTCCGGGATTCCGGCGGTAGATAAGGCGGCGGATCGGGTGTTGAAGAGTGTGACCTTTACGGCGCCGTTTCCTGAGACCACGAAGGACTCGGAACGTATATTCACGATTAATTTCACGGTAGAAGGCCGGTAAGATCTATGATCGCTCTCAAGACGCACAAATGGCTGATGACTGGCACCGCGCTGCTACTGGTTGTGCTGTTCCCTGCGGAGCGGTGTCTTGGCCAGGACTTGACCGTAGGAACCTCGGCCGCCAAAGCGACTCCGATCTCACTGGCAGGTTTTACCGGGGTTACAGAGAGCGTCCTGAAACAGGACTTGGCCATCGTTGGATTTGAGGTGGTTTCTGCCGATCGGGCCAAGTACACAGTTTCCGGGGGCGTTAAGGGAGGGCAATTGGAGGGAACTCTGACGGAAACCGTCAATAAGCAGGTCCATTTCTCCAATGCGTACACGGATGCCTCGGAACGGGCTCGAGCGCACCGGTTGGCGGATGACATTGTGAAGGCCACGCTGAACCTGCCTCCGATTGGCCGGACGCGGATTGCCTTCAAGGTGGATACGGGCAAGAACAGTGAGATTTATGTGGCAGACTTCGATGGCCACAATGCCGTGAAGTTGACCGAAGACGGGTCGATTGTCGCCGCGCCGACGTGGGCGCCGGGCGGGCGAAACCTTCTGTACACGTCTTACCGTGCCAACAACCCAGACATCTACATGCATCGGGCCGATGGCAATCGGACCCCGATTGCTCGGTTTTCAGGACTTAATACTAGTGCCAACGTTTCTCCAGACGGAACACGGTTCGCCGCTATTCTCAGCAAGTCGGGCAGTCCGGATGTTTGGGTGCTGGGAATTGATGGGTCAAATCCGGTGCAACTAACCAAGACACGAGAGGATGAGTCTTCTCCCTGTTGGGCTCCGGACGGCAAGACCATTTGTTTTTCGTCTCGCGAGACGGGCCGTGCGATGCTGTACGCTGTGTCCGCCTCAGGAGGCGCCATGCAGAAGGTGAATGCTGGGGGCATTCAGAATGCAACGGAGCCGGATTGGTCACCGGACGGTTCGCTGATTGCGTTTACACAGGCCGTCAGCGGTGGATTTCAGATCTGTATTGTCCAAGCCAACGGGGGGCGTGGCGGTGAGGTGAAGCGTCTTTGCCCGGGCGAAGATCCTTCATGGTCCCCCAATTCACGTACTTTGATCTTCACGAAGCGGGTAAACGGCAAGCGCGTTTTGTCGCTGCTTGACGTGAAAACCGGTCAAGTGAAGGATGCCGCACAAATTTCGGGAAGTTGCTCCCAGCCCAGTTGGGCGCGCTAAACCCCGCAACCCACAGGAATTATGACTCGTTTGGTCCGCAATAGTTCGATCGTCCTGCTCATGGCGCTGGTACTTGGTGCCACAGGCTGTACCCGCAAGCCCAAAAACAATGTGACACCCATCCCAGGGTACACACCTGAAATCCGCGTGGTCAATGTGCCAGGAGAATCCGGGCCGGCGGATCCGATTGGCGCCAATCGTGGGCGCAACACCGGTGGGTTCCCGGAATCGACCCGACCGTTGCCACTAGATCCGAACGGCGGGGTGCGACCGCTGACGGGGTCTGAAGGGAACATCGTGAATCCCAATCCCGAGGCGGGTGGCGGCGAGGCTGGAAATCGCGAAGTGTTTGAAAACATGGCCATGGATCGCGCCGCTTTCCAGGGCAACACAGTGTATTTCGAATACGATCGTGCCCGGATCCGTTCTGAGGAGCGCGCTAAGTTGGCGGCTGTAGGTGAACATCTGAAGAGCAATGCCTCCGACCGCCTGTTGATCGAAGGTCATTGTGATGAGCGTGGCACCGAGGAATACAATCGCGCGTTGGGTGAGCGGCGGGCGTTGGTGGCACGCGAGTATCTCAACACCCTGGGGATTGGTGGAGATCGCGTCCGCACCGTCAGTTACGGTGAGGATAAACCCGCCGAGGAAGGCCACGATGAGTCGGCTTGGTCGAAGAATCGGCGCGCCGAATTCATCCTGCTAAAGCCACTAGACAATCGGTAATTCTGGCTTCAAGCCCTGCTGTCGACACACTTTGTCTGCGATGTCAGCTGCAACGCTGGCGTCGCGGGCAGTTTCATCCGGGCAAAAACGGATGTCTCCCGATGGGCTGTCGTCGCGGGACAAAAGCTCCCTCTCCTCCGGGGTTGGGGCTCTCAGATCGGGTGAATGGCTGAAGCTTAAAGCGCGTCGTCGAGGGATGGTTGGTGGTCTCGCGTCCGGTTAATCAATGGGGCGTTAAAGCGTCGTCTCAGGAATTCGGGCGCATTTCCGAGTTGTCGGCGTCGCCTTTGGCGCGGTGGCCCTCCGCCACTTTGGGGGAATTCCCGGGACAACCGATCTCTAATTGTCGGCGACTCGGAGATGCGCCCCAGCGATTCGGAGGCCGCTTTTGTGCCTTTACCCGCTGCCGGTCCACCACTAGTTTAGAGGAAACAGTTCATGCTTCTGAATATGACTACTCCGATTTTGGCAATGTTGGGCGGCACAGAGATCATGTGGATCGCCATCGTGGTGCTGGTGTTGTTCGGTGCCAAGAAGGTGCCGGAACTGATGAAGGGGGTTGGTACCGGCATCAAGGAGTTCAAAAAAG
This sequence comes from Verrucomicrobiales bacterium, assembly GCA_005793375.1. Taxonomy (GTDB): domain Bacteria; phylum Verrucomicrobiota; class Verrucomicrobiia; order Limisphaerales; family UBA9464; genus SXSK01. The sequence goes on along the minus strand of SXSK01000310.1, from coordinate 7,843 downwards.
CGTCACGCGACGTGCAGGATGAGGTGCATCGTGCGATGGATGCTGAAGATACAACGCCGGCGCCCCCAGCACCACGCCGTCCAACCGACACTGTGAGTCATTCCGACAAAGCATAAGCAACTCGACCAGACGAGGGCAGGACTGGCTCGGTCGGGGATCGCCTATGGAAAACGGGTCTTTTGTCTCGTTTCCTTCCGACTGAGTGACGTCATATTTCTACAACGCTTCCATCGATTCAACTTCCTGGCATGGCTGAAGAGCTCGAGGTCATCCGTCATCAGTCACACAATCCCGAAGAAGAAGGCGGTGGACCGGTTAAGACGTTCCTCGAGCACTTGGAGGATCTTCGCTGGACATTGATCAAGTCTGCGGTCGCGATTTTTTTGGGGTTCATCGTCTGTTTGGGGGGGGCCAAGCAGATCATCAAGTTTTTGACATGGCCATTGGAGCGAGCGGAGCAGGTTCGAACTTCAGAGGATTCGTTGGTGGTGGTGAGTTTGGGTACCAATCTGTTCCATCGGTCTCGTGCGGTAGATTTTCCATTGGCTGGCTTGCCGACGAACACGACGAGTTACCTGCGGATTCAGCCGGTGAAGATTGAACCCGGCCAATTGGAGGGCATGCCAGGGGGTGGATTCCTGCTGGGAATGGAATTGGACACCAATCCGCCGCCAGCTGCTGCCCGCAGCATGACGGTTCAGTTGAGCATCCTCGGGCCGGTGGAGGGGTTTGTCCTGATGATGCAGATTGCGATTTTTGGAGGCATTACGGTTTCGGCGCCCTTCGTAATGTTCTTTATTGCGCAATTCGTTCTGCCAGCGATGCATGTGCATGAAAAGAAGTTCCTCTTTCGCGCCGCGGGTATTGGTTCGTTCCTGTTTTTGACGGGAGTGGCATTCTGTTACTTGCTGGTGCTGGTGATTTGCTTAAGCACGACGGTGGCCTTTGCGAACTGGCTTGGGTTCAGTTCTGAAATGTGGCGTGCGGATAACTACATCAGTTTCGTGTGTTGGTTCATGCTGGGAACTGGGGTGTCCTTTGAATTGCCGCTGGTGCTACTGAGCCTGGTCAAGATCGGAATCTTGGACCACGTGAAGTTGTCGAATTTTCGGGCGTACTGGGTGGTCGTTGGTTTGGTGCTCTGTGGGTTTGTGACTCCGGATGGTAATCCGTTGACGATGCTTTTGTTGTTCCTGCCGCTCCATGCGCTTTACGAGATCAGTGTGCTCATTGCCTGGATGTGGTTTCGGAAAGAACAGGCTGCCTTGAAAGCGGGTTTGGAATAGTCCGACACGAAAACCCAATTAAATTGTCCCTTTACTTGAATGACCTGCTGCGTAGGCTGGAGGCATTCAAAGAAATCATATGCGCAACTCTTCGAAGCAAGTTGTCCTTCTCGCGGCCGCAGTGACCGTCCTGACCGGTTGCGTAGATGCCGAACATAAACTCGGCCGAGGCGTGAATAATCTGATGGAACCGGTACGGATGGGCGAGATTCGCCGTTCGGTGGAGCAAACCACACTCTGGGAAGGCCCTGAAGTGGGCAAGACCGCAGGATTGTTTCATGGGATCAATCGCACGATCGGCCGCACGGTAGTTGGCGCATTTGAGGTGGTGACCTTCCCGATTCCGAGCGACCCCTACATCAAACCCGTTAATCCGGTTTACCCTGACAGCTTTCGCCCGCGGCACACCTCGTCGTCGACTCTCGAGACTGACAATTATATCGGCTTTGACACCTCCGGCGACATCTTCCCGATATCTCCTGGCAGCCGTTTTCACATTTTCGATTGAGTTCAGACCCAACCAAACAGCGCGCCAGCAACCCTGGCGCGCTTTTTCATTGATAAGGATTGAACCTGGAAATGCCAGTTGCCTTCTCGCGATCTGACGCAAGATATTGCCGTCGAAGGTGTTTGTGGAGGCACATCGTACCACTTGGTCGGAGTATTGACCATGACTTAAGCCGTTCACAATCGATCGGGTGCGTCTTGTGGGCGCTGAATTCGCGTTTCTAAAGTTAAACTCCAACCTGTTTCTTCATGAGTGTCCACCGCTCATCCCACTGCAAAGTCAATTTGCTGTTAAACACCCTCGGGAAGCGGACGGATGGGTTCACGGAATTGGAAACCGTGTTTTTACCCGTGCCTCTTTGCGACGAGTTATCCGGAGAGCGGGAGGGGGTGGGGATTCAACTGACCTGCTCCAACCTGGAACTGCCCATCGACGGAACGAACTTGGTTCATAAAGCCGCAAGTGCTTTCCTGAAAGCGTCGGGGATTCGTGATGGGGTGAGATTGCATTTGGAAAAGCGATTGCCATTGGCGGCCGGCTTAGGAGCCGGCAGCGCCAACGCGGCTCAGACCCTAGTCCTGCTAAACGAGCTTTTTGGCGGTCCTTTGAGCCTTGAATGTTTGGGGTCGATCGCCGCCACGTTGTGGAGCGATGTGAACTTCTTTCTCCAACCCTACCCGGCTCTTGGGTTCGGACGCGGGGACCGTATTGAGCCGCTTCTTCCATTCGATATGCTCCGCGGCTGTGGATTGTTTCTCTTCCATCCGGGATTTGGGGTTCCGACACCGTGGGCGTTTTCAGCGCTTTCGACACAGTTTCCCGAAGCCCTCAATGGTAACCCCGGCCGTGCGCGTGGTCTGGCGGAGACATTTCGCACGGGGGATCAAACACAGGCTGGGGCGGCTCTATACAATGCACTGGAACTTCCCGTGCTTCGAAAATATCCCGTCCTGTGGCTTTACCAGGAAGAGCTGCGCGGTGCAGGCGCTTGGGGAACTCTCATGTCGGGAAGCGGTTCCACGACATTTGCTATTTTTTCCAGTCTGGCGAGGGCGGAACTGGCTCAGGAAACATTCCGGAGTCACTTTGGCAACCACGGATGGTTGCGTGTCGTCGAACTTTGATTTTGGCTCTAAGCGATCGTCGGTTCCGTCCCCGTGGAGGTGAGCGGCAGCTGTAACTCCATGCACGTGCCCTCCGGTGAAGTTGCATCCCAAATCAGATTGCCTCCCATGCTTCGAGCCAGTCGTCGGCAGAGCGCCAACCCCAATCCAATACCAGGGGCGGTGGAGGCCGCTTCATTGGCGGATTTGCAGAACGGTTCAAACAGTCTGGCGGCGACGTCTGGTTTGATGCCTGGACCGTGATCGCGAACCCGGAGAGCCATGGTCTTGCGTCGGCGGATTTGTATTTCCAGTTCAATGGGCGCAGCGCCGACGCGGGCGCCGCTGCCATACTTACAGGCGTTATCGACGAGGTTGAACAGGATCTGCTCCACGGCGCCAACATCCACATGGATCGAAACGGGCCCTATTTCGGGTCTGAGGTTGCAAATTAGGTGTGTGCCGGCTTGTTCTGTGCGGCGCTGCAATTGGGGCAAAATTCGGTCGACCAAATTCTGGGCGGTGATGAGTTCGACTCGTCGACGCGCACTGCCTCGTTCGATGCGTGCATAAGCGAGAACATTTTCGACTAAATGACCCAGACGGCCGGCTTCAGCACAGAGGGTCTCCAGATAACGTCGGCGTTGGGCAGGGTCCTGAACCATGTCGTTGGCGAGCATCTCAGAATACATCTGAAACGTGGTGAGAGGGGTGCGCAATTCGTGCGTGACAGCAGACACGAACGCCGCACGGCGCTCGCTTAGAGACACGGCGCCATTGAGGAGCAGTGCGACAGCTGATGCGGCGCAAAGAAACGCCACCCAAGCCATGGTAAGAGTGATTCGGGTCGGCGACCAAGAGTCCAACGATGGCAATGAAACACTGCCAGGCTGCAATTCGAGAGGGACACCACGCAGGGCGACCAGTTGATGCGCTGGTTGAGAGGCGGCGAGAGTTTCGGTCAATTCGAGGGTGGCTTCGGGGAGTAGATCCTCGATGGATTTTAGCAATCCTCGTTGGATCATGTTCCAATTCAGCCAGCATCCTTGGACACACCACTCAGTTGACCTCTGGATATAGCGTGACAGGAGGAGTTCTCCGGATACCCAGGACGCTGTGAGCAGTCCGACTTGGGTGGCTGAGCTGGAACGTTCAGGTGAATCGTCCCGCGTTGTTAATGGCTTCAGCGATAATGGCGAACTGGCGGCTTCCAAAAGTGTCCGAAGGCGCGCCAGGCGAAGTGCTGAGGTATCCAAGAACTCGAAAGGGACGGAATTCGACTCGGCGAGAAAACGGAATTCTCCGGTGGGGACTTGAGGGGATCGAATGGAGGCATCGGCACCGAACTGGAAGTGAAGCCAAACGTTGCTCGAAGAGTGGGTCAAAAGTGGCGAGGGCAAGATCACCCCCTCGACGCGGAAGCCTAGAGAAGATTGTCGGAACGCGTTTTGGCTGGGATAGAAGGCCTCATACGTGGATTCCGGCCGTGCGTCCTCTTCGGCAATCAGCAATGCGAGCGCCGAATCCATGCGCCAAAGGGCCAAGCGTACCCGCTCCTCCACCCCCGACTGTTGAACAGCGATCCGGCTCGCATTATCCAGACTCAGTGCTGCGTGAGTCACTCGGCTGAGAGCAATCAGGACAACTATCAAACTCAGCCCAAACAGTATCCAAGTTTGGCGAGGACGATTCATGGTGACGTCACGGAGAGCCACACGTTCCAAGCATGTAGCCTTTTCCACGCACGGTCAAAACAACCCTTGGCTCGGAAGCAGTGTCCCGGACTTTAGTGCGTAGGTTGGCGATGTGCATGTCAATAGTCCGGGTTTCGAGATGTCTCGGATCCAGGCGCCACACGCGCATCAAGATTTCGTCGCGAGAAATGGCGCGTCCTGGGTTGGATGCCAGATACCGCAGCAGATCGACTTCGCGTTCACTTAACTCAGAACGTGAGCCGTCTTTGAAGCGGACTTCGCGTCGAGCGAGATCGGCGACACCGCCTGGCACCGTGAGTTGTTCGATTTGATTCGGACGTTCGGGCGAGCGACGGAGGACGGCTTCCACGCGTGCAATCAATTCACGGATGCTAAATGGCTTGACAACGTAATCGTCCGCGCCCAGACGCAATCCATTGACCTTGTCGGACTCCTCTCCTCGTGCCGTCAAAAGGATTACGGGCAGGATGGGTCGTATCGTGCGCACGGCCTTTAGGATTTCGAATCCGCTCAAACCAGGGAGCACGACATCCAGAAGCAGGAGATCAATGCTTGCTGACATGGCCAGCTTTTGGGCTTCGATGCCGTGGCCTGATTGAAGCACCTCATAGCCAGAAAACGTGAGGGCATCCACGATGCCACGTCGAATGGCTGCGTCATCTTCCACCACCAAGATGCGGCGTGAATGCATGAAGTTTGCGGACACAGTCAAACGAAGTGTCACTGCGGAAACTTAATCCGAGGACTGCGGGCGCGGTGTCAATGGATTGTAAATCCCAGTGCAGGGCTTGGATAATTCCGGTTTAGAATTGAGATTCCTTCTCTTTGAACAGGAGATTGAAGGTCGTCATGGAGCCGTAACAGCGGGTGATGTATTGTTGCCAGTCAAATTTGTCGGCGGTACTGAGGTTCTCGCTGCCGTTGATTTTCTGCTCCAGCACGCGGAGGTTATTGCGCATCATGACGATCTTGTGGAAGAAGAGTTCGATCTCCATTTCCTTGGTAGCGAGTGCTGGATCGGCGGGATGCAGCACCAATTTCCCAGCGCGCCAACGAGGGGCGAGTTCCTGGACGGAAGAATCGGGCTTCTCGATGCCTAGTCGGTCGATAGTGGCATCCACGACCTGCCGCAATAACGTCTGGAGTGGGAGGGTCAAACCGGAGACTTCCGCTTGGGCCTCTGCAGGTTCCAAACCGCTGGTTTCGGCATGCACGGTTCGTTTCATGTCGTTGAAAGCGACATCCACCGAGTGTTCGGTGATGGCTTTGACGGTTCCGATGCCATAGCTGGGATGGCGGACACTCATACCGATGGATAGGGCGGCAGTTTTCATGCGGGCGGATTAACCACAGTCGGAGGCCAGACGCCAGCCTGGAGGCGCGAAAGTGATTGGGGGGAGGCGCCTTGTTATTGCCTCGTCGGTTCACTGGGTGGATTCGGTGAGTGGACTCTCTGCAAGGGCTTCGTCGAGGGCAGAGTCAGGGCTGAGTGCACGCCCTTGTTTTTGCGCGGCGTCGCGATCGGCTTCGGGTAACAGCTGGCTGACTTTATCCAGCCATTTCTTGAGTCGAGCCTGCTGATTGGGTGGGCCGGCAGTGCCAATGGACTCCCGGAGATGGGCGGCGGCTCCGGCAAGGGTGAAGGCAAAGCGTGCTTTTTGTTCGCCGGCGGCGAGTTGGGCGAATTGTTCGAGGATGAAGGAAATGGCCACGCGATCCCCGAGCTCGCGGCTAATCGAAGCGCCCTCGATGAGGAGGTTGCGAGCGGTGGTGCAATCGCCTTGATCGAGGGCGACGTCTGCGAGGCTGCTCAATGCATTGGAAATGGACCACCGATCGCCCAACTCACGGTTGATGGCCAGGCATTCTTCCAGGAGATTTCGTGCGGCTGCGAATTCACAGAGATCGCCGAGCAGCAGCGCGAGGTTGTTCAGCGAATTGGCGATAGACCATCGGTCCCCCAAGGATCGGCGGATCGAAAGGCTCGACTCATACAATTCGCGGGCGCGAACCAAGTCGTCCCGGAACCAGGCGATGATCCCAAGATTACTCAGGAGACTCGCAATCTTGCATTTGTCATCACGGCGCTCCCGGATGGCCATGCTTTGGTTATAGAGGGTTGTAGCGCGTTCGAATTCGCCGCGTTGGGCATTGACGGTGCCGGAGAGATGGAGCACTTCGGCTTGGCCAGCCTCATCGCCTGCCTGTTCGAAAAGTCGTTGCGCTTCTTCCAGCCGTTGCAACGCCTCGACATATTTGCCTTCTTTGCGAAACAGTTCGCCCGATGCGCTTCGGCAGCGGGCTTCCATGAGTAGATCCTTGGAATCGAGCGCGAGTTGAAGTGCGGATTGGTAACTCTCCCCAGCTTCGGGCCATTTGCCAACCAGTTCGAGCACTTGGCCTAGTTGGATCAGAACCGGGATCTGCTGGTCAGGAGATAAGAGGGGTAGGACTTTTCGATAGTAGTCGATGGCTGAGGCGTTCGCGTAGCGGGCTTGGGCGGACTGGCCAGCTTTTAGAAGGTAATCCCGTTTCTTGCGGAGATCATCACTCCGATCGAAGTGATATGCCAGCAGGTCCAGTTGCTCGTTATTCGTTTCAACCTCGGTGGCTTCGAGGTGATTGCCGATGTCCCGATGCAACTTGGCTCGTGTTTCGAAAGGCAGGCTTTCGTAAGCCACCTCCTGCGTCACGCCATGCTTGAAAACGTACGTGGGATCCGGCTCAAGGTTTTCGAGGGGTGTGAGTTCCAGCTTGTCGAGTTGCTCGAGGTCGGAGGTCAGTCGAGGTTCCTCGAGGGCTCGGTTCACGTTCAACAGTGTGTGGAGTGAGAAGACCCGTCCCACGACACTCGCCATCTTCAAGGATGTCTTCTGACTTTCAGTTAACTGATCGATACGGCTCAGGATGAGGCTGTGGAGACTATTTGGCAGCTCCAGGGCTCCGGCAGCCCTTGGGTCCTCGGGAGAAACGCCCTGCGCTTTGAGGAAGTTGAGGAGTTCCTCGAGATAGAAGGGATTGCCTTCGGAACGGCCGATCAACAGCGTCAATAGGTTGGGCGAGGGATTGGTCTGAGGGCCGAACATGCGACTAATCCCGAAGCGGAATAGATCGGGCGAGGACGAATTTTGAGAATGGGGAGGTGTGTGAACGCCCGATTTATTCCGTGATTGGACGGAGCCGCGGTGAGGTCCGAGGAGTTATAGGTAAACTACCCGACTTTTGCGTGCC
>SXSK01000309.1 GCA_005793375.1 Verrucomicrobiales bacterium | reverse complement strand
GGTCTGGATCATGTCCTCGTAATCGAGCCCCAGGCTGCCTCTCCCAGTCGCACTCACAATGCCGCTGGTGACCGTTTGTCCGACTCCGAAGGGATTACCGATCGCCAGGACCACATCTCCCACTTCGATCATATCGCTGTCGGCGATTTGAATGGCCGGGAGGTCTTTGGCATCAATCTTAAGCACAGCGATGTCGGTCTTGGGATCTTTACCCACCACTTTGGCGAGATACTCGGTTCCGTCTGAAAGTGCGACTCGGACTTCTTCCGCTTTGTCTACGACGTGATTATTTGTGAGGAGATATCCATCCGCGGAGACAATGACGCCACTGCCGACTCCCCGTTGCTTAGGACCGGGGCCCAGCCGGCGTTCCGGCGATTCATCCCCAAAAAATCGTTTGAACAAGGGATTTCCGCTCAATTCATCGGGAACATTGAAGGCAGCAACTTTAGGGGTCGCGGCCACAAAGACACGAACAACACTGGGGCTGACCTGCTTGACCACAGGTGCGAAGCTGGTGGTGATTGTTCCGCGGTTAACGGGTGTGTCTCGAAGTGTCAGTTTGGGGACGGACCATTTCGAGGAATCCTTGGCATGGAGAGGTCCCAAGGCCAGGGTGACGGCGCTGCCAACGGCCAGTAAGCCCAAAGCCACTGCCCGGATTTGGAGTCGACGACTGGTATTCTGATGCGAGAACGACAATTCATTCATGCGGCTAACCTGTAGCATCCGAATGACCTGAGGATTTCTGGGAGATGACAGTTTTGTAATGTTCTGCCGGATCTAGCACGGACGGCAGCTACATTGCCTCGGGACGTGTTGCTAGGAGGGTGGTTGCATCGGCATACGTGCTTTGTCGCGCGAAACTATTTGCGAGCCGAACGACGGCGGGTAACTCGAGAACGAATCGCGACGGAAATGAACCACCGAGAAGATCATTCAGAGGCTGCGTTGTCCAAGATCGCTCCGATTTTGGACGAAGCGGTGAATCAACTCCCCTCAGAAGATAGAAACGCCATCTTGCTTCGCTTTTTCGAACAACAACCCAATGCCGCTGTCGGTGAATTTTTGGGGACGACTGAAGAAGCCGCTCGGAAACGGGTGGATCGAGCCCTGAACAAGCTGCAGGGATGGCTCCGTGGTCAGGGGGTAGTGCTTACAGTTACCTCGCTCACTGGATATCTGTTAAACCAGACGGTGATCGCAGCACCCCTAGGATTGGCGCTCACGATTTTATCGCAGCCCGTCTTTGCAGCTCAAGAGGCAGCACTCCAGGAGAAAGTTCGCGAGCTATTGGGGCCGGAGGCATTGGCCCAATACCAGGAATTCAGCCGAAACCTCGGCAGTCACCTCACCGCGATTCAGTTTGAACCGTTGCTAAGCGGCGAAAAATCCGAGCGAGAAAAGAAAGGGAAGCAGCTCTATCTCTTGTTGCGCGAGGAGACGCAAGCAACCCTCCAGTCGCAAGGCTTACCCGCGGATTTTCAGATCGTTCCGACCTTAAACTTTAGGAATATCGCCTCGGAATCTGAGGGAGAGAAAAACTTGAAAATGCTCGTAGGAATCATGGAGCGAGCGGCTCAGCGAGCCGGAGGATTTCTGAGCCCCGATGAAATCAAGAAATTCGACGAGTTTCGCAATCAAGCCTTGGCAGCGAATCGAATGGGGTTGACCATGAACCGCAAACTCATGGCACCCGCTGGCAGGTAATTGTTGAGGACTGTGTACTTCGTCGACGCATAATGACTGAAGATCCCTCAACTGTGTTCCCACTGGATGTGGATCGGGTCTCCAAGCAATTCGGTGAGTTTCACGCCGTATCGGATCTGACTCTTCGCCTAAAGTCAGGATCCATCTGCGGCTTTCTCGGTCCGAATGGCGCCGGCAAGACCACAACCATCCGGATGATCCTCGGAATTCTCCAACCCAACTCGGGCCACATATCAATCCTGGGAAAGAGCTCGGCACTCGAGGTGCGTGATCGGGTTGGCTATCTTCCCGAAGAAAAAGGTCTCTACAAGAAGATGAAATGCTGGGCAGTCGTCGCCTATTTCGCCTCGCTCAAGGGAATGAGTCGGAATAAGGCGAGAGCGCGCGCTTACGAGCTCTTGGAGACCTACGGTCTTGGAGATTTCGCCGACAAACCCACCGAGTCATTGTCCAAGGGAATGGGGCAGAAGGTCCAGGTGCTCGCATCCATTGCGCACGATCCGGAATTTGTGATTCTGGACGAACCGTTCTCCGGATTGGACCCGGTAAATCAGGAAGTGATGGAATCCATCATTCGGGATATGGCCAAAGGGGGGCGTACGATCTTGTTCTCGACCCACATCATGGAGCACGCGGAACGGTTGTGCGATAGGATTGTTCTTATGTCCCAAGGGCGGAAGGTGTTTGACGGAACAGTGTTGGATGCCAAAAGACAACTGCCTCGAAGCGTGCTTATTTGCACGACTCATGATGTGTCCTCGTTGAAAACTCTGCCGGGGGTCATGGAATTGCGTTCGCGAGATCCATCCCAATGTGACAAAGCACTGCCGATTCAAGGTCAATGGGAAGTTGTTATTGCCGAATCGACAGATCCTCAATCCATTCTGCACCACTGCTTCATGCACGAGATCGTTTTGAACCGTTTCCAGCAAACCGAACCGAGTTTGCATGATGTTTTTGTTCACTTGGTAGGTCCGGCGGGAAAGGAGGCATCATTTCGATGAGACGTGCTCTTCTGGTTGCCTGGCGTGAGTACGTCGAAAACGCGCGGACCAAAGGGTTTTGGCTTGGAATATTGTTTATTCCCATGTTGTTATTCTTAACAATTCAAGTGCCAATATGGCTTCAAACTCGCGGTACCCCAACGCGCCATTTTATCGTTGTGGATCCATCCAACGGTATTGAACCACTATTGGGAGCCCACTTGGAGCAGGCCTATCGAAAACAGTCTCTGGAGAAGCTCGCCGAGTACCTACGAAAGTATGGCTTGCCTGAAACCTCCGCAGGGACCACGAATGGCGCGAAACGCGATTTGGAACGATGGCACTTGGAGTCGGATCCTGCAGCGGCCAATGCCATGATCCAACCATGGCTGCGGCCGGGGAGTCCTCCTCTCGAAAAACCCAGGAAGCCCTTCCAGCGGGTTCCACTCACCGGCCCTTTGTCGACTCAAACGAACTGGAACACTCTGGCAGAAGCGTTGCGACCGTTTGTCCGAGGGGATCAGCGCTGGCGATTCAACGATCAATTGGTGGATATACATGCTGCCATCCTCATTCCGCCGCACTTCGAATTCCTGGGCACAGCGACGAATCCACCTGCGGCTGAAATCCAATATTGGTCCGGAAATCTCGCCGATACCAAGCTGCGCGACGAACTGGATACCGTGGTTCAGAGCGAATTGCGCCGCAGAGAATACATCAAACGGGGTGTGGATCTGAATTCGGTACGCGAAGTGGAAACGCTCCGTGCGCCGATCCTTAACTTAAATCCAAACAAGGTGGCGGGGAAAGAATCGGTTGAACGGTCTGACGTGATGCGCCAATGGGCTCCGAGCGCCTTCGTTTACCTC
>SXSK01000308.1 GCA_005793375.1 Verrucomicrobiales bacterium | reverse complement strand
GCTCCTCACCAACAGGTCCGAAACATGCGCGCAGATCCCTGTCCCGCTCTTCAGCCGAAGGTCGCCACGAACTGTTCAAGATTTACTACACCCCAATGCGGACTCCTTGAAACCCATTGGGGTGGTAACACCGTTCGTTGGAGCGCGTACTGACACAGCCTCGGAACATGATGCTCTGGTTGATTGTTCTGGGGATTACGGCCCGAATTGAATGGATGCGGCGCGAGGCTCTGGAATCGCGCAAAGCCGAGACCGTCGAGCTATGAATCAAGTTTTCATGAATTGGAGGCGCTTCTTGATCCCCGTGGCGATTATGGCACTTACCCTCGTTGCTGGTGCCATTGGAATCTATAAGTCGAATACTTCGAGCATCATCGTTTATAATCAGACCGGGCGTGAATTGAGTGTCCTGAAAGTGGTGGGCTGTGCTCAGACCGCGGTATTTTACCGGTTGGCAGATGAAGATTTGGTAAGGTTGAAACTTGTGCCCGAGGGACAACCGAGCGAGATTGATATCGAAGCCACGGGGCAGAAGCCCATTCGATGGAAGGGGGGGTATATTGAGCCGAAGGGCGGTTACAGAGTCACACTTCGATTGTGGCCCGATGGCACTGTCGAACTCCACACGCAGATTTCGTTTTGGCATCGGATGATTCATGAAAAGGATCCAGGATGGAAACGACCAGAGCCTAGCGAGTAGCCCGAGTTTTCCGCGCCATCAGGTTTTGCGCGATGATGTCGAAGCTCAACACGGACCGGCGCTGAACTTCGGGCAATTGCGCCCTCAATCGCTGGGTAATTTCCTTGCGCTGGTTCCAGGCTCTTTGGACGCGGTCGCATGCGATGGTTTCGTCGAGGAATTCCTTGATAGGAATGAGGACGGACTTCTTCACGGTATCGGCGTCGAGTAGATCGTTGAGGATACCTTCGGCTTTGACTGAGTAGCCGATGACGACGGTTGGGATTCCGCTGGATAGACCGGCGATAGCGGCGTGCATTCGTTCGGCAATTACCATGTCGCATTGAGAGATTATCCCTTTGAAATCGGACGCGCTGAAGTCGCCGCCCGCTATCTGGATATTTCGATCGAATTGAAAGTGACGCGCCAAGTCGGTGGCTAGAATCCGATCGTCGTTCTTACTGGATAGTTCCTGGACATGTGGAATCAGGATAAGTCCAGCGTCCAGCTCCCGGCGCAACCAATGGATGACGGCAGTCCAAATTTGGAAATGCGTTTGATAGTCCGAGCCCATCCAATTGCAGATGGCTTGACTGGTGGACAGGGCTATTACTGGCCGATCCATTCCGAACCCGAAATGTTCGCGCCAGCGGGCCTGGGTTTTTGAGAGAAGAAACGCGGGGTCTGCGGTGAACGATACGCGATCCTTCGGGAGTTGGAGTTGCTCTGTGACATAGTCGTAGGTCATACGCTCGCGCACCGTGATGTGGGTCACTCCTCGGGCGACACTGAGAAAGGCATTGGTATCCTCTTTGTTCTTGAAGGGCCCAATGGACTGAGCGTGGATGAAGACTGGCACGCCGGCTTTGCGCGCAATTCTCAATGGTTCCAAATGGCTTAGAAGCGATCGATGGCCGTACTCGGAGCAGAAAACGTCACCGCCGGATGCCACCACGGCATCCGCCTTTTCCAGGTCGCGGATCGTGGATTGATACTCGCGTCCAAAAGCCTCCACGTGATCTGAGAGTTGGAGGAGTGTTCGTCGGAGTTTTGTGGAGAACAGCGGTCGCACGGTTTCGTCCAGCTTGAAGGAGACATCGGGCGATTTGACGCGGGAGGAATCATACTCGGGCATGCGGTCCAGAACCAAGAATTTGGCCTTCTTGAGTCGTTGACGGAGTTGGTCAATCGTAGTGACGACCAGGGCCTCGACGCCATGATTGCGAAAACTGGTGATACCGGTGATGACGATTTTCATGGTTGAATATCCGGGAGCGCGAAACTAGCGATTGTCTGATGCGCGATCATTTTGGTCGTTGATGATTTTCGCGGGGATGCCGACTGCGGTGGCATGGGCTGGGATGTCGCGGGTGACGACGGATGAAACGCCAATGACTGCGTGATCTCCGATGGAGACATTGCCGACAACCTTGGCGCCGTCGCCCAGAAAGACATGGTTGCCGATTTGTGGACCTTGTTTCGCTCCGTTCGCGAGAACGAGCCGGACGTCGGCGTAAAGATCGCAATCTGGACCGATGCGGACACCAGGCGCGATGATGAGGCCCATGGGATGTGGGAGTCGCAGTCCTGGTCCGATGAACGCGGCTTTGCTAACCTCAATTTTAAAGAACCAGAACAAGAGTTTTGCCGCGAACAACGTTGGGATGTGGTGCTGGGCGCACCAGAACTGAAATCGGATCAGTGAGACTGCGTGGATGCTATTCAACGTCAGGCAAAGAGCCACGCGATGAAGCAGGCCGCGTGGCGCGTAGTCCTGCAGGTTTCTTCGGACATCCAACTGGAGGTTTTCGAACATGGCGTCAGTTGAATCGGCCCCAGAGTTTCGCGTAGGCGGCGACGATTCCGGGGAAATCTTGTGCGTCGGTCTGCAGCCAGCCCCGGATGGGTTGGAGATCCGATAGCTTCTGAGTTTCGTTTCGATCAAAGAGCGCGGTGGCTAGCGAGCGAAACAGACGTTCGCGGGGATATCTGCAGGACTCGCTCGCGAGGGCAGTACTGACCCCGAAGGTGCGTGCGTGGATCAGTCGATTCCTCCAAGGCGACGTCTCCGGGCAGAGGTTGGTGAGTGAATGGGCATAGGCGCCCGCGTTTTGAAAGCGCTCCTTGAGTCGAAGACTTTCCAGCCAGAGCCAAAGTTGTCCGCCGAGTTTCGTCAGTTCCCGATGGCGCGTCTGGAGGGCGTCCCGCGGTTCTGTAGAGCGGATGGGATGCAGTTTGAAGTCAACTCCCGCGTCGTGATGCGGCACCAGACATCGAGCCCATCCCAATTCTCCCTCAAATGGAAAGGAGTTGAGGCGCCGATTTCGTTCGAGGCAACTCCAATGATACCGCCCGTGGGCGGTGAGCAAAACATCTCCGAACGCCAATTGGGCCTTGGCTAGATTGCGTCCCACGAAATCGGCTTCTTGAGAGTTGAAACCGGGGCGCTGCAATCGTTCGAGAGCAAACAAGAGGCCCGAACAGCGATTCATCAAAAGCCGTGTCGCCTCATGTAATGGAATCCGGTTGGCTTCTCGATGGTGTTCGCATCCTGCCAGTAGAGTGTCATCTCCGACCAACCATCGATGACCCATGACCAGGTCATAATAGAACATCGCTGGCGGACTTCGCCTCAGCTTCGCGAGGGTGAGCACCTTGAATTCCACCTCCAGGCCGGCTTCCGGCGACAACTGCTCACCCAGGTGATGCAACGGCATTCGGAAAGCGCGTTCAGCCAGGAGTGAATTTCCACCAAGGAACACATAGAATTCGAGATCGTTGTAGGGTCGCTCGCCCTGGTCTGTCTGCAGGACGCCACCTTCCCCACGACCATAGCCGCCACCCAGAAGTATGCCTTCGAGACGAGAGGCAGGGATCAAGCGTTGCACGCCAACTCGGACGCGGCGGCAGGTTTCCGTCAAACCCTCTTCGAGGGCCGCGCTTCCGTTCGGCGTGAATCGTTGGGAAGTGCCAATCATGAATGGACTCTTTCTCGGTACTCGGACCAGCCTTGTTGGAATCCTGCTAGACGACCCCGACGCTGGCGCCAGCGAATCAGGGCGGCATGGGGCAACTCGCCGAGTCGATTTTTTCTCGCGCAAAACCGAATGTCCTTGGCGAAATCCTGCGCCCAGCCCAAGAGCACGGTTCCTGGAAAGTTCAGGTCACTCCGACTGCCGGTCCACGATGCCGCCATGGCGCGGGCGTCGCCGAAAGCCCGTCTGAACGACTGAGCGGCTGTGTAGTTGTGGGAATGCATCGCGACGGATTCGGGGACGTACCGGACTTCATAACCTTGGGCCCTGCACCAACGTGTATATTCGTCGTCCTCCGCGTATTGAAGATCCTCCCGGAATCCGCGTTGCTCCCATACATCCCGCCGCAGTCCACTACTGACCATGCTGAAGAAATGATCCCAGGATTCGGATTCGCGTTGATCGCCAAAACACCGTTCATAGTCGCAGGCGAACACGGCCGGACAATCGGGGCGCGATATCTGACGTCCGAAACAGGCTGCCACCTTGGCATTTTGGAGGGCTTGGACCAAAGGGCCTAGCCAGTCTGGTCCCTGCGGTGTGGCGTCGGCATTCAGGAAGATGCCAAATCCAGAACGAGCCGATCTCATCAGGTGGTTCATCACCCGGCTCGGATTGTATTCAGAGGGTTCGATGATGTTGAACTGTGCCGGCCGGGCGGCCCGGATCAGTTCATGGGATCCATCGATAGACCCAGAGTCGGTGACGAGTAGTTCCCAAGAACGGTGGTTTTGCCTTTGGAGTGAAGGGAGTGTATCCTTTAGCGCCCAGGCTTCGTTGTAAGACCGCATGAGGATGCTGACGAAAGGCAAGCTCACAGGTGTCCTCCCTTGTTTCCCTTAAGGAACAGGTCTAGTTCGTTGGACAAATCCGCCGCGACCCTTTCAGGTGAGTATCGAGCCCGACATCGAGTGGCGAGTCGACGGCCGAGATCCTCCGCGGCTTCCGGGTGATCGAGAAGGTCACGAATGGCCAACGCGAGATCTGCGGGGGATTTGTGAACGTGGGCGGCGTTCCCTACATCAATGCCTTCGGCGCCGATGGGAGTCGTGACCACCGCACGCTGCTGGGCTGCTGCTTCCAGAATGCGGGTCCGCGTTCCCGAGGCCACGCGTAATGGAAGAACCACAAATCGTGAATTGGCGATCGTCTGCGCCATCGAATCGACTGCACCCAGAAGCACGACGCGGTCTGTGCCGTAATTCTGGATCGATTGGGCAAACCATGCAGGAGGGTTTTTTCCTGCGACGTGGATTTTCACCTGATGACGCTTCAAATCGGCATCCACGAGCGGCAACAACTCCATGAGAAACTTGAAGCCGTCGAGATTTGCGTCCGAGTTCAAGCTGCCGAAGAACAAGATCATGGCCTCCATCGATTGTCGCTCCAGCGGGCGGTCTTGGGGCATGACATTCGGCAATTCGAAGAAACGACATGGAGGCGGATTGGGTGCCGCGTGATGGCGCAGATCGTCCAGCTCAACCGGGTTGCTGAAACTGATCAGCCAAGGTTGCTGGAGCAATTTCCGCTCGAATCGTTGGAGTTTGATTTTTTCCAGGAGGAACCAGCGATTGCGAATGGATGGCGCCTGTTTCCAGGTGAGTCCGACCAGCCGAGACGACACCATATCCAGATCCACCATGATGGCTGTCTCGCTGAGGTGTTTGGCTGCCGCGCGACACAGGCTATAGGGCGAATGAAATCGTGCAACGATCAGGTCGTATCGCTGGCTCAATAGATGTTTCCGAAAGCGATCCAATTCGGGTCGGTCGAAACTGAACAATGAGGCGGGCTGCCACCAAGGACTTCGTTTTGTCCTTAAGGTGATGGCTGGTGGAAACTCATTGATTGTGACGTTTGACGGGGCAGAGGACCCGTCGGTGTCGATCATGCCGAAATCCGCCGAGAACGTGCCGCGCAGCACTTGCCACAAAAACCGGCTGCGGTTTTTGTCGCCACCCGCCTGGTGTTCGAAGCGGGTATCCAAGTACAGGACTCGCCGAGGGGTCATGCGGGTTGTCCTCGTTTTGCGACGCCAACACGGCGGCTGAATCTGGTGGTCAGTTTCTCCGCGAGTGAGCGGCGTTCCTTCGGCGTGAGTCCGAGTTGCCAAAGGCCTGCGGCACCCACGGCTAACACAACGCCTGCCTCGAGAAGTACCAAAATTGTCCTGCTGCCGCTGGGCCACCACGGTTGCAAGCGAAAGGTGGCGGCGGTGGCGATCATCGGAACGGCGCCGATCCATGTGCGGAGGACCACTCGGCGAAACAATTCCCAGCGACCCACCCCGATTTCTTTGGCTGCCCATCCCCAGATCACCACCCAGCCGAAAACGACAGTTGGGATGACAGAGCCCCATGCGACTCCGAGATAACTCTTCATCCAGAGTGTCAGCGTAATGCTCAGCACGACATTGACTGCCGCTTCTATGACCCCTTGCAGCATCATGCGGCGTTCCTGTCCGGCCATCATGAACATGCGCTTATAGACCCAGTGGGTCAGAACCAGGGAGTAGTACCAGAAAAGCAGGAGTTCCCCAGCCCAAATCATTCCTGTAGACGGTTCCTGTACCCCGGTTAAAAGGCGGATAACACCATCCATATACGCAGCGCTCACGATATAAAGCGGGGTGGCAGCAAGGACACTAAAGCGCATCCCGTTCACCAACATTTCACGTAGGGCTTCGCGATCACCGCGTGCATGGAGATGGGCAGCCGTTGGGGAAAGCACATCTGCAATTTGGCGAGTGAGTTGGCCAAACATTTCGCCGACTTTACTGCCGGTCTGGTATGGAGCGATGGCGGTAACACCGAGCAATGTGCTGATAATTGGCTGATCCGCCTTGTTGCGGAGGACATTGCTCAGGGTGTTCGCGTAAGCAAACAGGCTGAACTTACCGGTCTCCAGCATGGTGCGCCGGGAGAACAGGGAGGGGCGTATGACCACACCCGGCATCCGGTCAAAACAACGATGGGCCGCCCAGCCGTAGGGAATGATGATACAAAGGAGGGAAACAACGACCAGCGTGGTAAACCCAAGATTGAACCCCACAACCACCGCGACGCCGGCGAAATTTGCGACCGTGGAAAGGATATTCAGATTGTTTGCCAAGGCGATGCGTTGCTGACCTTGCAGAACTTCAGGAAAGATCCCCAGTGGGAAGGCCAGACCGATGCCTACTAGAAAGAGCATCAGGATCTGTCGGAATTCCTCCCGATGATCCGAGGACACTTGGAAGACTGAGATGAGGGGCCCTGATAATATGAGTCCTAATCCAACAGCGATTGCTGCGCCGATAAGATAGAAGAAGAAGATCGTGCTTAAGACGCGGCTGAGGGACTGCCAGTCCTGTCGAACCATCAATTCGGCGACTCGTTTTTGGGCGGCATAACCAAAGCCGAAATCGAGCAAGATCCCGTAGCCAAAGATCGCCCAAAGCAAGGACCAGAATCCGAACTGCTCCGGGGTGAGTCCCTGGTAGAGGAGTCGGAATGTAACGAGCCCAAGTCCCATACGAACCAACAGCCGCACGTAGCCAGATGCCGCGCTGGTCACCACATTCTTTTTTACCTCGGCATTGGTCATGATGAGGTAATTCGTTTTGAGGCGAAATGCTGTTCCGCAGCGCCATAGAGCGTTTCGAGTTGTTTCCCGATGTGTTCCCAGTCGTATTGGCTGCGGGCTTCAGCGAGACCTGCATCCCCCAGGCGATGGCGCAACGATGGGTCGAGAGCCAACTGACTAATTCTGGCGGCGAGATGTTCCGCGGCCGAGGGCACCGATGGATCAATAAAGAAACCCGTTTCACCTTCTTTGACCAAGGACTGGAGCCCGCCTACGCGGCTGGCGATGACCGGAAGCCCTGAGCTCCATGCCTCCAAGACGACTATCCCGAAGGGCTCATGCATGGACGGTAGAACAAAAAGATCGGCCGCGTGGTATGCCTGGATCAATTCTGGATTGTCAGGACGCAAGCCGGGAAGTAGTTGAACGCGGCCGCCCAATTGATTTGCGGCGATGAATTCACGCAATTGGGTGGCATAACTCGGTTGCGTCTCGGGGCCGATCAATATCAACTGGGCCTGGGGTAGTGATTTGTAGAGTCGTGCGAATGCCTCCAGCAAAAGCAGTTGATTCTTCTGGCTGTCGATCCGACTGAGCGTGAGGACCAAGAACGCGTCCGCCGAGATCCGATACTTCTTACGAAAGGCGGCTCCATCGCCCTGGGCGAATTTGGAGCAGTCGACACCATTGGGCAGGTAGGAGACGCGGCCATGGGTAAGTTGTGTTTTGGCTTTGTCGAGTTCGCTTTGGCCAACGCAAATCACTTGATCCGCATCCTCCAGCACTCGCCGTGAGCCGAACAACGCGCCAAATGGTTTTCCCCATTCGAATCTATTTTCTATGGGCTTGAGCATTGAACTCAACTCGGCGGCTGGCACATCGAACACCCCCCCATGAAGTGAGACGACCAGTGGCTTGCGTCGAATTCGTGCGGCGGTGCGTACCTCGCCGCCCAGGCGCTTCAAGGAATGCGCGTGAAACAGTCGAACGTTGGGTTCTGTGAGCAACGATTGGAGCAGGGAAATGGAGAGCAGGTTGCCTCCCTTCTTGTCCAGGGAAGTCTTGTCGGCGGTGCTCAGTCCAAAGAATGGATAGCAATACGGGAATCGTTTTACCGGGATTCCACCGATGCATTCATTGCGTCGTCTGGCCAGGGCCATTGAGGTGGTGATTACCGGAGAAAATCCCCCACGTTGTTGTTGGCGCGAGATCTCCAGTATCACCGTCTCGGTGCCGCCCCATTCCTCCGCGACGAATCGGCGGGGAACATGCACGATGGTTGTGGGAGTGGGTCGACTCATGGATTCCGCGAATTCAAGCCCGCTGTGAGCATTGCGGATTGTTCCATGAGCCCGAAGATGTGAGGGATGTGAGTGATCGCCTCATCGATGGATGATTGATTGGTTAGGAGCGAGGCGTAGCTATGTTTGTCCGCAGGATGATAACCATGCATCGCCCGAATGGGGCGTTCGCCCATGTGGCTAGGGACAATCAACACGCCTTCCTGAACTAGAAAAATCAGTTCGCCAAAGTGGCGATCCTCGAAAAATGCATTCATCCGTTTGAGTTCCTCGTCGGGAATGACGCGGCCTTGGGGAATTTTCCCGAGGGCTTTGCCGATCAGTTGCCTGGCTTGGTCGTTAAAGAACCAGAACCGAGCCATGGTGGAATCGTAGACGACGGCATAGTCCTTCTCCATGGTCACAGGCAACGCATCAATCGTCGATTTAAGATCCAGCAGGATATCGCAGTTTGCCATGCCATGGTCGCTGAACACATAGAGCTGCACCTCCGAGTAATGTGCCCGAGCTGCGTTGAGAATCTGTTCGATCCATTGTTCGTAGAGGCGAAGGCGGGGGGAGATTTCCGGCGACTGATTGCCGACGTGGTGCAACAGGCCATCCAGTCCTGCCCAATACTGGAAAGCGAAATCGATTCGTTCGGACTCGATCGCCGCTATAAGCGCGTCGCGATTGTGCTCCTCCGATTTCGACGTATCAGTGACGAAATATGGAACTTGGCGTTCCACTAGTAGGTCGAAAATGTTGCGCCCTTGGTTCATACCCTTGGGTTGGAGTGGACTTTTCTTTTCGGTGAAATCGAATAGATGAATATAGCGGAACGGAATGTTATAGAGATCGAAATAGCCTCGAAACTTGAGCTGAACCCTGACGAACTTGGTCAACCAGCGACGAAAGATGCGGCGGCTCGTAATGGCCGATGGCAACCATCGCAAGGCACGGAGTGAGCGGAATGGCGAGTTCTTTGGATCATAGACAAAGTAACACCAGTTTCGATGTTGCGTGGGCCAACGGCCTGAAAGAATGGAGGGCACGCACGTCGAGCTATAACCAAAGACGGATTCCAGGCGCTTGCGTCGCGGGGCGAATGCAGCGCCGAATGAGTCGTCGCGAAGGATTTCCCATCCCATGGCATCAATCATGATGAACAACGGGAGCACAGGTTTCATGGCATTTCGATGCAGAGCATTGCCTAATTCTACATTGTTATAATTTTCTTCCGGCTGGCTTCGCGACGGAACTTAGATTCCATCGCCAGCTTCCGTCGTCGATGTCGCGCCTTGATTCCCGCCTCCACCTCCGCCGCGCTTCGCTCCTCTTGGAAGTACCACGC
>SXSK01000307.1 GCA_005793375.1 Verrucomicrobiales bacterium | reverse complement strand
TCGGCAGCTGCGCGGGAGCTGTAGTGGATTTCGATCTGGATATGAACGAGGTTTTGATCATAGGTCCGGAGCGTGTGCTCCAGACCACCCCGGGCGTCTACTTCGGCGAAGCCCCCCGCGCAGCGGCTTCGTTCAATCCCGAAGCTGGAGACATTCGTCAAGAATGTCATGGGCAAGAAATTGCCAGCGATGACGCAGGTGCTGATCGATTTTTCAGGATGGATCAAAATTCACGGGCTTACGAGTGTGGTTGTGATGGCGGCGGTATCGATCGGAGGGGTGATCTGGTATCGAACCGACACGGGTCGATTGTGGTGTGACCGTGCGGTGCTACGGCTGCCATTGATTGGAAAAATCATCCGAGTGGCCGGCACTGCGTTATTTGCGCGCGCACTGGGCATCCTGATCAATAGCGGTGTGACCGTGCTGGACGCACTGCGCACCATGGAAGAGTTGGGGCGCAACCGACACTTGAACCAAATCATCGGAAGAGCGCGTTCGCGAGTGTTTTCAGGAGGCGCACTTGCGGCGAGTCTGGAAGAACCCAACGGGTATATGGCGATGCTGCCCAAAATGGTGGCCGTGGGGGAGTCGGCAGGAACCTTGGACGATGTCTTGGATGAAGTGGCCAAATTTTACGAAAATCAGTTGGAGGTGCTGATACGGCAGCTGAGCGCATTAGTGGAACCAGCGATCATCTTCTTTGTCGGTGGTGTCGTCGGATACGTCTACATCGCTTTCTTTTTAGCGCTCTACGGAGGCATGGGTGGCAAGCGATAAGTTTACTATGAATGTTTTCAATTTACGAATGACTTCGGTGCACCAGCGACTATGGCTTTTTCTTCTGCTGGTTCAGTTGACGCGAGTGGCGGTAAACGGTGCCGCGCCAGCTAAGGAAACCCCTCGGGATCCGACCGTGGCGGGTGGTGGGCTGCAGGAGGCGCTTCTGGCCACGGCGCCTCCTGGTTCTATCCCTGGTTACTCGATAGGATCGCGCCTCATCAAGTTGGATGTCCGAGGATTGGGAACCAATTCCACGCCGGCCGAAGCCGAAGCCTACTTGAAAGCCAAGCCGGCGGATCGTGTCCTACGTTCCATTGAGGTCACCTCCACTCCCTTTATCGAGGCGGCGCGCGCGCTGTCAAAAGTGACCGGATTGAATGTGGCTCCGTCTGCGGGATCGGCGTCCAATTTCGTCACCATTTTTCTCACGGATGTGCCCGCATTAACGGCACTGGAAACCCTATGCAATGCGCACAATCTTTGGCTCAAGCTCGACGAAGTGAGTGGGATCTATCGGGTTTATACCGTGTCGGAGTTTCGGCGTGACCTCGCCTCGTTTCGGGAAGAGAAGACCGAGATATTCACACTGCTCTATCCGAATGCGTTTGATATTGCGAACGCCATTGCGGATTTATACGGCGAACGTGTGGAAGTGAACCTGGGCGATTATGACGATGCACTTTCCCTGGAGTTGCAACAGCGTTTGGCTCGTTTTGACGCGTTAAATAATCGAGCCATGGGTATTGGAGTCTCTTCGTTGACCGGAAGCGGTGGCAGCATCGGGGGGTCGAGCGGGGGGGCGATGATGGGCGGAGGCGGTTCGCGTCGCGGACCGAGTGCGGGCAATCGGCCATTGATCCCGTTGACGCAAGTGTTGCAGCAACAGCAACAATTGGGACAGGCGTTGTCTGCCGATCAGGTTCAAGCGCTGACGGAAGCCCAGGCGCAGGGCGATACCAATGCGGCGGCAACCGTAGTACACAATGCGACTGGGCGCCGCATAACGATTCATGTGACGATATTGCGCCGGCAAAACAAGCTGTTGATCCGGACTGCGGATGAATCCGCGATGCTGGAAATAAAGGAAATCGTGAAGCGACTGGATCTACCGACTGCGATGGTCATGCTGGAAGTAAAAGTGCTCAGGGTGCAGTTGGGAGACGGCCTCAATTCGGCGTTCGACTACGCGTGGTCGCGTGGGGGAGCCAAGGGAGAGATTGGCGGATCGTTTTCCCGCGGAGCCATTCTGCCAGTGAATCCAACATTGGGAACACCGACAGGATCGGGATTTGCAACCGACTCATTCGTCGCCCAGTACTTTGGAGAAAATGTCCGAGCCCGAATGGAATTGCTGGAGAGCAAGAATCGTCTGAGTGCGGTGGCGTCACCGGTCCTCCTCACGGCCAATAATGAGGTCAGTCGAATTTTTGTCGGCGAAGAAGTGCCCATTACCAGGGGATTCACTGGAGGCAGCATCGTGATTGGCACTGGTGGGGCCCCGATTGCACAAAGCCCGAACGTGGATATCGAGTTCCGGCCGGTGGGTACCACGTTGCTACTCACGCCCAACATCAACGCGGATCGTACGGTGACGATCCGGTTGGTGCAGGAGAACTCCTCGCTGAACAAGGGTGGCGGGGAAATTCCTGTGCCCTCAGCGGGAGGTGGGTTTCAAAAGCAAGCTGTGGATACAATTCAATCACGGACGGTGAGTGGTACCATTGTGGCGCGTGATAACGAGGCGGTTGTGGTGGGTGGGTTGATCGAGGACGTGATTTCAAAGAAGCGAACGGGAATTCCTTTCATCAGCCGCATCCCGGTGTTGGGCGCTCCATTTCGAAAGGACGATAACTCAAGCAGTCGCAATGAACTGGTCCTGATCATCACGCCCTACATCATGAACACGCCGGCAGAAGGAGAGGGGATCAGTCGCCAAGTGGCAGAACGACTTTCACTGCATCCAGAAGCCCAAAACTTTGGAAAAGGATGGAACAAGCCCTATGGGACTAACGACGTTCCTCAAGGGCGGCAAGCGCCTCGTGAAATCAAGCCGAAGTAATCTGGAGACATACGTGGTAAGCGGATCGGTGTTGCTTGCTGCGGTGAATTCAGCCGCTCACGAGTTGCTCTCTCGGCGAAAGTGATGATAATGGCGTCGTGCAGACAATCGCCATACTCGGGGCATCCACGGATCGGTCCAAATTTGGGAACAAAGCGGTGCGTGGGTTTGTGAAGCAGGGCTTTCGTGTCTTTCCAATTCATCCAAAGGAACCTGAAATCGAGGGATTGACCGCCTATCGTTCGGTCATGGAGTTGCCGGTGCGACCCAACTGGATTAGCGTCTACGTTGCGCCGCCAGTCCTGCTCAAACTACTCCCTGATATCGCGGCAAAAGGTTGCGACGAATTGTGGCTCAATCCAGGCACCGAGTCCGATGAGGTTCTAGCTGAAGCCGCTCGGTTGTCGCTACCTGTCATTCAAGCTTGCAGCCTGATGGCAGTGGGGATTTCTCCGGCGACACTCTGAGGGCGTGGATCGGCACTACATGATCCCGATTTTCGTTTTTCTCGTGCTGTGTTCGGTAAGTTTAGCGATTTCGCTTTGGCAATTCACCGTGGCGTGGCGGTTTCCCCTGCATCGGCCGATCGAATCCAGTTCCAAAAGACCAGGGGTCTCCGTGCTCAAGCCTCTGAAAGGTTGTGATTTGCACACTCGAAGCAATCTAGAAAGCTGGTTTGTCCTTCAATATTCAGGCCCCGTTCAGCTTTTATTTGGTGTTCGAGATCCTGAAGATCCGGCATGCGCGATCGTTCGGGAGTTAATGGACACTTATCCGAACGTCTCTGCCCGTTTGGTAATTTGTTCGGAAGTGTTAGGTCCCAATGCCAAGGTTTCCACACTAGCTCTACTCGAGCCATGGATTGAGCAGGAAATCCTGGTGGTCAGCGATGCCGATGTCCGTGTGCCCGGCGATTTTCTCGTTCACCTCATGACCACCCACTTGGTCTCAGGTGTCGCCTTGACCAATGTATTCTATCGATTGGCGAATCCGACGAGTTTGGCAATGCACTGGGAAGCTGTGTCGACCAACGCAGATTTTTGGAGCCAGGTCCTTCAGTCGCGTACCTTGAAGCCACAAGATTTTGCACTGGGAGCCGCCATAGCCATCCATCGTCGATCCCTCCAACAAATCGGGGGTTTCCGTTCCTTGGTCGATTATCTTGCCGACGATTATCATCTGGGCAATCGCGTGGTCCAGACGAACGGTCGGATTGAGATATGCCCAGTGGTGGTGGATTGCTGGGAAATGGATGTAGGCTGGGTTGGCGTTTGGGCCCATCAACTTCGGTGGGCTCGTACGATTCGAGTGTGCCAGCCCTGGCTCTATTTCGCGAGTATTCTCAGCAATCTGACGCTTTGGGCGTGTGCTCTAGCCTTAAGTCTGGTCGTTGCCCCCGGGCCTGCAGCGGGCAGGTTGCGTGCCGTGGGCGGTGCATTTGTTGGGATTTCACTGGCTTGGCGTGCCTTAGCCGCGAATAGCCTGAGGCGGCAGATGGAACAGGTGAGTCCGCCAATGCGCCTCTTTTGGATGCCCTGGCTGAAAGACCTCATGGGGTTCTGGATTTGGCTGGCAGCATTTCTGGGAAACTCGGTGAAGTGGCGCGGTATTCGATACCGAGTGAGGAGCGACGGCAAACTGGTGATGATCTGACGAAGTCCTGGTGGAACTTATGCTGTTTGAGACGTTTGATTGCAGCGGACTCAGACTGCTGGCGTACAAGTTAATCGTCGCTCATCGACGGATAGTCTCCACGAACTGTTTGGCGAGCGCTGTTATCGCTGGCCAGTTTTCGGTTAGAAGCCAATCGGCCTTGAGCAAGCTGGATCCGACTCCCAAGGCGACGCATCCCGCCCTGAGGAATTCGGGCGCGGTCTGGAGATCGACGCCGCCAGTTGGAACGATCCGGAGGTGGGGGAGGGGAGCGCGCAACGCCCTGACGTAGCTGGGTCCCAAGGTGTCGGCTGGAAACAATTTCACAAAATCGGCACCCGATTCATGAACTCGTTGACATTCCGACGGGGTGTAAGCGCCCAGCATCACGGGTTTGCCAGCAGCATGACACAGTGGGACCAAATCGAGGCGGCTGATAGGACTTACGACAAATTCAGCGCCTGCCTGAAGTGCTGCCTCGCATCCGGCGGGATCCAGAATGGTTCCGACGCCAACGAGCCCGCGGCCTTCGAGTCGCCGTCGAGTTTCGCGAATGGCGGCGAGGTGGTTGGGTGTGGTGGTGGTGATCTCGATGCAGATCACTCCTCCGGCCACAAGGGCTTCAGCAAGCGCTGGCACTTGGGTATCAGACCGGGCGCGGACAACGGCGATGAGACCAGGATTTGTCAGGCGGGCAAGAATTTCAGTGGACGCACTCATGAGATCGGATTGGGCAATGTGTGGGTTTAAGACTCAAAACGATGGTGTCGCAGTCCTCACCAGGCACTCGGTGTGGTTTATCGTGGGCGAGGCAGTGATCAAAGCCTAAATCTTGGAAGTCCTCCCTGATCCAGGGCAGTTTCAAGAAAAGTGGTTTGGCCGGATTGGTTGAAGGATGGACCCGCGGAAGAACAATAGGCAGGCGGGATATTGAGAACTCGGCTGATTTTTCACAATGGCCACGCTTGAAAGTAAGCGCATGGCTTCTTG
>SXSK01000306.1 GCA_005793375.1 Verrucomicrobiales bacterium | reverse complement strand
GGTTTGAACAGGAGATGTTGCCAGATCTCCGCAAGCACATCGCGCGAACATTAGGTTGAGAAATGAACTCACACGAAGAATCGAGCTCTTGACGTGGCGCTTGCGCGATCTCCGGCAGAGGGTTACCTAAACGGGATGTACCGGCACTGGCCCAGTTTCGTTTCTCTCGCCATCGCGTTGTCCGCCGCGGGATGTCGCGAGGAGAAGATTCAATCGTATCGTGTGCCGAAAGAAACGAGTTCGGATCCAAGTCCAACCGCGTCGCCACACGGACCGTCCGAATCCGCACCGGCCTCCAGTGAACGCAAAACACCCTGGGTCGTGCCACAAGGGTGGGTCGATAAGGCGTCAAACTCTGGCATGCGAGTCGCCAGTTACGGTGTCTCCACTCCCGACGGCCGCAGTGCAGACATTTCCATCATTGCACTCGAAGGCTCCGGCGGCGGTGCTCTGACCAACGTCAATCGTTGGCGCGACCAGATCGGGCTGACTCCAGTAAACCAAGAGGAACTCAGCCAGTCGAGCCGGGTCGTGACCATTGGTCAACGGGAGGCCGTCCTTTATGAACTCAACGGTGACCGTGCGATTTCGGGCTCGCCTCACACCAACAACACCTTGGCGGCGGTGATGCCGTCTGGGGATGTGACCGTGTTCTTTAAGATGACTGGTGAGCGTGCCGTGGTGACCGAGAACCGCGCCAAGTTTATGGAGTGGCTCAAATCGGTGAACACGGGTGGAGGTGGTTCCGGACACTCGGCAAGTGAGCCAGAGCCTGCCAGTGGAACATCACCAACCACCAGTAACCGTGCCGCGTCACCCTCGAGTTCAACGACTGTGGCGGCTGGGCTGCCACAATGGAAAGCGCCGGCTCACTGGCAACCTGCGGGCGAACGTCCGATGCGCCTGGCCAGCTTCAACGTGCCGGGCGATGCCGGAGCGGCGCCTGCCGATTTAAGCATCAGCACGTTGAGTGGTTCGGGTGGTGGCATGCTGGCCAATGTCAATCGTTGGCGCGGGCAACTAGGCCTCGCGGCGTGGACCGATAACGATTTGGGACGTCAGTCAACCGTCATCGACCTCGATGGAAATCGCGCCACGGTGGTGGATTTGACTGGGGACAAATCGCCGCAGGGAGAGGTTCGAAAGACTCGAATTCTGGCAGCTATCATGCCTCGGGGCGAACAAACATGGTTTTATAAACTGACCGGAGAGGGTGCCGTGGTGGCGAGAGAGAAGGAGAACTTCCTGGGTTTTTTGAAGTCCATCAAGCATCCTGCGAATTAACCGCCGTCAAATCTGCGTCCAACTCGCTCACATGCTTGCCTCGGTGTTCAAGTTACTCTGTTCGTTGCGTCTGACCGTGGTCCTGCTGGTCCTGGGGATTGCCGTGGTGTTTTTCGGAACACTCGCCCAGACCAGCGATGGACTTTACATCGCGCAGGCCCGCTACTTCCGGAGTTGGTTTTCAACCTGGACACCGCATAGCGGACCGTCCTGGGTGATCGTACCGCTGCCGGGCGGTTACCTGCTGGGCACCTTATTGCTGGCCAATCTCTTGGCAGCGCACATCAAGCGGTTTCAGTTCACTTGGAACAAGGTGGGCATTCATCTGACCCACATCGGCATCATCACGCTGTTGCTCGGGCAATTGCTCACCGACATGATGGCCCGTGAAAGCCGCATGAGTTTCGCCGAAGGCCAAGCGCGCACTTATTCAGAAGACTTCCATACCTTCGAATTGGCATTCACGGCCGATGTCCCGGATCAACCCGGATTTCAAGACGCCGTGGTGATCCCTGAATCGAAGCTCAAGACCGGGTCCGAAATTCGCCAGGCGCAATTGCCGTTCACCGTGAAAATTCGGGAATACATACCGAACTCGGATCCATCGTTCCGCGCCCCGATGATGACCAATCATCCCGCGCAAGCGAGTGAGGGCATTGCGCAACGCTTCCGATTTCAATCCACGCCGGTCAACAACAAGATGGATTCCAAAAATATTCCGTCCGTGGTGTTGGAGTTAATGGACAAGAGCGGTAAATCACTAGGGACCTGGGTCGCCACGGGATGGATCGGCGATGAATCGATGTCACAGGTCGCCGCGCTGGGGCTGGCAAAATCCATGGTGGGCGGCAGTGGGGAACGTCCCGAAGAGATGCGCCGCGTGCGCGAAATGGCCCGGCAATTCCTGGGAATTCTCGTAGTCCCGCAAACGGTGCGAGTGGACGGACGCGAATTGGCGCTGACGCTGCGGCCCACACGCTATTACGAACCGTACTCAATCCGATTGCTCAAAACCACCCACGAAGTTTACCAAGGCACAAAAACCCCGAAGGACTTTCGAAGCCGAGTCAAGCTGGAGCATCCCGGTGGTGTCGGGGACCGCGAAGTGGAAATTTTCATGAACAGTCCACTGCGCTATTCGGGTCTGGCATTCTTCCAGTTTCAAATGGGTGAAGACCAATTCGCGGCGGTGCCGCGTGGCACCAGTGTGTTGCAGGTGGTGAAGAACCCATCCTGGCTGACGCCTTACGTGGGCTGCATTGTGGTAGGTATCGGCATGACCTGGCAGTTCCTCTATCATCTTTCGAAATTCCACAAGAAACGCACCCCCTCAACGAACCTTCCATGAAACAACGAATTCCCTGGATTCTCTTGGTCGTCTTCGCAGCGTGGGCACTCAGCACCGCGCGCCCGCCGCGCGAAGAAACCTTTCGAATCTCTGCGTTCAGCCAACTGCCAATTGTTTTCAACGGCCGCATACAACCCTTCGATTCACTCGCCCGCAATTCCCTGCTCGAGTTGCGCGAAAAGCAATCGATCAACCTCGAGCCCTGGAAGAACTGGAACGAAAAGCCGCGCACACTGTCCGCATCGGAATGGCTATTGACCGTTTTCACCAAGCCGGAAGAAACCGATTCTTGGCCCGCATTCCGGATTGATCATCCAGACTTGGTCTCCCAGTTAAAGCTGCCATTGAAGGACAAAGCTCAGCAATCGGACGGCAAACATTATTCCTGGAACCAGATTGCAGCCGGCGAGAATTTCAAGACCATCGAACAACAGGCCAATCAGATTCAAGAGAGCAAGAGCGATGCATCCTTGCGTAATCCCTATGAGCAGGCGCTACTGCGGTTGCACAGTGGCATGATTCTTTATTTCCGCCTCAAGAACACGCTGCGCCCACAGGATGCCCAAAATTGGACGGCGGAACTCGATCGTTTGCAGAAGACCATTCCGGCGGGTGTCGCAGCAGCGCGAGCTCAACAGCGCGGCGAGCCCTACGATACCAATGCGCTTACGGCAGTCCTCGAGCCGGTTCAGAAGATTGAAGTCATGAACCGGCTTCAACCACCATTGGTCATCCCGCCGGGGAAGGATTCTCACGTGACGTCGGAATGGACCCGGGTGGGTGACGCGCTCATGGAACACGTCCGCGGCCTGCCCTTGACCGACACGGTGCTTACGTACGCCAAGATTGCCGACAGCTATCGTGAAGGCCGTGCCGAGGACTTCAACGCGGCCGTGCAACGTCAGCAGGCGAGTCTTGCGGCGGGCGGCCATACACGCGAATTGAACAAAGGTTCCAAGGAACAGCTCTTCAATCGCATGGCGCCGTTCTACACCTCCATGGTGATCTACGTGACGGCCTTCCTGCTAGCATGCGGTTTCTGGTTCACCTTTGCCGAGTGGTCTCGCCGATCCGCGGCGTATCTGATCGTGCTTGCCTTAGCCATCCATACCGTTGGCCTGATCTTTCGCATGTGGTTGGAAGGGCGCCCCCCGGTGACCAACCTTTATTCTTCAGCCATCTTCATCGGGTGGGGCGCAGTCATTTTGGGATTGGTATTGGAACGTTTCTGGCGCAACGCCATTGGATTGGTTGTCGGCAGTTCGCTGGGATTTGCGACGCTGGTCATCGCTCACAATCTGGCGTTGAGCGGTGATACCATGATCATGCTGCAGGCCGTGCTGGACACCAACTTCTGGCTGGCAACGCACGTGGTCATCGTGACGCTCGGTTATGCAAGCACGTTCGTCGCGGGATTCTTGGCCATCATTTACATCCTACGCGGTTTCTTCACCAAGGGACTCACCGAGATTGAAGGGAAATCGCTCGCCCGCATGGTCTACGGAATAGTGTGTTTCGCGACCCTATTCAGTTTCATCGGCACCGTGTTGGGCGGTATCTGGGCGGATCAATCGTGGGGGCGTTTTTGGGGATGGGATCCGAAGGAAAACGGTGCGCTGATCATCGTGCTGTGGAATGCATTGATCCTCCATGCGCGTTGGGGCGGATTGGTCAAAGAACGCGGCCTCATGAACCTGGCAATTGGCGGCAATATCGTCACGAGTTGGTCCTGGTTTGGTGTGAATATGCTAGGAATCGGATTGCACAGTTATGGTTTCATGAGCGGCGCGTTTCGCTGGTTGGCGGCTTTCGTGGTCAGCCAACTAGTACTCATTGCCATCGGCTCGTTGCCGAACCGGTTTTGGGCGAGCTCGCGCAACCATCGAGGGAATGGTGGCGGAGGTGGCGTTGAACCCAAGCTATCCACACTGACTCCCGCCTCAAAAAAGACTCCATCGGCAGCAGCCGCGTAGTTCTTGGTCTGTAAAAAGGGCTCTAACCCGCGTTCGCCAAGGTATCGCGGACGGAGATTTCCAACATCCGTTCGATGGGCAATCGCGCTCGCTGAATGATCTCAGGACTCAAGGTCACCTGCGGAGCCAAGTTCGCCATGCAATCGTAAACCTTCTCAAGTGTATTCATCTTCATGTAGCGACACTCGTTGCAGGCACAGCGATCGGTGGGCGCCGGGATGAAGATCTTGCCCGGGCATTCTTTTTTCAGTCGATGCAACATGCCAGCCTCTGTCGCAATAATGATCGCTGGCGCCGGGCTTTGTTTACAGTACATCACCATCTTTTCAGTCGAACAAACCTCATCTGCCAGCATCCGCACCGCCTTGGTGCACTCTGGGTGAGCCACCACCGGCGCCGCGGGATAATCACGACGGATCCGCGTGATCGCCGCATGCGTCCATTCGACATGCACATAACAATTGCCCTTCCACAATGTCATCGGCCGACCAGTCTGCTCCATCACCCAGGCCCCAAGATTTTCATCGGGCACGAACAACAAATCCCGATCCGGTGGTGCCGCTTTCACGATCTTGACGGCATTGCCGCTGGTGCAGATCACATCACACAGTGCTTTCACTTCGGCGGAGCAATTGATGTAGGCAATCGTCCAGAAATTGGAATTGGTTGCCTGCAATGCCTTGAGTTTCGGGGCCGGACAACTCTCTTCCAAGGAGCAACCCGCATCCAAATCCGGCAGGACGACAATCTTGTTTGGATTGAGGATCTTGGCGGTCTCCGCCATAAAATGAACCCCGCAAAACACGATAACCTCAGCGGATGTTTTGGCGGCTTGTTGAGAGAGCCCAAGGGAATCCCCAACATAATCGGCGATGTCCTGAATCTCGGGGACTTGATAGTTGTGAGCCAGAATCACGGCGTTTAGACGCTTCTTGAGTTCCAGGATTTCCCGCGAAAGCGCATCTAAGGGCATGGAAGTCGCTACTGAGCGGACTCCCTTCAATTCGGCTCCCACAATCTGCGGACCAACAGCAGTAGTAGACATCACCGCGACGCTAAGCTGGAACCATTCGCTTGTGAAGGGCGTGCTTGATGACTTTGGCCTCAAGCTGAGCTAACTATATGGAGTAAAGGCAATTAGCCGTCTTTTTGTGAGCGAATGGGTACTTCCAATCTAATCCAGTATCGCCGAGTTGCACCTTGGTTTGAGTCATTTCTTGATCTGATCAGTCCAAATTTGTGTTCGTTGACAGAAGTGTGCCCTGCGCCGCTATTCTCCAGCGTCTTGTTTGCAATGAATCGATTCGCCGCCACCACCTTTGCCGTCGGGATTGCCGTGTCCAGTCTCTGGGCCGCCGACCCGGTTGATTTCAAAAAACAGGTCCGACCAATCCTGGAGGCTAACTGCCTCAAATGTCATAGAACCGAAAAGCCCAAAGCCGGACTGTCCCTAGTCAAGCGGGCGGATGCCATCAAGGGTGGCGATGGAGGGCCGTCTCTCAAGCCGGGTGATCCCGCCAAATCCACACTGTATGTCACGACGACGCTCCCGGAGGACCATGACAATGTCATGCCACCCAAGGGTGACAAACTGACCAAGGAACAGCAGAACCTTCTCAAGGCTTGGATCGAACAGGGCGCCCCCTGGCCCGATGACATCCAACTTGTCCAACGCCAACGCGTCGAGTGGAAGCAAATCGCCAGCGTCTTTGAGATCCAGTGTGTGAAGTGTCACCGCCCCGATCTCGACAAGGGCGATCTCGATATGACGACCCGCGAGAAACTTCTCAGCCACAAAGGCGCTTTGGTTCCAGGCGATGCCACTAGCAGCTCGATTTACACCAGCACCGTGTTGCCGCAAGACCACGACGACTTGATGCCTCCCAAGTCCAAAGGTGGCCCGATTGCCCCACGATTTACCGACTTGATTCGGGACTGGATTGACCAAGGAGCCGCGTGGCCAACGGGGGTGGTTCTCGTCGCCAAGGAAGCCAGCTCCAGCCTGACTCGTGATGACGCGAAAGTGATTGAGGCGGTTCATGCCTTAGTCGTTTCCACGACCAAGGAGACCGAAGTCACCCAAATGAAGGCCTACACCGAAAGACTCTCGGGCACCCCGGGAGCGTTCGACTTGGTACCCATTCCGGGGGGCGATTTTGTCATGGGATCACCCGAGACCGAGGAGAAGCGCAAACCGAATGAAGGTCCGCAGCGAAAGTTGAAGATCGAGCCATTCTGGATGAGCAAACTGGAAACCCGATGGAACGAATATGAGTTGTTCATGTTTCCGGGGCTTGAGAAGAGCACCAATATCGCCAGCGAACGAGTTTTCGGTGAACTTCTGATCAATTTGGGGGAGCTCCCCCCCAACGCGACAGGAAACCCCTACACCGGCAAGGAAGGAGACGCGGTGAGCCGTCCGACCACACCCTACGTTGAGATGAGTTTCGGCATGGGCAAGGACGGCTTCCCCGCGATCAGCATGACCCACTTTGCCGCGGTCATGTACTGCCGCTGGTTGACGGCCAAAACGGGACACTTCTATCGATTACCCACAGAAGCTGAGTGGGAGTATGCCTGTCGCGCTGGAACTAAAACCGCCTACTCTTTTGGCGATGACCCGGAGAAAATCGCGGAATACGGATGGTTCTTCACCAATGCGGACGGCAAGTACGCAAAGGTCGGCAAGCTGAAGCCGAATCCCTGGGGTCTTCACGATATGCACGGCAATGTAGCCGAATGGGTGATGGACGCTTATCTGGAGAGCTACGCTAAGTTCCCTGAGGGTGCACCTTACGTTCCCGCCACGACCGAATACCCGCACGTGGCCCGCGGCGGTTCCTGGGACGACGAACCCGATCTATTGCGCAGTTCTGCCCGACGCTCGAGCGATGCCAGTTGGAAAATGCGAGATCCCCAGTTGCCGAAGTCAAAATGGTACCTTACGGATGCCCAATTCCTCGGCATGCGCGTCGTGCGCCCCCTCAAGGTACCATCCCCGGAAGAAATGGCCCGTTGGTGGACGAGCTTTCCTCCGAAGAAGCAGTAATCCTGGAAACGCGAATTCTCGTACCGCTGCTTAAAAGGCTGGTACTCACAACCCGAGGCGCGCCTTCAATTCACGCGCGACTGGGCGATCCGGCCTGGCTTGGATCAATTGCTCCAGCAGGCGTCTGGCTGCTGCTGGGTTGGCCGCGGCTTGTGCTGCTGCGCGCGAAAGAATCTGGGAATATCCGCTGGTAAAATCGGCACTGAGGGTAGCGCTGGCGACGAAGGCGGTTTCGGCTTCTGCAAAGGCCCCTTGGCTTTCCGCTATCAAGCCTCCGAGATAAACATCGCGAGCTTGCTGGAACCGCTGCACCCGCTCCAACCAAGGAAGAGCAGCCTCGCGCGTGGATTCAGTAAACAGCGCCTCCGGCCCAGGGCGCGACCGGGCCAACAGTGTCTGGAGCAAGTCGTGTCCCGGCCGGGGTTTCCCGACCAATGTCTGCGGTGCCCGAAAAACTACGACGGGAAACTCATCCGTGTTCAAGGCAGCCCCCTCGCTGAGTTGTTTCAGCCATTCCACTCCGGCAAACCATGTGCCAAACAACTGGAACGAATCGGTTAACAACAACGGTTTCAGATAATCCCGCAGTCTGGGATCTTGAGTCCGACGTTCGAACCATCCCGAATCGAATTGGAGTGTGTTTCGCGTGCCAACCAATCCGAGAACTGGAGTATCCGCGTTGAAGCGGAGCAAGAACGCTTCGGTGTGCGGGAACACATCCAAAAAGGTGCGCGTGATGGTTCTCAACGTGGGCAGATCGAGCTGGAAAAGGGGCAACCATTGACAGAAGACGCCATTTGTTTGCAACCGCGACCGAACTGCTCGGAAGTGTTCCCGGGTGTACAACCCACCGGCTCCGTCTCGCGCCGGATGAAACAAGTCCGCGATGATCACATCGTAGTGGGTTTTGGATGATCGAACAAAGCGCCGGGCATCTGCCACGCGCACTTTCAGTTCGCTTCCAAAACTGTTATGAGGCGCGAATTCGTCCAAGGCTTCCACGATCTCCGGAACCAATTCGACACCGTCTGCCTCCAAACCAGGTTGACTATCGAGGGACGCGAACGATATGCCCGTGCCCATTCCCAGAAACAAGGCTCTACGGGGCGCGGGATGCAACAGGAGTGGGATTAGCCCGTGGCGCCGTTCGGCGGTAGCGGAAGCGGTGCCACCCATGGTGAATCGATTGTTTGCTCTCAAGGCGCGGTTTTTGTCGGCGAACTCCACCACAGTGATCGTATCACCAGGACCCTCGCGGACACTGAGAAGCCGGGCTCCTTTCGGGACCCGTTGCAAATGAAGTTCCCAGGGAAGGAGGCTCAACAGGGCCAACACAGCGACAACTCCCCATCGAATCGGGCCTTGAAACCGTGGCAACAGGCACAAGTAACCGCCGCTGAGCACCACCCAAGTCCAGTGGCTACCCGTCCAGGGAAGCAAGCCGAGCCCGACCACAGCGGGTGCCAGCATGGCGCCGAAGGTGTTCCAAGCCACCGCCAGTCCCAGGCGATTCCATCGATCCTTAGCCGACTGTGCGAGTGTACTGAAGACCACGCCCATGAAGAAGGTGGGCAGCCCGAGTACCATGGACGCCATGGCCACTTCCGCGCCGACCACGGCCAAAGGCCCTTCACCTAAGACGGATCGCACTATCGGATGCCAATCGGGAGTCTTCAGCATGGCAAACGCACTCAAGGCGCAAGTCCCAGCAAGTGCAATCAGACCCAATTCCAATTCGGATCCCAACTGAGAAAACCATCGATTGCGACAGGCAGCACCTGCTGCGGTTCCAAACAGATAGACTGCCAGCACGCTGGCATAAGTGTAGACCGTGTTCTCCAATGCCTGACCGAGCAACCTCACCGCCAGCACCTCAAGGCCAATCCCCAGAAGCCCGGTGAAAAAGAGTGTGCCGAGCAGCCGGCGATCCGCGATCGCGTTCGCCGATCGGACCGGCACCTCAAGCGACGGCGCCACGATCCTCGTATTACCGGATGTCGTCCAAACCCCACGGCCCAGCCAATAGCAGCCAGTGCCGCAACTGAGATTGCCGGCAGCAAAAATCCAGGTCGACCCTGTGAGCCCAAACTTCGGTTGAAGCCACCACACAGCGGCGATCACGCCCATCATCGCCCCAAGGGTATTGGCTGCGTACAGCGGCGCCACTCGGGCACCATCATCGCGCAACTGTGAGGTCCACCGTTCGATAGCCGGCAGCGTCGCCCCCATCGCAACCGTCGCCGGAAACAAGGCAACTGAAGGAACCAGAAAACTCATAAGCCACTGCGTCCGCCAACCCGCAGTCGAGGACACCAACTTGGATGCCTCACCTACCAGCCATGGAATGGACCACACCGTTCCAATGGCCCATAGGCCGATGATCCACTCCAGCACCGCGCAAACACGCGCTGGATTCGTTGGTCGCCTCCAGACTGTCTCGACCGCCCATGCGCCGAGAGACAATCCCAGGAAGAAGGTCGTCACCACCCCAAACGTTGCCGGCACCTCATGACCCAATCCAAAAGCGAGCCGCCGCATCCACGTCAGCTGCAACCCGAGCCCTGCAGCTCCGGATAGGGCGAAGAGCAGATGCAAACGGAACATATGGCGAGGCGGTAAGACCATCAGGTGATCAAAATGTTCGAACGAGATGAGTTCAAATACCCGCGATTGCGGAAACTTTCGAGTGCGATGTCGTCAAGATTTAATCCGGCTGATCCATGGAGACTCGTCTCGCATTTTTTCAGATCAACCATCAGTTCTAAGTAATTTGTTACGAAGGAACTTGAGCAGACACGACTCCCAGATTTTCAGTGGCGAAAATGGTTTGCCTCCAGGCCATTGGATGGTTGAGGAATGGGCTGAACGTTTGCATCGGGCACGTATTCTAGGCGATTAAACTGGAGCTCAAGTCAGGTGAGGGACCCGTGAAGATATTTGTACTACGCCAAAACCCCCAACAGGCTCTCGTCCTGAAAGGCGGCAATTGGGAACTCACTTCTCTGTTCGCCGCGTTCTTGTTCAGCCTCGCGGCTTTTGCCGAGACCAACGAACGTGATTTAAGCGAACTCAGCCTGGATGAACTGCTCGACACCAAAATCCAAACCGTAACCGCTGCAGTCAAACGAACCCAATCCATTACCGAGGCTCCCTCAGCGGTCGCTGGATTGCGCTTTCGCGGCCAACTCGCCCAAACCAAAAACATCGAGTGGATCGAACGTCCCTCAGCTGAATCCAAGTGAACTCGTTTCGTTCCATCCGTTGGAAACTCATGGCGTTCGGCACCGCCACGAGTCTGATCGCCCTCCTCGCCGCTGGCACGGCGGTGGTCGCATTCGACCTCATTAACCATCGCCGCAGCCTCATCCGCAGCCTGGCCACAGATGCCCAATTGATCGGCCAAAATGTTACAGGCTCACTCTTTCTCCAAGACAACCAATCCGGCAACGAGACTCTCGCGGCTCTAGGAAATCGACCCTGGATGCGCGCGGCGGTCATCTATGATGCCAACGGTAAGACGTTCGCTCAATATGTTCGCCCCTGTCTGACGAATTTCCTGATTCCAGAGCCAATGGGCGAGCGCCTGCAGCATGATGGCTATCGTGTTTCCGTCCGCGAACGCATTCATGATGGCAATGAAACTGTGGGTCGCATTTATTTAGAGGCCGATTTGGAAGGTCTCGCCGCGAGGTCCCGCGATTATTTGAGTATCGCCCTGGTTGCCGGCGTCGGCGCCTTTTGCGTCGCTCTTTGGCTGTCCTCGTTGCTCCAGCGCTACATTTCGCAGCCCATCCTTCATCTGCTCCGCCTCATGAAAACGGTCGCTGGCACCCATGATTATCAGGTTCGCGCCACACAAAAGCGGAATGACGAACTCGGAGAGTTGTTTGCCGGCTTCAATGCCATGGTCGGCGAGATTGAGAGCAAGAACGAGGAACTGCACCGGGCTCAAAACGAACTGGAGCAACGTGTTGAGGAGCGGACAAGGGACTTGGAACATGCCACTGTGGAGGCGCGTCAACTTGCCATCGCCGCTGAAGCCGCCAGCCGCGCGAAATCTGAGTTTCTGGCCACCATGAGCCATGAGATACGAACCCCGATGAATGGCATACTCGGCATGACCGATCTCCTACTCGGCACGCCACTAGGCTCAGAACAAACCGAGTTTGCCCGCACCGCTCGCACCAGCGCAGAATTCCTACTCGTCATCCTCAATGATGTCCTGGATTTCTCCAAGATCGAATCCGGTAAAATGGAGATCTCTTCCACAGGCTTCGATCTCATTCCCATCCTCGAATCCGTCCTGGACCTGTGGGGACCCAAAGCCACTGCCCATGGGATTCATCTCGTCCTCTCCGCACCGGTCCTTCCTATTCTGAATCTCCAGGGAGATCCAATTCGCACGCAGCAGGTGCTCATGAATCTCATCTCAAATGCCGTCAAGTTTACCGATCGTGGGAACATTGGCATCGACGTTCGATTGGAACCTAACCCCGGCTCTATCGGCATGGCCCGCATTGAAGTTCACGACACTGGCATTGGCATTTCTCCTGATGGGCTTCCAAAATTGTTCCAATCGTTTACCCAGGCCGATGGTTCCACCACTCGACGCTACGGCGGAAGCGGGCTTGGATTAGCGATTTCCAAGCGCCTCGTTGAGCTCATGGGAGGTACGATTGGCGTTCAGAGCTCGGAAGGTCAGGGCTCGACATTCTGGTTCACGCTCCCCCTGGCGACGTGTGTGGATTCCGATGCGGCGGCGTTTACGCCGCTCGACGGTGATACCGCTCTGATCGTGACAAACCACGAACCCACACGAAATGCCCTTTCAAAACAACTAATGGATCTGGGCGCCACGGTGCACAGTTTGGCAGTTCCCAACGCCATCGACGCACACCTCCAACTGCGAGGCGGCTCTGCTCCGGAATGGCTGTTCATCAAGGCAGACTGGGCAGCATCGGTGGCTGCCGCCTTGCGCCAGACAACACTCCTAAACTTCACAACGATGCGCGTGGTTCAGTTGAGCCCGCTCGTTGAACTCTCTTGCCTGATACCGACCGGCTTCGAGTGGGAAACCGCCTTGGCACTGCCGATCAAGCCCACCGCCTTGTTAACCCTTGCTACAGGCTCCACCCCAAAGCCCATTTGTCCACCCACAGCCCGAACCACCCAGATTCCACCATCGACTTCAGATCCAGCGCTCGTCCCTCCCCCAGCCTGCTTGTTAATCCCGGGGATATCTTCTGCGCCCACACCGGCACCCATACCACAACCAGCAACTCCCGTTGTCGCTCCAACTGAGGACGCAACCCCTCCGCCCCCGGTTTCGGACCAATCAACCGCAACCAGACAGGCACAGGATATCCCACTGAGGAATCCCCATGTTCCTGCGGAGTCCAACGGGCCGTCGCTGCGCATTCTCGCCGCCGAAGACAATCCTGTGAACCAGAAGCTGATCATCAAGATGCTGAAAAAGCTGGGGTACGATGCCAAACTGGCCCATGACGGCGATGAAGCAGTGAAGGCCATCAACGATGAGGAATTTGATCTACTGATCCTCGACTACCACATGCCTGGCCATGACGGCGCTTCGGTTGCACGTTGCGAGCGGCAGCTGGAAGCCATGAACCCGAAGCGAAAGCGGGCCTATATCAGCGCCCTCACAGCCAGCGTGTTTGATTCTGACAAAAAGAACTGCCAGGAAGCGGGCATGGATGATTTCCTGGCCAAACCGTTGAGGGCAGATGACCTCAAGAATCTCATCTCTCGAGCTCGCGTTGTGACTCAGTAGTCGGACTGAGTTCAGTCCTCCAGATACCAGAAGGAATGAGCAACATTCTTCTTCGAATCCACCTCCCAAAGTTTCTTGAAAGCTACACGCTCCACGTGGCCATCGAGCAATGTGACGTTGGCACCCACGCTATGGACGGTGGGGCGACCTGAATTAAATGGCGTGTCCGGATAGGCCGCCATCGTGTCCACCATTCCATCTTTGTTCATATCCAGGGTGAACTTGTAGTTCGGGTCCACCGGCGAGTAGACGTAATGAGTGATGGTATCCATGAACATCATGGCATCGGCTGTCCGACGAATTCGCGAGAGTTTGAGGGGCGGCGTCGTGTCCCCATAATAAAAAGGCCCGCTGAGCGGTTTGCCGAAGGCCCCAAAATTTGCGCCAATCCAGCAGTTCCAATTGGTGGTTCGCACCGCTGCCGCGCCCGTCGCGAAAGGGACCCCTCCAACGCTGCCTCCCGGGCATTTGCGGAGGGAATCATAGTAGATGCCCGTCTCGGTGAAGAGTTGACCTTTGGTGACCTGCTTGGCGACATACGGCGCCAAAATCGCATGCCAGAAAGGCTTTTTGTAGTCCTGTGAGTTTTCGCCAAACAACGCCAATTGATCGGCGTTGTCATCCGCATACATCTGAGTGGCGAGACTCCAGTTGCGCATATTGGAGGAACATTGCGTCGCCTGCGCTCGCGACTTGGACTTGGCCAGTGCGGGCAGCAGCATCGACGCCAGGATTGCGATGATCGCAATCACCACTAATAACTCGATCAGCGTGAAAGCACGAACGGGATTCAGTGGGCGTGTGGTGAAGTGAGCAGTCGATGGTTGGGAAGGAGTGGAGCTCTTCATAAAGCGACCTAGTACTAACTACGGCGAGCCTGATGCCCCAGCGCCCAGGTTCAAGAGGAATTATTCGGATCTGGCGGATACGTGGACACGGCCTCCGACGCTTCTGAGGAACCCACAGACCGAACTACCCCGTTCAACCCTGAAAGGCGGGCAGCCCGAGTTCTAGTCGCGCTTGCAGGTTCAAAACCCTTCAAACCCAATCACTCGCATCACTTCTTCAAAGGACGTTTCTCCGCGCAATACACGCCTCATTCCCATCTGCCACAACGTCAACATTCCCTGCTGAATCGCCACCTCCTGCAGTTGCCGCGTTGGCATCTTCTGGAGCACCGCTTCCCTCAACACTTCTTCTACGATGAGCATT
Organism: Verrucomicrobiales bacterium; assembly: GCA_005793375.1. Lineage (GTDB taxonomy): Bacteria > Verrucomicrobiota > Verrucomicrobiia > Limisphaerales > UBA9464 > SXSK01. Next base: position 10,359 of record SXSK01000306.1, on the reverse strand, counting down.
TCCGTCACCGTCGCCCGCCCGCTGAAACCCGTATGCGCACACGCGGTGCAACCCATCCCTTTCCGAAAATCCGCCGTCTGACGGATTTCGTCTGGGAGCAGCTTTAACAATCCGGCTTCCGGAGTGTAGGTCTCGCTGCAAACAGGACAGTTCTTACGCACCAAGCGCAATCCCAGGACGCCGACAATACTCGACGATAGGAGGAACGGCTCGAGACCCATATTGATCATTCGGGCAAAAACACCCGCGGTACTTCCGGAGTGGATGGTACTCAACACCAAATGCCCGGTTAGTCCCGCCTGCACCGCGATATTGGCCGTCTCGGCATCGCGGATCTCCCCAATCATAATCACTTGAGGGTCCTGCCGCATCAGCGATCGTAACGCCACCGGATAAGTGTAATCCCTGGCAGGGTTGCACTGGGATTGGGAAATCATCGAGAGATTAAACTCTACCGGATCTTCCACCGTCGCCACACTGATTGTGGGGCCAGCTCTCTCGATAATATGGTGCAAGGCGGCGTAAATCGCCGTCGTCTTGCCCGAACCCGTCGGTCCTGTGAGCAGCACCAACCCACTCGGCCGAGCTAATAACTTGTACAATACCGTGAGCGTATCCTCCTCAAAACCCAGTCCCGTTAAACTGAAACTCCGATTGGTTGGATCGAAGATACGGATGACAATTTTTTCGCCACGGACCGTGGGAAACGTGGAGACCCGGAGTTCGACATTGCCAGCCTCTGGAAACGTCGGCGCGCGGCCTTCTTGAGGGAGGATATTCTCGTGGGCGATCAGGTTCGCCATCACCTTCAACCGCCCAGAGATCTTCGGCATCAGGTCCAGTGGCAGGTGCACCAATTCATTCAACACGCCACTCAGCCGGATTCGCACCGCAATGCTGTTCTCCCAGGGTTCAATATGGATGTCGCTGGCTCCCGCGCGAACCGCGTCGATGATCACGCAATTCACCAACTTCGGGATATCAATATCGTCGTCGGCAAGCGACTGGAGGAAGCGGACTGTTTCGTTCACGGAAGGAGCAATGGGTTTGGCGTCGTCTTTTAAGACCAAAGCAGCTTTTGCTGCCAGCTGTCACCAAAGAAACCAACGAGGGCGCGATGTTACCAATTCTCATTGAGCTGCGGCTGGCGTTTGGCGGTGGTGGATGTTTGAACACGCTCGACTCAGTAAAAGGCGATGGCCTCACCGGTTGGTGGCAAAACACGCTTCGTTTCGAGGACTCCAACTAGAATTTCCAGGCATTGCGATGAGGCTGGTTATCTCGGTTCCATCGTATCGTGATATCATCGAGTGGCGCATAGAGTTTGTTCGCGCGTTGATCACTTGAGTGAAGTCACCAGGATCAGCAACCGGTCGCGTTTAACCACCTCAACGATTTTTTTGAACAGCCGTCCCTCGCGCTTTTGCTCTCGAGTTTCCACCATTGGGCCACGGAACAGGAGCCAATGACCGTTGGCTACCGTTCCTATTCCCTGCACTTCCCGCACTCGTAATCGGGGTAGTGGCCTGAGAGGTTTGCTTGCCGTGGGTTTACCTGGATCGTCGTATCCGAGGAACTCCACCACACGGGCTTCCATTTCGATCTGCCATTGGTTGTCGATCCAATCGGCTTTCAATTCAATCGAGGGTCCGAGCATCAAGGATTCCGTTTGGTGAGCATGCTTCCCGGGAGCAATGGGTTGGGTTCCCGTTACACACGACCGCGTTCACTCGACCGGTCTACCCGAAAATTTGCTGCATTCGGGGAGGTCGCCAATACTCCTGGGTGATTGCCGTGTTCATCGGATCCTCCTCTTGGCGCGCTGGATCAGTCGGTCCAGTTCGTCTAGCTCGTCGCGGCTCACTTCGCGGGTCGTGAGCAAATGGCTAACGGTTTCGGTCAGACTCCCTTCGAACAGTCGCTCCACAAGGTGGGTTCCAAATCCGCGACCCACTTCCTCCGCTCCCACCACGGCGCTGTACAAGAAGCTGCGCCCTTCCTCGCGATGGCTCACCAAACCTCGGACTTCCATCTTCCGCAGCATCGTGGCGACCGTTGTGTACGCCAGATCGCTTTCCGAACCCACCCCCTGCTGCACTTGGGCCACCGTTGCAGCAGGCTGTGCCCACAGAACTTTCAAGATCCTCAATTGTAGGTCCCCCAAACGATGAATCGGCTTGCTCATAGTGACTACTACCTGGGTACTACTACCGTGGTAGTGTTCAGGTCAAGCACTGTTCTTGATGACCCCGAACCGCCTAGAGGCGGGACTCCAAACGTGCCAACCGCGTAACGGCAGAACTCCGAACAACCAATCGACGGCAAAGTCATCCTGTTTGGAGAGGGCTGCCGATCTACAGTTGATTGAGGTCCGGGTATAGGCTGATTCTGGAAAGCGGCATTGAGAGCAAGGGGATTCACGTCGACTCGAAACTCGACCGTGAAGCCAACGGTGCATAAACTGAAATCATACCCAGTTTCCAGGGCGTGTCGGCGTCGTAGGACCAGTAGTTGCACGTGATCTCTTCTCCCGCAGCGATATCCCGGAGGGCGACCGTGGTTATCGGCGGTTGGGCATCTGGTGGAGTTCCAGTGTTTGGCTGAGGATCATGGTTGATGAAGCACGCGTGATCCCCGCTCAATATCACATGGTGATCCCCTTGTCGGACAAAACAAAACCATCGCGCATGGGAGCGAGCGGCTTCAGGGAGCGCTTCCCAGTCTGTTGGTGAGAAGTCTTGATCGAATCCGGCTTGGAATCGCCAGATAGGTGTCCCTTTCGGCAAGGGTTCGCTGGCAAACAGTCCATTGCCGTGAATCGAACTCCGCGACACGTAGGTCTTCACGAGAATCATTTCTGAGAAGCGTGCATTGGGATCATTTCGGAAGCAAACCGGCCTCAGGTTGTCGTAAGAATCCCAACAGATCGGCGAGGTCCTGTGCGCTGAGTCCCTGCTCCAGTCCGTCCGGCATTAAGGAACGGCCCGTCGGTCGAATCTCGCGAACTTGGCTACGAGCCACCGAGACGTCGGGTGATCCAGCAAGTCGCAAAGTCATCCGCGTGGCGGATTCACTGGAGATCATTCCCACCCAGGTATCACCCGCGGATGTGATCACTTCGTAAGCCGCGAAGTCCGGAGTGACTTGCCGGCTCGGATCGAGCACATCAATCAATAGTGCCTCGATAGGGCGAGTCGAAATCCCGCTCAGGTCGGGGCCGACACGCTGGCCCTGGCCCTGGAGATAATGGCACGACAAACAAAGTCTGGCGAATGTCGCGGCGCCTCGGCTTCGGTCAGGCGTGAGTTGCAAAGCGGACTGAAACGCCCGCAGCACTTTTTCCCGATCCGGATCCGCTTCTCGAGGGGAGGGAGGCGGCCGCCCTGCGGGTGGTTTCGGAATCAAAGCAGAAATCCACGTTGTGGTCGTATCGCGCGAACTCGAGGCTGCCGCCAATCGGATCCAGGAGTTGGTGGTGGCTTTTGCGAGTTGTTCCAGAAGTTGTTCTCTTTGTGATGCCGATTTGGCATTCAAGCCGGCCGCTGCCAGGGCCACTTCAAGTCGCACGCGTTCACTTGAATCGTGCGCGAGGCGCGCCAAGTCCTCAAAAGCCACCTGGCCGACAAACAGCCTGACTGCCACCGCTCGAACGCGCGAATCGGGGTCCTGCAAGGCATGCTTTAATACATCTGTGGTGTCGATTCCAAGCGCTTGGATCAAATGCATCGCGAGCACGCGACTCTCTGGCGTTGCGGCGTTGCGAGCGATGGACGTCAGTGGCTTTGCCACCGAGCGTTCCCCGCGCTCCAGCAGCAGTCGATGCGCGGTGTCGCGGCGCCACGAGTTGCCGCTTTCCAATTCCTTCACCCAGTGTTCAACAGAACTCGCCGGAAACCCGGCAGCCTGGCTGCGTTGGCTTGTCTGGTTCGAACGCGATCGGATCCGCCAGATCCTGCCAAGATCCTTACCGACGCTCCAATCCACGGAATCACGTGTGTCGCGCGCTACCCAGTCGGGATGCTCGACGAACTGCCGATAGAAGTCCGCGACATACAAGGCGTCATCTGGTCCGGTGGCAAAATTGACTGGATGAAACCATGCATCACTGCTGGCGAGGAATTCGCGTCCGGTCTCGGTACGCTCCGCCCGAAACGTGGGGCCTTCTGGAACCAAGGCGCGGCGATGCACGAGGCTCAACAGGCTTTCACCAACAAATGCGTTGCCCACGTAGGAGGTGCCGAGTGCCCCACCTCGATACACATGCAATCCACTCAGGGCATTAAAATGCGACCCTGACTCATTGTTGAAGACCCGGGGCGGTGGAACCCGAGGGAACACTTCGCCGCTGTCTCCGTCGGGCAGACAATCGGCCAGGACCGTGGACGCGTTCAGCACGCCAGTGACCGCACCTGCCAACGCGATATCGGGAAAGACTTCATGCCTCACTGGAATCGTGTTCCATGACAGAAATCGGTGACCCCAATCGTCGCGTGCATGGCCGAACTGACAGCGTCCCGCGAGGGTTTCGAAATCGCCGGTCGCCGGTCGAAACCGAAAATCACGACCGCGTAGTGACCAGCGATTGGTCGAGCCGGGGCGACTGATTTCGCCATCGCTTCGGCCGTTTGCGCCATACACCCAGCCATCGAGCCCCCAGAACAGTCCATTCGCGCGTAACTGCTGATTGCCTTTGCCGAACCCCGTGTACAACACCCGCCGCTCATCTGCCTTGCCATCGCCATCAGTGTCCTTGAGATACCAGAGATCGGGCGCCGCCGTGACCAGAATTCCGTTTTTCCAGGCCAACACCGAGTTGGGAAAGGACAGGTTGTCGGCGAAGACGCGCGAGTTCTCATACGTTCCGTCTCCGTCCTTGTCCACTAGCAGGCGCACGGAGCCACCGGTGGTGGCGCTTGGGTAATCCCGCATTTCAGCGACGTACAGGCGTCCCTGGGCATCCCAGGTCATGGCAACAGGGCTCCGCACATCCGGTTCTGCAGCCACCAACTCAACGACCAGATTGGAATCAGTGAACAGGAAAGAGCGCTGCTCGGATTCGGGAGACGCGGCGGATAAGTCGGGAGAAGTCCCTTGGCTCAAGGCCAGGGTCAAGGCGCAGACGCGAATGCATGGCCAGACAAATGCCTGAGTACCGTGGGAAACCGCACGAGGTTGAGGGCAATATGAGGGCATGACGCACGCACCTTACCGCGCGACGTTTCGGATGGAAAGAAAGCGATGGGCTTGAGTCGGTCCTCACCAATAACCGAAAGACCCATCGGCACCCCAGATTTGTGAGGCTCGATATCGGCGCATGTTCCGGATGTTTTTCCAGTTCACCGAACCGTCGAGCAGTCCGATATTTCCACCCTGCGCGCCTAGATCGACGGGACGTTGGTCGTAAGCATTTGGATGAGAATCAAAGTAAGGATCATCCGCTACGACCGGGCCGCGAGCGCAGTGCGGCGCGAGGATGCGTTGATACGCGGGTGAATCCACATTCAAATCGGCGACCAAGGTCAGTGTGGGATCCTCGGTGGCTTTCTGCGGAGAGACCCATTGGTTGGTGACTGTGTCGATCAATTCCCAAGGAGTATTTGGATGTCCACCCAGATAATGATAGCCGATGGCAATACCATAATCCGCATGGAAACGCCAGCCTTCGCGCTTTTCCATCCAACGCGCCAAATTGGGGCAGTCGAAGGCCTTCAATTGGGTTGTGTAGCGCAACAGATTGGTCTGGTTCTCGGTGGAGAAAATGGGTGTATGAGTGTCCTTGGCATCCCGTTTGTCGGTCCCGCCCTGGGGAAGTTCTTGCTGGTTATCGCCTGCGTATAAGAGTGCCGCCAAGCTGAACTGCCGGATGTTATTGATGCAGGCTGTCCGTTTGGCGCGTTCCCGCGCTCCGGCAAGGCCTGGTAACAGCATGCCAGCCAGGATGCCGATTATCGCCACGACCACCAGCAGTTCAATCAGAGTGAAACCAATCGAGGGGCACGCGAGACGCGCGTGTTTTAGTGGACTCATGGCGATGTCGATGTGCGCTCCCGAACTCGCAAGAATTGGTGGGCAGTTCCGGTCCCGAGAGTCACATCCCGCCGCAACACTCCTCCCACCGCGACAAACGACCCGTCCATCGGGGTCCATCCCAACGGATCATTGAGACTCGATGTTCCTTGGAGTTGTAGGCGGGCTGCAGCCGAATCCTCCAGTAAAACGCCCCCTTCCATGGAGCGAATCTCGATCCGCAGAGTGCCCGATTCGGACATCAGCGTGGTGTGGAGGCTGAACGGCGGCAAGGGAGTCACGGCTGGCGCCACATCGAGCACCACGAGTTGCTTCGCGCTGCGCGCATAGATTCGGCCGTTGGAGTAGGCCGGATGGTTCCAACAAATCCCCTGCAATGCCTGAAAATTGGCGATCTCGGTGTAGGCCTCGGGATTCGGCTCTGCGAGAACCAAGCGCCCGGATTCCGTCAGGATCAACAGTTTACCCCCCACCTTGATCAGGGATCCGAACCCAGGATTCACTCCACCCACGGATTGGGTAAGCCAGCGATTCGTACGTTCCACCAGGCTGAAGCAGGATAAGCTGCGACGACTATCCTCCACGACCCCATAAAGAAACCCAGCGTGAGCCACGGGTGTCGCCCAGTGGTTTTGATAGGCGCTACCTCGTTTGTAGTCCGGCTTTGAAACCAAGAAAACGGATGCCGGTTTGGTGACGTTTGCGGTCCAGGCTCCGAATGCGTAGGCGCAGGAAGCGTAAACAAAATCCCCCGCCACAATCGGGGTCGCTGCCGTCGATGTCGCGGACGGCGTAAAGGCATGCCTCCATTGCACGGCACCTGTTTCCGGCCTCACGCCCAAAAGCCCTTTGCCCGTCAGGAACACGATCTGTGGGATGCCACCCAAGGTGGCGTAGGTCGGCGTGGCATGGGTCATTCGTTCGTCCTGCCCCGACCAGATCGTCTCTCCATCGGTCTTTCGCACGGCCATCAAGCATTGTCTCCGGACGTTGCTATTGAGGAAAATGAGATCGCCAATGACCAATGGAGAGGCTGCGTTTTGCCATGAAATGACTTCTGTGCCGGGAAACTCGCCCAAGAAATCCCGCATCCAAACCACCGATCCGGTGTCTGCCCTCAAGCAATACAGTTTCAAATAAGAGGTCAGCACGTAAACCCGATCGCCATCGATCGAAGGTGTTGACCGAGGACCATCATCGGAGCCTGTCCCACGGTCTGGGTAGTCCGCGATATCCAGGTCGGCGGCCCACAGTTCTTGTCCGGTGTTGGCGTCCAACGCGACGCAGTATTCCCGATCCGCGCCATCCTGGCTGCGGCTGATTTGAGTAAAAACTCGACCCTGGCTGATGGTCATTGAAGACCAGGAAGGCCCCAAGGTTTTCCTCCAAACCACCTTGGGCGGGCTGGATTTCCAGTCAGTCCTCAATCCCTCGGAACTGGAACCGTCATGATGGGGGCCACGGTACTGAGGCCAGTCAGCGGCCGCGTTTCGAAGCAGCAGCCCACTGGACAAGAACCAACACACCAACCCAAGCCGCTTCAAAAAGAATCGCTGTTTGGCTAGATCCACACAGTGAATAGAGATTCACTCTTGTAAAACGTCAAGTGAACAACTCGAAACTCCTGGAGTGCTGGACGAATGCCAAGAATGAGCTCAAGGTGCGTTCACACTATGAACACCGAGGACGTACTGCCACCTGCCCCTCCTCCTTCACCACCTCCACTTCCCACTCAGAGACCCGGCCGTCGGCTGAATACCTGGATCATCGTTCTGATAGTTGTCGTGGGGTTGGCAGTCCTCTTGCTTCCGGTCTTGGCGATTGTCGCGGGGATCGCGCTTCCCTCGTTAACAAAAGCCACTTCCAAAGCTCAGCAAATCCAGTGCGTCAACCACTTGAAGAATATAGGCTTGTGGGTTCGCGTTCACAGCTTGGATCACACCAACGGTTATCCCAAATCATTGAACCAGATTAGCATCGAGCTCCGCGATGCCAAAATGTTGATCTGCCCCTCTCAACGGAAGCGTGTCACCGTTGACAACTTTGAATCGGCATTGGCTGCCTCGACCTATGTCTACGATGGCGAAGGTGCTTCCGAACAGGAACCCAACCGCATCATTGCGTTCTGCCCCCACCATCGCAACGTGCTGGTCGCCGACGGTTCGGTTCAGCAACTCCCCCTTCAGCGGTTCGAGACGCTCGAAACACGTAACGGCCATAAATACTTGAAGTGACGGGACTGGGCAGGCGCGGCCCTTTGGAGCGCGCGCAGCCCTCTGCCGCTTTTCTCCCCGGTCCTACATGTACTCCTACTCCTACGCCTACTCCTACTCCTACTCGTAATCTCATCCCCCGCCGCACAAGTGATCGGTGATTGCTGGTAGGATTAAGATTAGGATTAGGAGCGCGAGGCCGAGTAGAAGGCCGACCTGCAGGAGACCGAAAAGCGCCCCATGCTGGCGACCATCCGCCTCCGTCCTTGACCCTTAGCTCATGGAAGCGCACAAACACAGCTGATGTTTAGCACTGGCCATGGTTCATGTGGACGCCTACCGCGGCGGGCGTTCTTGTCCGACCTCGGCATGGGTTTCACCGGGATGGCGCTGGGTTCGATGTTGTTTCGCGATGGGATTAGCCAAGTCAACGCCAGTGTCGGCTTGAATTCAGGTAGCCATTCACCGAAATTGGGCAGTCCTCTCTTCACTCCACGGGCGAAGTCGGTCATCTGGGTTTTTCTCAGCGGGGGTTATAGTCATGTCGAAACCTTCGATCCGAAACCCGCACTGAATCAGTATGCGGGCAAGACCTTCGACAAGACAAACCTGCCCAACCCGATTGACTCGCCGCTTCACAAGAAGCGATTCCGTTCGGTGCCAGCCGACACCATCAATGTCCGCGATGTGTATCCCATCATTTACCCGATGCAGGTGGGCTTCCGTCCTTATGGTCAATGCGGCATTGGGATCACGGATTGGTGGCCACACCTAGCCAAATGTGCCGACGATATTGCGTGGGTACGGAACCTGTGGACAACCGACAACGATCACTTTGCTGAAAACCAGTTTCATACCGGGCGGCATCGACTTGATGAAACCCAGCCGAGCATCGGCTCCTGGATTCATTACGGCCTGGGAAGTGTGAACGATAATCTGCCGAGTTTCGTGAGTTTGGGATTGCCCCGATCTCACACCACCAATGAAGCCGCCCATGCCTACTACTTGGGCCCGGAACATGCCGGTGTGCCGCTGGCGGTGGATCCAAAGAATCCGCTACCCTTTGGATCCCGCCCAACCGGTTTGACCGAAGCGGAGCAGGCTCGGGAGTTCGAATTGACCGGACGCTTAAACCAATTATCCGCGGTGGAGTATCCAGAGGATGTCGCGTTGCGTGCGCGGATACGTGCCTATGAGTTGGCATTTCGAATGCAACGAGCGGCGCCGGAGGCCATGGATTTTCCTTCCGAACCCAATCACATCCGCAGACTCTACGGACTGGATCAAGAACACACCCGCGTCGCAGGGGAACGGCTCTTATGCGCCCGACGTCTGGTGGAGCGCGGCGTCCGCTTCGTACTGACCTATCCGAGCGCACTGAGCGTTTGGGATTCCCATCAGAAACTGAAGGAGAACCACGAAAAATTGTGCGCCAATGTGGATCTGCCCATTGCGGGGTTGCTTCACGACCTCAAACAGCGCGGCTTGTGGGAGGATGTCACCGTGGTGTTTTGCACGGAGTTTGGCCGGACGCCAGGTTTGGAACAGCGAGCGGGCGGCAAGGACGGTCGAGACCATCATCCGCACGGGTTTACCATTTGGTTCGCGGGAGCCGGTATTGAAGGGGGAACCATCCACGGCGCAACTGACGAATTGGGTTATCATGCGCTTGGCGATGGCCATTATGTCACCGATGTCCACTCAACTATCTTGCACTTGCTCGGGTTGGATTCGCGTCAACTCCAGATCCCCGGCCGCAAACGTCTCGACATCGATTACGGTCGACCCATCCGGGAGATCTTATCAAAAAATGGGTGACCCCAATATGAAGTCAGTCCGGCCCTTTGGATGACATCGCTGACGAATCAACAGAGTTCGATTGGCCAAAAGAAACCAAAAATGACGGAAGACGATTTTCCCCGAGAAGCATCCAACGGGATCCTGCTCGCACGTCTTTTGTCCCTTTTCGTTCTTTGCGGCTAATCCCGAAGCGGAATAGATCGGGCGAGGACGGATTTTGAGAATGGGGAGGGGTGTGAACGCCCGATTTATTCCGTGATTGGACGGAGCCGCGGTGAGGTCCGAGGAGTTATAGGTAAACTACCCGACTTTTGCGTGC
>SXSK01000305.1 GCA_005793375.1 Verrucomicrobiales bacterium | reverse complement strand
TCGGCAGCTGCGCGGGAGCTGTAGTGGATTTCGATCTGGATATGAACGAGGTTTTGATCATAGGTCCGGAGCGTGTGCTCCAGACCACCCCGGGCGTCTACTTCGGCGAAGCCCCCCGCGCAGCGGCTTCGTTCAATCCCTCATTAGTGGCTCGGTAAAAACGAAATTGCTATGCTTGATATTCTTGGACGTCTGGATCCCGCCAGTGGGCATTGTGATGGCATTTCGAGGCGCTCATTTCTGAAGGTCGGTGGCATGGCCGCAGGTGGTTTGTCGCTCGCGCAATTGCTCGCCCTTGAGGCCAGCGCTAAAACGGGCTCCTCTCACAAGGCGGTCATTAATATCTATTTGCCGGGCGGACCGCCGCACCTGGATATGTTTGACCTCAAGCCCGAGGCGCCGGCTGAGGTGCGCGGCGAGTTCAAGCCTATCAAGACAAACGTGGCGGGGATGGACATCTGTGAATTGTTTCCGCGTTTGGCAAAAATGGGAGATAAGTTCGCCATTATTCGCTCCATTGTTGATTCCGAGGGTGACCATGATTGTTTCCAGTGTATGACTGGCCGCACTCGGCGTGGGGTGGCGCCCCCCGGTGGGTGGCCGGCCTTTGGCGCCTGGGTCTCTAAACTGCAGGGTCCGCGTCCCGGCATACCGGCTCACCTATCTCTGATGTATCCGACCGCAAACCGAGTTTGGGGCGAGCCCGGCAATGGTGGATTCATTGGGCCTGCTCACACCCCGATGGCACTTGTGGCTAAAGATCCGAATGCCAAAGCGGCGAATATGACGCTGGATGGCATTGCCCTGGAACGATTGCGCGACCGAGAGACGCTCCGTGCTTCCATCGACCATTTTCATCGCGCAGCCGATAACACGGGCGTCATGGAGGGTATGGATGCCTTCCATCAGCAAGCATTGGATTTGCTGGCGGGTGGCGGCGTCGCGAAAGCTCTGGATCTCTCCCAAGAAGATCCACGAATTTTGGAACGTTATGGTCCGAACGATCCGCGGTATCGACGCGATGGTGCGCCACGTATGGTACGGAGTTTCCTACTCGCCAGAAGGCTTGTCCAAGCGGGGGCGCGAGTCGTATCGCTTAATTACAGCCGCTGGGACTGGCACGGCGGGGATGGTATGAATTTTGAGGAATCGCGTGCCGAGTTTCCTTACCTAGATATGGGATTATCGGCGTTGCTCACCGATCTCCACGAGCGCGGAATGGATAAGGACGTGTCAGTCGTCGTTTGGGGTGAATTTGGGAGGACGCCAAGGATCAATAGCATGAACAGCCGCGACCACTGGCCGAAGGTAACCTTCGCGTTGCTCGCCGGGGGAGGCATGCGAACCGGCCAGGTGATAGGCGCCACCGACCGCCATGGGGGGGAAGTGGTGGATCGACCTGTGAAGTTCCAGGAAGTTTTCGCCACCCTTTACCACAATCTCGGGATCAATCTCCAGGAGGCGAAAGTCCAGGATACACAGGGGCGGCCGCACTACCTAGTGGACCCTGGTATTGAACCAATCAAAGAACTGGTTTAAACTGCGGGGGAGAGTGTTGCACGGTCAGGGGCTCTCTCTGGTCCAGTCCCAAAGGATCACATCCCACTCCAACCCCTCAAAACGGATGGTGTGAATCACTTCAAAACCGGTTTTCAAATGAGCTTGTAGGGACCGTCGGTTAGCGCGAGTCACGTCTGTGATGGCATATTCGTAATCCCTCAGAAGTGATTCCCTAAACAAACCATACATCTGCTGCACCAGTCCTTTTCCCCGGTGGCATTTTTCGACGCATAACTGGCCGACCAAGACGTAGTTGGAGTCCTTCAGCGGACGGTTCTTGTAGGTCAATTGATCGATTTGAGTGCAGAGATCGTCCAATAACGGGTGGCCATCCCGCACGTTTCTGGCGGTTACCAAGGCGTATCCCGCGAGTTGATCGCCATCCGCCGCTATCACGGATGAGTGGCTTTTTTGCATCCGTCTGAGGAAATCCAAGGAGTATTCAGCGATCAGGAATCCCTCCTTGGTGGCTTCGGTTTCGCTGAGATTCTTTCGCAGGTTTGCGCGTTGCAACGCCTGGATGGCTTCCAGTTCAGAATCCTCGGTCACGCATTTAATCTCGATCATCGTATTGTCCGGCAACTAAACCCTTCGCCAGTGAACAGCGCAACACCGAGCGGAGCTCGACATCGCGGAAATCGCCACGTCATTTGTTCCCAGGAGAACCGAGTGCGGGCGAATCTCGATTCAGTCAACCACCGAGGCGATCCAATGGCCGATGGCCGGTTAAGGGGGTGCATCATGCTTCAGCAAGTGCTGGCGCAACCGAAGTGGGCGGACAAGCTCACCCGACGAGGTCTGAGAGCCCTGACTCCATTGAGTTGACGCTCCGCGAAGAATCCAGAATTCAGGGATTGGCCACCACCGTCACCACCACCTGTTCGGTGAGGTAGCTCACTTCCAATTTCCGGTCCGGACCGACGTCGGGAAGAATGACCTCCTTAAAAGTACCACTTCGGCGGCCCTGGCAGATCGTGAACGACCGCCCCACTTCCGGAACGAAGCCCTGGTCGAGCACCACCCGGAGTCGGCCCGCCAGGATGAGACTATAAGACGGATCGCCTACCAACTGGCCGCAGCCCGCCGAACCCAGCGTTACTTCCAACTCGCCCGAGGCGTTTTGCTGGTACCCCATCGTCACAATTTCCAACGACTTGCCGGGCACATTAAGGCGGACCAAGGTCCGGTTCTCAACTTTGTTACCGAAACCACTGCTGGCGTTGATGATTCGACCGAATCCACTGATGAGCCCGTTGGTCTGGGTCAACGTGGCTCCGTTGAAGGACTGCAGGTACAACGCCAGCTCGCCACCGGCGAACTGCAGCTCGCCCGTGACGGGGTAGAATTGCCCATCGCCCTGAGGTCGGCGCTCCACCAGGAGCTGACCTTCCTCGAACCGCATCAGGCCGCGGTTCTCAAGCTTCGCCTGAACGGTCATCCGGCCCGCCCCCCGCTTGATGAAGGTTCCTTCATTGACAATCCGACCTTCCAGCCCGCGGATAGAGGTTGTCACGTACGCGTTTGAAACGCCGACGACCACCGCACCTGGTAGAATCCGAATTTGACGCTGGGTAAGGACCCCGCTGCCCCGAATTTCGCCGCTCTCGTGAACGGAAATTTCACCGCCGGCTTCGATCTTCCCATCCGTCCAGAGCAGCTTCCGGGTCACGGCAATGGTGCCCGAACCGGCCAAGATTCCCTGATCCAACTGCAAAACTTCCGTGGTCGTCGGGGCGTTGAGTTGAATGCCTCCGAAGCTGCCCTTGAAGTTCCAGATTCGGTGGGCGTTCAGCGGCGCATAAAACCGGAACCAGCCATTTCGGGACTGAAACTGAATGCCGGGATGGCTAAGCGCTCGCCGGACGTCGATGAAGTTGGACTCAGCGGTGGCCACTCCCGTCAACTCATGACGATACGCGAGCACCTGCGGAGCATTGGTACTGCCGCCCACGATGGAGAAATCCCCGCTCCCGTGAATCCGGGCTTCGGCTGGCAACCGGAAAAAGCGGCCGAAGGCAATCGACGCGCTCGACTGGATTTCGATTTCGCCCGGCCCCGCGATATCGCCCAGCTCAAGATGGCCGGCCGCAACCAGGATTCGACCCGAGTTCTCCAAGGTCACGGTGCGGAGCGAGGTCACATTGGTATCGGCGACCTTACGTAAGAGGCCCGCGTTGATGATCCGCCCTCTCTGCCCTGTGCCGCTGGTGCCATTGAGCGTCCGCGTCGCCTTGGCTCCCAGGTCAAAGATGCCCGAGGGCTCATTGAAAATCAGGGCCGTGGGTTCGGCGAAGGACATCTGTCCGGCCATCCACTCCAAAAGCCCCCGGTTGGCAATCGTGATGTCCTGTAGTTCGAGCGCGCGGTTAGCGGAGGAGCTGGCGCCGGCAATCTGCATCGTACCTCGATTGATCAACGTTCCGCCGCCCCCGAGACCAGGCCCATTAATGTCGGAACCCAGGAACCGACTTAGTCCGTCCAGGAAGCCATCGCCGGTGAGCGTTAACACTCCTGGCTCCTGCACGAAGTCCGCTTCCGATTCGAGCCGTTTGATTGCCGCCGAAGTGCGATTGGTAGTGGTCAGGCCAGGCACCAGCCGAGGGATTCGGAGAAAATCGTTCACCAAGGGCACGCCCCCCGACCAATTGGAAGCCACATCCCACCGACCTCCGGCTGGGTTCAACCAATTATTAGGGACGGGCCGCAACTCAAAATCAACCTGCGACGCCAAAAAGCCCGTCCCAGAAAAAGTCACGCGAAAGCGACCGGACAGCAGAGGAGCTGATGGCCTTAACTGGAAGCGACCGCTGGCGACGTCAAACTGGACGGAACTTAGCGGCATGCTGAGGTCGTCGGCGGTGCCACGAACCCGGTCCGGACCGGCCTCGCGGAGCGTGAAGACGGCATTGGTGGCGCGTTGGGCAGTGGTTGCATGATCCAGGCGGACCTCTATTTCCGCCACCCCATCGAGGGGCGTGGCGCTGGAGCCCGACGGCGTCGTGCCCACGAGCCTAGGGCGGATCGAAACCGTCTCGAACGTCCACGATACCGTTTCCGGCCGAGGGACGTTGTTAATTCCCCTCAACCCAGCCGCCAGCGTGACGCGGAACAGTCCGGCCGGGAATTGGTTCGTCCCCGCCCACTCCAGCCACTTTGGATCGGCACCCGGATTCGCCACGCCGAAACGCGGCACGTCATCGGCCGTGTCAAACAACTGGTCCGCACCAACACCCACCACGGTTAGCGTGCTGGCCGTGATCGAATCCAGGGCCAGCGGCTGATCGAACTCGAAGAGCAGATTGGTGAGCCCGAAATTGTCCGTGCGGCCACCCGGGTTGGGAACGGCCGCGAGCATCCGCGGCGGCCGGAGGTCGTCCACTAATTTGACCACGAGCGGGACGGTCCAGCGCCTGTTGCCAGCCGTATCGGTGGCTCGCAGTTGCAGGGTGAAGTTGGTGCGGCCCGAGTTCTCGGTCGGCGCGGTGAAGTCCAACTGAAACGGAAAGCTGCCGTCCGAGCTCACCGGCAGATCGTCCACCAACGCCGTGACCTCGCGCACCTGAACGTCGTCCCGCGCGTCTACAAGCAATTGCAACCGGTCCGCAAACGCCGCGCTGGCCGGAGCGAGGGGGAAGTTCGCCGTGAAGGAAAGCGTCGGCGGCACCCTGGCGAGATCCGGCGGCAGGTAATTCAAGACCTGCACGTCACCCGCAGTGTCCGCCACATACGCGAGCCCCCGATGCAGCGTCAGCGCCCGGGTATCGCCCGGAGTGGGCCAGGAGGTCAGGAAGCGGGTCACATCGGTCGGATTGCTCACATCATAGGCGCCCACCGCCAGCGTGGGGGTGCCCGCAAAGCTCACGACCGGGAGGAGCAGACCGGCATCGTTGGCCGCCAGATCATGGATCGCCGCCTGCGTGGTCGGGGGAGTTCCCAACAGCCTGAGGTTCGCCGGGTTGCTAACGTCCACCACCGAGAACCCAGTGAAGGTTCCAATATAAGCCCGCCCGCCGCCGACAAACAATTTCCGTCCCGTTTCCAACGGCGACGGACCGCCACTGACCGAAATTCGTCCGGTTTCGAGCAGCAGGATATCGACTTGCCGGAACACGATTAATCGAGTGTTGGTGAGCACATACACGAAGTCGCTGTAAACCTGCACATCATTACCGGTTTCGGGCAAAGGAACGACGAACCGCTGAAGTCCCGTCGCTCCTTCGATCAAATGGAGACTGGAGCCAACCAAGGCCACCACGTTCGTATCCCACCAGGTGAGCGCAGTGAAGTTTCCGTTGCCCAGCGGCACCTGGGCGATCAGCGCCGGATTCGCCGGCTCGCGCACATCCACCAATGCCAATCCGCTGCCACCGCCCACCGCCACAACTCCGGCCCGCACGGCCAGCAAAGGGTTGAAGTTCTGGCCTGGCAAATCCAGCGTCCCGATCCGCAAAGGCTGTTGCGGTTGGGCCAGATCAAAGACGCTAAGCCACGTTTCCACTCCCCCGGCGTAGAGCACACTGCCCTCCGCGGCGACCGTGAGGATTTCGCCGTTGGGGACATTGGCCGAGCCCACCAGGCCGTTCGGTAGCGCCAGTCCATCCAGCGGACTCGTGCCGTCCGCCAACTCGAGCCGATCGCTCCGACCATCGCCGTCCGTGTCACCCAGAAAAAGCGACGTGCCGGCGGCGCGCTCCGCCAAGTCATGCAGACCATCCCCATCGGTGTCCGCCAAGGGCAGGCCACCACTCAGCCACATCGAACAGGGAATCTTGGTAGTTTGCCCCGGACCGGCGGACTTGAAGAAACTCACGGTCGTGGCGCCCGACAGGTCATCGACAAAGAACAGTCCGTAATAGGTGTTAGGTGCGAAGACCAAGGACCCCAGCGAGGCCCCCGTCTGAGTCTTGCCGCGGAGGGCGAATCCGGTGTCCAAATACTGCAGCAAG
>SXSK01000304.1 GCA_005793375.1 Verrucomicrobiales bacterium | reverse complement strand
GCCAAAGCTCGCGCCGTCGGGCGCTTGGACACCCAGCACCTCCAGTTCGCCGCTTACCCCACCAACCTGAATCCAATCCCAAAAGTCATCGACTTACACCCTATTCCACTCCAAATCACCCACAGATTCTGCTGAAGAGCCAAATTTCCTTACCATGATTCGGGAGGGAAGCGCGACCATCACGATGACAGTCCGACGAAGACGGCCGCGGTATTGACGTGTGTGGTCGAGCCGCTGCCGGAGGATGCGTTTCGTCCTGGGTATGCGGACAAAAGCCGCCGGGTGTACTTTGCGCGAAATTTAAAGCGCGAATTGTTGCCACGATTGTCGCCGATTGGGGTAGTTCCCGAGGTGGGCTTGTGGGTGAGGGTTTTCGAAAGACCATGGATCAATCCCTGCTTTTTCGGTTGGGAACAACCCATGGAAAATATGCCACACTATGGGCAATGGGTGGGGCAGGCGAGTTCCGTGGCAGGGTTGTTGCTGATGTTGGACCTTCCCGTGGAGCAAAAGGAAGCGCTTTTGGTCCGCGTGATTCAGGTGGGGATCGATTATTGGGGGTTGGTCAGGAACGGACACCCGGGGTGGCAAGGATGGGGAGGGCATGGGAGCGGTAGGAAGTTTCCCATCGTTTTCGCGGGGGTTCTTTTGGGTGATCAGTCCATGATGTCGCCAACACGGTCATTTCCAAAGGTTGAGTTTGGGGAGGATAATCAGACGATGTATGGGAAGGCATGGACTGGTGCGACGGTCGTGTTCGCTGGGCATTCGGGAATCCAGAGCGCGAGTGGCAAGGTGGAACGACCGCGATGGGGACCCTATGAACACCTGCCTCCATCGGAGTGGACTCAAGGTAATTTCAATAGTGAATCCTACCGCCGCGCGAATACGAGCAGTTCCTGGGTTGGCCAAGCCTTGGTGCTGCGCCTATTGAAAGCTGAGCACGCCTGGGCTCACCCAGCGTTCTTCGATTATGTGGATCGTTGGATGAGTGAGGAGGATCAGACACACCGCAGGGAAATTATGAAGTATTGGCCCAAGGCTCCACTGGGTGAGAACAAGTTGTTTGCGCATCAGGGACAGGCCTGGGAGCCATTCGTCACCTCCATGTGGAAGCGCTACCGCCCCACGATTTCGTCAATGCCTCCAATCGGTCCGAATCCTGGCCAAAAGAATTAGTGCGTCCATGAGTACGATTCCAAAAAAGGTGGGGTTGCTCGGCGCCTCTCTGGGAACTGGCAACCGGGGAGTTTCCGCCTTGGGCGCTTCCGTCGTCAAACTCGTCGAGGAAGCTTTCCCCGGCGCGCAAACGTCGCTGTTTATTGGTGAGCGCGAATCCAAGCCCTTCACTCTGCGTGTTAATGGAATTGAACGACTGGTGCCAGTCGTCAACTACCGCATGTCGCCAAAGGCACCGTTGAACCGGCAGATGTGGTGGATTCTGATCATGTCATTGGTCTACCGCTGCTTGCCAATCGCTGGCCTTCGACGGGCCATTGCCCGGGCTACCCCCTGGATTCAATCGCTGCTCGAGTGTTCCATGGTCGCCGAAATCCGGGGTGGCGACAGCTTCAGCGATATCTACGGCCTTCAGCGCTTCGTGATGGGCTCCCTGCCGGTGCTCACGGTGATCTTGGTGCGCGGCCATGTCACGCTGCTTCCACAGACCTATGGTCCTTACAATGGTGCTGCAGCACGTGCCTTGGCGCGTTTTATTCTCCGTCGTTCCGATACCATTCTCTCGCGGGATCAGGAGGGAATGAAACAAATCGAGGAGATGATTGGCAAAACAGAGCGCCGTTTGTTCTGCCCAGATGTCGCATTCTCCTTGGAAGCAATCCTGCCGAGCGCGCCGAGGATTATCCCACCACTGCCCGCCGAGCGCCGGGAATGTTTGATCGGACTGAATGTCAACGGTTTGATGTACAATGGAGGTTATACGCGGAGCAACATGTTCGGACTAAAACTGGATTATCCGTCGTTTCTAGCGGAGCTCGCCTCACGCCTCTTGAGTAATCCCAACAATCGTCTCCTTTTGGTTCCGCACACGTTTGCGGCAACTGGACGGGTGGAAAGCGACCCCGACGGCTGCGACGCTGTCCTCAGAGGGTTGCCGGAAAACATGCGCTCGCGAGCTCACCTGGTTGACGCACCCTATGATCAAAATGAAATCAAGGGTGTGATTGATCTTTGTGACTTCTTCGTGGGCTCTAGGATGCATGCCTGTATTGCCGCATTGTCACAGGGCATCCCGGCAATCGGAGTGGCTTACAGCAAAAAATTTCGGGGCGTTTTTGAATCGGTGGGCGCCGGGGATTGGGTTGTGGATGGTCGCGATACGGACGCTAAGGAAGGGGTAAATCGGGTGTTGGAATTGTTTGCGAAAAGGACGGAATTGCGAGCACCTTTGGTCGACGGAGTGAGCGCGGCGCGGCAGCGTCACCGTGAAATTTTTCAGCGCCTCCTAAAATAGCTGTCGATGCTAGCGCGGCGCTCTCACATGGATTCAGAAGTTCCACTTCGGGCAGTCAAAACGCATTGGATCAATTGAAAAACTGACATGGCTACCGTGATGATCGGGGCGGACATCTGCCCCATCGGGGATAATGTCCCGTTGTTGCAAGCCGGAAACAAACAGGCTCTGTATCATGATTTGATTCCGGAAATGGAGAAGGCGGACTTGAGATTGGCAAATCTAGAGTGCCCGTTCATCACCGCTCCATCTCCGATTCGAAAGACGGGTCCGGTTTTTAGCGCCTCGAATGATTGTATCAACGGGATTGTTGCAGGTGGCATTAATGTGCTCTGCCTTGCGAACAACCACATCATGGACCACGGCGAGGCCGGCCTTCGCAATACACTTCAAACCTGTGCTCGGGCGGGAATTTCTACGGTTGGCGCTGGTGAAAACTTGGCGGCGGCGCGCCGGATGCTGATTCAGTCCGTTGCCGGAGTTCGGGTGGCCATCCTGGCCATGGCCGAACATGAGTTTTCCATCGCGACGCCCGATTCCTGGGGGGCAAATCCTCTGGATATCATCGATTTTGTCCGGAATGTCCGGGAGCGTCGGTCCGAGTTCGACTATCTTATCGTACTGTTCCACGGGGGCGACGAATTTTTGGTGCCGAGCCCCCGGGTCCAGGATACGTGCCGATTTCTTGTTGAAATGGGCGCCAATGCCGTGATCGTCCAACACCCTCACGATCTGGGAGGGTATGAGAACTACCGAGGAGGCCACATTGTGTACGGCCAGGGTGCATTGATCATGGACGAAGGAATATATCGGAACCGGGAGTCGTTTCACGAAGGTTACCTGGTCCGGTTGACAATTGCTTCGGACTTCAAATCTGAGATGGAGATTGTGCCGTTTGGACAATCGGACCCAACTCCAGGAGCACGGCGGTTGAGTGGAGCGAGAGAGCAACGATTTCGTGAAGTGCTGGCGAAAAAATGCGAACAAGTCTTGGATGACGCCTTCGTGCTAACTCAATGGCTGGAATTCTGTGAAAGGACCAAGCATGGTTATCTGAGCGCGCTTCTGGGGCACAACCGGATATTGAGGAAGTTAAATGCCCGGGGATTGATGACCCGAAGTCTCTACGGCAAGCAGCAGTTGCTGTCGGTCAGGAATTTGGTTTGCTGCGAGACGCACCGGGAAGCCGTTGAAACGATATTTAATCACAAGCTGTTTCGGTTCTGAATGTAATACCTGTTAAGCTGATTTTGAAACGCGCGGACCTTTAACCAATGAAAAACATAGCCATCGTCGGTCTTGGATACGTCGGTCTACCACTCTCGCTTCAGTTTGCCCGAGGCGGGGCTCAGGTCTTGGGTCTGGATATCGATGATAGTAAGGTCAAGAGCCTTCTCGCCGGCCAGTCTTATATCCACCACATTCCCAGCGCTGCAATCGCAGAGCAGGTCAATGCCAAGCGTTTGGATGCGTCAACCAGCTTTGCTCGCGTCAAGGAAGTGGATGCTGTGATCATTTGTGTTCCGACGCCGCTCAATAAGAATCGCGAGCCGGATATTTCTTACATTATCAAGACTGGCGAAGCCATCGCACCTCATATGAAGCGTGGTCAATTGATTGTGTTAGAGTCGACCACCTATCCTGGAACCACCGACGAAGACCTGAAGGCGGTTTTGGAAAAGGGTTCAGGCCTCAAAGCGGGTACTGATTTCCATCTGGCGTTTTCGCCGGAGCGCGAAGACCCCGGCAATCCCCAGTCTAAAGTCGCCACCATTCCCAAGGTCATTGGTGGGCTTACTCCAGCGTGCCTGGAAAAAACCAAACAGCTTTACAGCATCGCCATTCAAACCCTGGTGCCTGTTTCGTCCTGCCGTGCCGCTGAAGCGACCAAGCTCCTCGAGAACATCTTCCGCGGTGTCAATATCGCTTTGGTGAATGAGTTGAAAGTGGTCTATGCCGCGATGGGCATTGATATCTGGGAAGTCATTCATGCCGCCAAAACAAAGCCCTTTGGATTTATGGCCTTCTATCCTGGCCCCGGGCTCGGTGGGCATTGTATCCCCATTGATCCCTTCTACCTCACGTGGAAGGCGCGGGAGTATGGGCAGGCTACCCGTTTCATTGAACTCGCGGGAGAAATCAACACTGCGATGCCAGAGCGCGTGATTCAGCGTGTGGTTGAAGCGCTGAATTCGCGACGTAAGGCCTTGAATGGTTCAAGGGTGTTGGTGCTGGGGATCGCCTACAAAGCGGATGTCGACGACGAACGCGAGTCTCCAAGCTACGTCCTGCTCGGCAAACTGAAGGAAGGTGGCGCCGAGGTGGCCTACTATGATCCTTATGTGCCGGTGATCCGGCCGACCCGCGAACATCCCCAATGGACGGGTTTCCGGTCGGTGGGGTGGGACGAGGCCACCATTAGTTCCTACGATTGCGTCTTGATCAGTACCGCGCATGCCAAAGTGGATTATTCGGAACTCGCTCGTTGGTCATCGCTGATCGTGGACACCCGCAATGCCATGGCCAGCGTCGCCAAGGTTCCAGGCCAAGTCTGGGCTGCTTAATGGGTTTCGAGAGTTGGAATCCATTCTGGAGGGCCAAGGCAAACCGGTTTTGTTTTGCCTCTCCATATGGACTCGGGCACCTGACAGATGGGGGCCGGCATTGGAGTTGTGCATTGAGCATGACGGTATGTCGGTTGTTTTACACCGACCCCCGGATTAACTATCTGGGAGGACGGATTAAGGATGGCTTTTTAATAGGGTTTCGTTCATAAAGGCTTTGGTTTGGGTCTATTCGTGGACCTCGTAGCTAACACTTGGATCATTATGGCATTTTCGTTTAGTTCCGCTCCGGGTTCGGGAAGGAAGTTGACCTCGACCTCCGGCCTTTCGTCGCGAGCGGGAATGGGGGGTGTACGCGCGGCGATTCAAGCGAGGTGGGTCGTTGGCTGTATGTTGGCCGAAGCCATTGTGGTGAGTGGCTTGGCGGCAGACCCGATTCCCGGAGCCCCTCAAGAGAAACCACGCAGGTCCTTGGGACAACTGCTCCAGGGCGAAGGGGCGGATGCCGGAACCGCGACGGCTGGACCCTTGGGAGCGGTGATTCCATGGTGGCAGACCAATCAACCTCCCTCCAACCTAGCGATTGGCCCCCAATTGGGCACTGAAGCGTTTGGAGCCTTGACTCCAGGATTTGAGATCGGCCCGCCCGCGAGCGTCCGTGCGGTAAGTGATGTGCCACCGGCGTTACGCTGGGGCCCGGTGACGGCCCATCCGCATTTGTCTTACGGGTTGACTTATGGCAACGGCTTGTTGGCAAGCTTCGGCCAACAAGAGGATACCATGATGCACACGGTCTCTCCCGGGTTGCGTTTGGATCTCGGGAAGCAGTGGTTTGTCGATTACACGCCGCGGCTGGTGTTTTATGACATCAAACAGTTTCGGGATACGGTCAACCATCAGGTGGATTTGCAGGGGAACGCCCAGAACGGGGACTGGGATCTCAAGGCGGGCAATACGTTTGCGAACAATGACACGTCCTTGGTGGAGACGGGACAGCAGACCAAGCAGACGCTGAATAGCACTCAATTGTCGGCGGCGTATCCGTTGACACCCCAATTGCTGCTAGACCTTGGCGTGAACCAGGCATTGAGGTGGACGAGTTCATTTAACAACACCTACTCGTGGTCGACGCTCAATACACTGCGATACCGGTTTCGACCGCAATTTGATGTGGGATTGAGCCTGGGCTTGGGCTACGACATGGTGGATCCCGGCAGTGACATGCTCAATGAGCGAGTCATGGGGAGCATGCGGGGCGCTTTTGGTCCGACCTCCAAATTCAACTACAGTCTTTCCGGTGGTGTGGAGATTCGGCAGTTCCTCGATACCGATGCGGAGACGACGATTTCCCCAATCGTGGATGTGGGCGTGAGTTATGAACTTACCAGCACCACGCTCTTGTCGCTCCATGCGACGCAGCAGGTGAGTCCAGCTTATTTCAATGATCAATTCACCAAAGCGACAACGTTCGAAGCAACCATCACTCAGCGGCTCTTGGGCAGGCTGAATCTGTCGGTGACGGGCGGGTATCGGTTGGCGGACTTTCATAGCACGGTTGATTCGAGCCGGAAGGTCCGTGAAGCGGATTACGAATTTGTGCGCGTGGGTTTGAGCAGTCGGTTCCTGAGGCGGGGCTCGGCGACCATTTATGCGCAGTGGAGCAAGAACGATTCCACTCTCCAGGCATTGTCCTTTTCTAGTAACCAGTACGGATTGCAATTGAGCTACGGATTTTAGTGGGTGGGAACCTGGGGGGGCGTTGGAACTCTGGAGTGGGATCACATGGAATCCGCAATACAACCTGGTGTCGGGATCCAGCCGAAGGCGCTTCCGGAAGCGGTTCGCAAGGCTTGGATCCGCTTTGGACTGGCTGTTCTGGCGTTGGCGGCCTGTTTCATTATTCCTTTGTGGACTTTGGCCCAGTTGGCCATGCGTGTGGATATCCATTCGCACGTGCTCTTGGTGCCGCTGGTTTCGGCGTATTTGATATGGATCGAACGGACCGATTTGCCGCTTCCAACCAAACCAGACTGGTGGGTTGGAATACTCTCGGGAATTACTGCCGGCGCCCTGCTTTTGGTTCCGGTCGGAAGCGCTGATGTTCAACTGACCTTCCGGATTCTGGCGCTGGTGTTTGCGGTGACCGCAGCTGGGAGTCTGGTGTTGGGAACCTCGACAGTGAAGCGGTGCCTGTTCTCATTCGGGTTTCTCGTCTTCATGGCTCCACTGCCCAAGTTTGTTATCGACGGGCTCGAAACCGCTCTTCAACACGTCTCCGCCGACGCAGCGGATTGGTGGTTTGTTCTGACGCGAATTCCCTCAGTTCGGGATGGTTTATTCTTTCGGTTGCCAGGATTGACGATCGAAGTGGCGCAGGAGTGCAGCGGATTCCGCTCGACGTTGGTCTTGTTTATTGTGAGCCAAGTCGCTGCACGGATGTTCCTGAAATCCGCTTGGCGCCAAGCGCTTTTGGTTTTGGTCATTATTCCCCTGGGTATCCTGCGGAATGCTTTCCGCATCTGGGTCCTGGCCGTGGCCTCAGTGTACATTGATCCACGCGTCATCGATTCGCCGTTGCACCATCAGGGAGGACCCATATTCTTCCTCATCTCCTTGGTGCCACTCTTTGCCTTCTTGTGGATTTTGTATCGCTCGGAACGTTCATTGCGGACCCAGGCAGCGACGGGTACTGTAGGAGCGACCCTTGGGGCTTGAGGGTTCCGTTAATTCAGCGGATCATTGCGTCCAGGGGCCGGTGCAGTCGAACCCAATCATGAAACGATTGTCGCAGTTACGTTTGGTAGCGTGTGTCATGGCCTGCGTGGTGGTCGCGCTAGGATGTTCCCGGACCCGTGATCCGGCGAAATTCCTGGAGGTGGCTGATAAGCTTTACGCGGAGCGCCAACTGGACAAAGCCAAGATTCAGTACCTGACGGCGATCGAGCTCCAACGAACCAACGTTATTGCCAACCGGCAGTTGGGAAAGATCTTTTATCGTCAGGGACAGTACACTCAGGGCAGTTTCAAGAAAAGTGGTTTGGCCGGATTGGTTGAAGGATGGACCCGCGGAAGAACAATAGGCAGGCGGGATATTGAGAACTCGGCTGATTTTTCACAATGGCCACGCTTGAAAGTAAGCGCATGGCTTCTT
>SXSK01000303.1 GCA_005793375.1 Verrucomicrobiales bacterium | reverse complement strand
CGCGGCAAGGGACGCTTTGTCATTACCGAGTATGTCCCCAAACCCCAGAGAACATCCCGCAACTTCCCGCTCATCCTCACCACCCGCCGCATCCAGAGCCAATACAATGTCGGCGCCCAAACACGGCGAACCGAAAACGTGGTATGGCATGACGCCGATCGACTCGAACTCCATCCACACGACGCCGAAAATCGCGGCATTCAAGATGGCGACTGGGTCTCCATTCGAAGTCGTGCAGGCACGACCGCTCTCCGCGCGAAGATCACTGAACGAATGCAACCCGGAATCGTTTACACCACATTCCATCACCCGAACTCGGGAGCCAATGTTGTCACCACGGAAAACTCGGATTGGGCCACTAATTGCCCGGAGTATAAAGTCACGGCGGTCGAAGTGACGCCCACCACAAAACCCTCGGATTGGCAGGAACAATTCCAGCAGTTCAGTGACTCACAGACGGCGTTGATGCCGCAGTGACGCAGCACACCACCTGTTGAGCTCAATAGCGGCACGCTCGCCATCAACCCAATCGACTCCATGGACCCGAAGAAACTCGTCAAGATGGCCAATGAAATCGCCGCATTCTTCGAGGCCGACCCCGACACAGCAGCGCGTCTCACTGGAATCAGCGGCCACATCAAACGCTTTTGGGATCCTCGAATGCGTCGGGCCTTGTTCCAACACCTCGATCAAGGCGCTGGCGCCGGATTAAAAGAATCCGTCATTGAGGCGTTAACCGCGAATCGCGATTCCCTGCTGCCGAAACCGTGATTGGGCCAGTGGCCCAACTCCTGCGGCACACCGAAGCCAGGTAGTCTGCCTATAAGTCTTCGGATATCACCGGAGCTCCGTCCAACCACGGATTAAGTGGGGTGATCACATCCCGCCCATTCTCAGCATCCATCCTCGCCCGATCTATTTCGCCGGGGTGTTGTCCCATTCTTCGGCCGCCCTGCCGCACAACCCGGAGGGTTGCCAGACGTTAGCCGGGGGTTAAGCGCAGCGACACCCCCGGAGCATGGTAGCAAATGCAGCCGCACCCTGAAAGGGTGCCAGGCCCGACGCGATCGATCATCCAATGGTACGGCAGGTCCGCCTCTGGCACCCCTTCCGGGGTGCATGGAATCTTTGAACATTGGATCCGGGGGTGTCGCTGACGCTCAACCCCCGGCTAACTTCTATCATCCCTCCGGGATGAAGCACGGGTGCGGAGAGCGGAAGAAAATTTCGTGGGGCTTTTACCGCTATACAGAGCGCTGTGGACCTCCACCGCTTTTGGCGAATTGCAGGGACGACCGATCTCCAAAATTCCCACAACTCGGAGAAACGCCCTGGCGCCCAAAATTTCCTGAATTCTGGACGACCCGTTACACACCTGATAGATGACATCGAAAAGTAATAGTTCATCCTCGGCCCCGCCCCAGTTTCTCATGAACGCATTACCCTCAGATCCTCTCCGTCGCCAATTCCTCCGCAGCATGTGCCTGACCACAGCAGCCTGGAGTGTGCCTGGCGCCTTCGCGGCTGCTCTGCAACGCACGCCCAGTCAAACCGAAGGCCCGTTCTACCCGAACCATCTCCCTCTCGATACCGACAACGATCTCATCATCATCAACAACGAAACCAACCCTTCCGTGGGTCAGGTGACCTATCTCAGTGGACGTGTGTTGGACTCGCGCGGCAGCCCGATCCGCAATGCCGTCGTGGAGATCTGGCAATGCGATGCCAACGGTGCCTACCTTCATACCGGGAGTGATAACGGATCGAAACGCGATCGGCTCTTTCAAGGCTTCGGCCGTTTCGTCACTGGGTCGAAAGGAGAATATCTATTCCGCACCATCAAACCCGTGCCCTATCCAGGCCGGACACCCCACATCCACGTGAAAGTGAAACGTTCCGGAAAGGAATTGCTGACCACCCAACTTTACGTCGAGGGCCATCCAGGAAATGTCAACGACGGTATCTGGAAACGCGTCACCGACTCCCGCGAACGCAAAGCGATCACGGTGCCGTTCAGGGCACTCAAAGGAGCAACTGCCGGCGAATTGGCCGCCAACTTCGATATTGTCGTCGGTGTTCTGCCTTCAATGTGAACTCAATGTTTAGAAGGCTGCCCAGTCAATCAGGCAACCCCACCGCATCATGACCTACCATTGGAACGGATACGAACTGACGGATGATCGTTGCCGAATGGATTTCGAGTCGGTGTTCGAAATGCTTGCCCGCACTTACTGGGCAAGCGATCGACCGCGCGAACTGCAGCGTTGTGCCTTTGATCATTCCGTTTGCTTCAGTGTCTTTTCGCAGGGAAGACAAATCGGCTTCGCGAGGGTGATTTCAGATTTTGCCACGTTTGCTTGGGTGGCTGATGTCATTATCCATCCGTCGCACCGCGGCACCGGTGTTGGAAAGTGGATGGTGGAATGCATTCTCAACCATCCGTCGATGGCCACGAGGAGTCAGTGGCTCGCGACCCAGGACGCTCACACGCTTTATGAGAAATTCGGTTTCGTTCGATTCGAAGCCATGCGGCGCGGCGCACCACTTCCTGGGGAACCTTTGAACGACGACCCCACGCCAATCCCAACTCCCTGAGCACGCCCCTCTGTGGCGGCGGCGCGGTCGCTGGGTTCATAGGCATTCCAAACGCCTTGAGACTCGAAAGTATTGGGGGCCGACAGCACCGGTGCTCACGACTTGGCTCCATCCAGCATCCGCATTCGGCTCAACGTCAGTCCAACGCACCAAATCCGCAGAACCCTCAATTCGATAGGACACGCCTCGGGTTGCTCCCTGGAGGCTTAACCGCATTGTTCCGGAAACCATCGGCTCCAATACTAACCTTAGAGAACCGTTCGAGCCTGTAACTTCGAAGGATACCGTCTTCACGATTTCCAGATCAGGTTCTCCCACTTCCAAGTTCAGAAACGTCTGTGCCGCGAACCGGTTGGTCACAAATCCAGAACTCTGTCGTTGAAGAACCAAACACAGTCTAGCTTCACGAACATCGCCTTGCGTCGATCCAATTCTCAGAACGCCTCCCTCGGGCGTCCGCTCCCAACGTCCAACATTGGAGTTCACATGCGCCACATCCACAGAAGGATCTAGGGTCACTTTCAGCATGGACCCACTAATGGAACAATCCCCGGTTCGCCGCATCAGGATCTTGTAAGCGACGCTGTCGCTCGACAGCCCGTTCTCCTCAGAACTGGAGGTCACCTCGAGGGTCAGCGGGAATGGACACAGTGGTTTCCCAAGAATCCACCAGAGGGCATTTTGAAACAATCGCCTGTGATCTCGGCTCCCAAACTCTCCTTCATTTGCACCCAATGAAAAAAGTTGGGTGACAACTCTCGG
Organism: Verrucomicrobiales bacterium; assembly: GCA_005793375.1. Taxonomy (GTDB): domain Bacteria; phylum Verrucomicrobiota; class Verrucomicrobiia; order Limisphaerales; family UBA9464; genus SXSK01. Next base: position 12,062 of record SXSK01000303.1, on the reverse strand, counting down.
AAACGTTTCGTGGCTCACCACCAATAAGGCTTCGGCACCTTGTCGTCCCAGCACCACGGCATTGTTTCTCGGCAGTCCTCCAAGCACCATTTCCGACGAAACGATCGGCCCGATCGTCCCCACAATTCCCGACAGAACCGGGTGTGAGGTCCACTCTGGTGGCCACGTGATGGCACCACTTAGGGCTATAGGCACGGTCGCGTTGACATTTACCAGGTCTGCCCACCGGTCTCGGAGCGCCACGTCAGACGCCGCGAACGACCCCGCAATCTGTCGCCCAATAGCATAGAGCCCAATCCCCTCACGAACCAAGGCTTCCAACATTGCCAATTCCGAATCGAGCGTTGGGTGCTCATGTGCTGGATGCCACACCATGGCTTTAAAACCACGGAGGAGAGCTGGGCTCGCCAATTCTCGCGGCACTCGTACGTGACCGACTCCGATCTGATCCAGTGCCGTCGCCATCCAATCCATTGCCTCGCTTTGGTCGCTGATGAGCGCCACCTCATCGTCCAGACCAACCACGTCGACGCGAAACGATGTCCTAGCGCTAAGCCCACCGGCATCCACCACCTCGAGTTGAATGGTCACAGTTCCATTGACTTCAGCGGTCGGCAATAGGACCAAACTCCGATTTTTCCCACTTCCTATCAACGTCATGCCGGATTCGGGGATCGATCGTGTATCTGAACTCGTTAACCTGAGCTGCAATCGATCCGCCAGAGTCTCGTTGTCCTCAATGGAAAAAGCCAACGGTTCGGATTTCTGGCCACGCAAAAGAATCTGGGACCGAATGCTCGAAATTCGCGGCGGCGTATTCACCGCAAGGACGTCATCGTTACGAATGATCACAGACGCCTCACAGCGCGTCACCAATGCCCCGATCGGATGATGCAATCGCACACGAAAACTTTCGTCGGGCTCAACCAGCAGATCCCCCATCAAGCTCCAAGGGACAAACTTTCGAGTTTCGCCAGGTTCAAAGCGAACCACCCCATGACCGCCCATATAATCCATCCCATGGACCGCCGATAGATCTTCAAAGGAATACTGTACCGTTACGGGGGATTCACTAGGGCGTGAAAGTCTCACTTCGAGTGCCTGCTCCGTGGAACCGAGATCGCCTTCACCCACACTGGAAGGTAATACCGACAGCTCAGGCCAGGCGGGTTCCGATCCAAGTTCAAACGGCCGGGCGATATGCAGATCATCGAACAGGAACCCATCCTCAAAGAGCCCAATACGAGTCAACTCCACCTTGACGAACGGATGCGCCGGATCCAGCACGCCCCAAAAAAAGGCGCCGCCACTGCCCTGAAACTGCGTGATGGGAACGTCAAACGAGCGTGCGATTCCATTCGACTCGTAAAGCGTCACAGCCAGCCCGTTCAGTTCGATGTCGGTTCCAAAGAACCCAAATGCCACTTGGGATTCTGAAAATTCCAGACTCAAGAAACCGGATCCCACATCCCCTTGCAAACTCAAGCCACGCGATCCGGATACGGGAAACTGCCCTTGAATCGTCCCGCCAATGTCCGAAACCTCCAAAACGCTCTGACTACCCTCCAAGGTCACGTGACTGGTGCCGAACCGGACGTCGCCCGGGGTGGTATCCGGGTCGAACCGCTCAAAATCTTCCACATGCACTCCCGGAAGACGGGCTCGGAATCGGGAGGCCATTTCGTGTGACCTCGGGAGGGAGGGACGAGGGACCTGATTGAGTCCGAAGGGCGGAAACCGACTGATATCCTCTGCAAAGAAAATTTCGGGTTCCATTGCACCCGAAGACAAAATCGTCAAGGGGGGGCCGGATTCTACCAGCAATGTGCCGCAATCAACCGGGGTGACTGCAATGCGGATTGGCAGGGACGCCTCCATCCAATCCTCAGGACCGATAGCTACCGTGGTGATCCAATGGAAGCCTGGGCTGGCCTCGGACCAGTCGAACTGAAACGGCGGCTTGGTGGCAACGCCGATCCGCTGGGTGCCAGAATAAAATTCCACGAGGTGCAATTCCCGGGTCGTTCCCTCAGTTTCGATCTGGAGATGAACCGGTTGACCTTGAAGGAATATCGCACCCATGGCTGGCGATAGCCACTGGAGAGCCTTCGGTTCGATGCCCTGTCCAAATCCCGGACTTCCCACGAAAAGCGCGCCTGCGAGCAGTGTCCACAGAGCCAATCGATAATGGTCCACCAGACAGTTTAAGATGCAGCGCCGAAGCATGGTAAGGTTGCGGGAGGTTTTCCAAACAACTCGCCCAAGCTACAGGAGTCGGCCTACTGCGCAAACGCATCGAACTCTCACACTCGCAGCAGGCGACGGTGAGTTAAGCCGTCTCATCGAGTTCCCGCACAACTCTGGGGCGTTCGCCGAAAAGCGACGTCCCGACTCGCACCAACGTGGCACCTTCCTCAATAGCCACATCGAGGTCGCCGCTCATCCCCATACTCAATACCGGAAGCGGAGCGCCCAACAATTCCTCGCAACGCTCCCGAAGTTCACGAAGTCTCCGAAAAACGGAACGGACACGTTCGGGATCGGTCGCGTAAGGTGCGATGGTCATGAGGCCGTGAATCTCCAACCGAGGTAACTGATTCACCTCAAGAAACTGTTCGAGCACACGCTCGGGGTTCCACCCAAACTTGGAGGACTCCCCGGCAATATTGACCTCGAGCAAAATGGGCATCTGTTTGCCCCGCTTGTCGGCTATTCGAGCCACCTCCTGCGCTAACGCGAGACTGTCCACACTTTCGATCATCTCAAACAATGGCACCGCATCCCGGCATTTGTTGGACTGTAGGTGCCCTATCATGTGCCACCGCAATCGGTTGGGTAATTGCGGAATCTTGATGCGGGCTTCCTGAACCCGGCTTTCCCCAAATAAGGTCAACCCAAGCCCAACCGCTTCCATCACACGCTCTGGAGGTTGGTTTTTGCTGACTGCCATCAAGGTCACCCCGACTGGATCGCGCCCGACCCGGGCACAGGCCGATTCGATCCGCGACTGAATCTTCGTGAGATTGGCTGCAATGGACACACCGCGAGGATGCAAGATCCATCCAACGAAAACAAGGCACCGCAGCGCGCAATTCTTTTCGCGCACGGCTCGGTATTGGCTAAGCTGAACCGGTCAGAAACTCATGTATCTCCTGCTGGCACTGGTTGCCGCCATCGTCTTCGCCCTGGGCTCCATGGTCTTCAAACGCGCGTTTGCTGAAGGCGCCGGTATCGTGCATGCATTGGTCGTAAACAATGTGGTGCTTGGCATCATCTTCCTTCCACTCTTGGCCTTCGATTCCAAGCCCGTGGCCTGGCATTTATGGTTTTATCCCGTACTGACAGGTCTTGCGTTCATGGTGGGACACCTGCTCAACGTGGTGTCGATTCGCCTGGGCGATGTCTCCGTCGTCACCCCATTGCTCGGCGCCAAAGTGGTGTTCGTCGGGCTCCTCGGATGGGTGTTGTTCGGAACTCAACTGAGGAGCGAGCAATGGATTGCATCCGCCTTGGCAACGCTCGGCGTTGTGGTCATGGGACGAACCGATACTCGCACCGCCCAGCATGCTGCCAGAAGCGTCGCCTTGGCCATGGGCTGCGCTGCTGCATTTGCCATGACCGACGTGCTTATCCAAGCTTGGGGCAGCCAGTTTGGCGTATTCCATTTTCTTCCACTCCAGTTCGCGGCTCTCGGTCTATTGTCCGCAGCCACCCTGCCCTATTTTGGCTGGCGTTCATTGCGGGCACCCGCACGTGCCTGGCTGTGGATCGGCGCCGCAGCATTCCTTTCGGCCATCCAAGCGATTCTCATCACCGCGGCCATCGCCATCTGGAAGGATGCCTCCGGCGTCAACGTCGTCTACGCCACCCGCGGCCTTTGGAGCATCGCATTGGTGTGGGTCATCGGACGTTGGATGCAGAACTATGAGTACCGCGCCGCAGGCAACCGAATCATGGGAACACGCTTGTTTGGCGCGGCTTTGATTCTCATGGCGGTCGTGCTGACATCACTAGGGCAAGCCAAGTGATCTGAGGACATCGACCTTGAAACAAAGGGTTAGGCTTCGCGCCTCAAGATCTCCAAGGGTGGTTGATCACAAACGCCTCGACTGGCCAGCAACCCGATGACCACGGTCAACGATGTGACGCCCCCAACCGCCCAGAGCAACGGTGCGATGGATGGTGAAAACGGCGCTTTGAACGCGAACACCGCGAGCGCCCAACTGGCGACAACAGCCAACCCCGCCCCCGTAATCGCTGCTAGCATTCCAAGAAACAGGTACTCTGCAAATAGGATCCGCTGAATCTGCGACCGAGTTGCCCCCAAGGTTCGCAGCAGAATCCCCTCCTGCACCCGCTGCCAACGCCCCGTGAGCACAGCACCCACCAGCACAATCAACCCCGTCGCCACCGTAAATAACGCCATAAACCGCACCACGAGTCCCACCCGCGACAGGATGTCGTCCAATGTCCGCAGCACCAATGTCAGGTCGATCGCACTGACATTCGGAAACAGTCGGACAATCTCGCGCTGCATCCGCGCGGATTCATCCGCGGAGGCCACATGGGTTGCCATGACATGCATCACCGGTGCGGCTTCAAGAACACCGGCAGGAAACACGACAAAAAAATTCGGTCTCACCTGGCGCCAATCCACTTTGCGCAAACTGGTGATGCGATTGGTCAGCAGCACCCCTTGAACGTCAAAGACCAGTTCATCCCCAAGTGTCACTCCCAATTCCCGAGCAATGCCATCTTCCAACGACACGGGAATTGGTGTGGTTCCCTCGGGCACGCTACCAACAAAAGTTCCGCCAACCAACTCTTCGCCACCACCTAATTGAGTCCGCCACGTGCTGCGATACTCCCGTCGAAGTGCCCAACTGGGTCGTGATGTTTTATCCGCCAAGAGTTGATCGGTCGGACGCCCTTTCACCGAGGCGAGTCGCATCGTGAGGATCGGCGCTTCCTCCAAGACGGCCAAGCCTTGCTCCTTCAGGGCCTTGGCCACCGCGTCCCGTTGATCCTGTTGGATATCGAACAAGATGGCGTTCGGCTGAGCGGTTTTCCCCGGCGGAAACAGCTGCTTCAATACGGTATCGCGCACCAATTGCAGGGTGAGGATTAAGAAGGTTCCAAGCCCCAATGCCAGAATCAGCAAGGTTGTCCGATTGTTGGGTCGATGCAAGTTGGCCAACCCTTGACGCCAAACAAATGGCATTCCACTCGGAACCAATCGACGAGTCAGCCAGACTAATAATTGGGCAGCACCCGCGAGAATTCCGAATGCCAGCAACAAACCTCCGGTAAACGCCAACCCTTCCCACCACTTACGAGTCTGCGAAACTCCAAACCCAGCCACCGCGATTCCGATCAGTCCAAGAACCAACCATCGGAGCACATCGGTACGACGCTTGGAGGCCGCCGAGGGCTCGAATGCCACTCTGATGGCGGCCAAGGGGGATACCCGACGGACCTGTAGGAGCGGCAATAACGCGAACAGGACGCAAATCGTCAGGCCGGCCGCCGCCGCTTCAGCCGCCGCTCTCCATGAAAAGCCGCTGGCAATCTCAAATGGAATGAACCCCTGGACGATCCGTGGCAGCAACCGCTCGATCGCAGCGCCGATCAAAATACCGCCCAATACCCCCAGACAACCCAGGGCCAGAGCCGGGGCCAGGTAAATGGCGAACGTTCCCGATAAGGAGACCCCCAAACAACGCAGCACACCCACATGGGACAACTTCTGAGTCACATGCACATGGATCGCACTGGCAATGCCCACGGCGCCAAGCAATAGGGCAATGAAGGCTGCGAGATTCAGATAGCGTTGGAAATTCCCCAGGGAATTCCCCAGGTCCGCCTTTCGCTTGCTCACCGTGTCCGAATTCAATCTCAACCGAGTAAATGTCTGGTCATTCGACTGGACCAGTTCATCCACGTCGGCCCCTTCAGGAAACCGAAACAGGATCCGGTAGCGCGCCAAACTTCCTTCTCGAACCAAGCCCGTCTGGGGCAACGTCGATGCGGCAAAATAAACCCTGGGCGCGATCGTAGAAAACGCCACCGTATCGCCAGGCACCTTCTTGAGAATGCCCAGGATCCGCGTGGTCAAGTTTCCCAATCGCACCAAATCCCCCTTCCTGGCATCGAATTGTATGGCGAGACTCTCCTCCAACAAAACCCCCGCACCCGATCGAAATTCCTGTGCGGCAGTGGGCGGCTCAGTCTCCAACATCCCGTACCATGGGAATGCGCCCTCCAAGGCGCGCGCCTGGATCAATCGGGTGGATTGATCTTTCTCAAAGACAATCATGGACGAGAAACTCGTCTCTCGTGATGTCTCAGCACCGAAGCTTGTGAACAAGTCTTCCGCCTCACTGGAAAAAGCCTGCCTTGAGCTCAAGACCAAATCCGCCCCCAACAACGACCGTGCCTGACCATCCACCGTCCGTTGCATGCTGCGTCCCAACGATCCGATGGCCACTAAGGCGGCAACCCCCAGGGTGATCGAAGAGGAAAACAACAGCAGCCGACGCCGACTGCTTCGCGAATCACGCCAAGCCATGCGCCACGTCCAGGACTGAGTCAATGCACGGATCAGTTTGAGCATAATCGTCGAAAGCGCCCAACGTTTGCTTCAGCTGAAGACCCCGCTGCGCCACTCTTTTTCAGTGCGTGCCGCCAACAACTTCAGACCAGCCTTTCGATAGGCCGCAGCCACCACATCAAATTGAGTCGAAAGTATTCCTGCAAGAACCAAGCGCCCGCCCGGCTTTAATCGTTCGAGAATTCTGTCGCGCTCTGCCAACAGCAAATCGTAAATCAGATTGGCGCACACCACATCAAATTTTTGGCGACTCTTCCGCGGAAGCTGAGTCAGGTCCGCCACAATGGGGGCGACCTGGGATCCGACACCGTTCAGCGCCGCGTTCTCGCCCGCGATACGCACGCAGTCCGGATCAAAATCAAAGCAATGCACCGGTGCGTACCCCAATTTCGCTGCGGCAATGGCCAGAATGCCACTTCCGGTCCCCATATCACAAAAACCTTGCTCGGTGGCTGGATCCCGATGCGACACCAATTCCTCAAGGCAAAACCGTGTCGTCGCATGCTGCCCTGTCCCAAAACTAAGGCCCGGATCCAATAACACCACCGACTGGCCTTTTTTTTCGGCCCGCCGGCTCCAAGTCGGCTTGACCAACAATCGGTTCCCAAAGGACATCGGTTTAAAATGGCGCTTCCAGGATTCAGCCCAATCTCGCGCCTGAACCGCACGAACCGTCACCGTCGCTACCCCCACGTCCAGATCAAGTGCCGCCAGCGCGCGTATCCCTCGCCGAATGGCCGGCTTCATCGCCCGCAATACCGCGGTGGCCCGTTTGGAGTAAATTGAGACCACGGAAATCCGCTGCTCCGGGTGGCTCCAAATCGAAGGCGCTTGGTGGAATCGCCGCTCCAGCCAAGCCGCCACCGCTTCCTCTGCTTCTGTTGTCGTCGTTACCGCCACGCAATACCAAACGCTCTTAGACTTCATAGATCTCGCCAGGGAGTAAAATTGAGCAGCTGAACTTCTATACGCGGGCGTCCTCCCTTCACCTCTCCGACATCGACCCACGTCGCCCCGGCATAATCCACTTCGATCCGCTCCATGGATTGCAGGGGAATTCCCATTAATTCCGAGAGGATCGCACGTATAACCCCACCGTGGGCAAACACCGCCACTTTGCCTCCACGATGCGACTCTAAAATTTGCTGCAGGCATGCGCTGGTCCGACGCAGCAACTGCTCGCCGGTTTCGCCATTGGGGAATCCCCCGCTATGCAATACCTGAAGCCAATCAAAGGCGCTAATGCCAAATCGGTCGTGCACTTCGGTCCATGCCAGACCGGTCCAATCCCCAAAATCCACTTCGCGAAGGTCATGCAACACTTTAGGTTCCATGGGCGTGTAGCCCAGGAACGGCTCCAACGTCAACTGCACCCGTTTCATCGGGCTGGCGTACAGCGCATCAAAGGAGAAACGCTTCAACCACGAAGCCAACCGATTGGCCTGTTCCTTGCCCAGGTCGGAAAGTCCCATGTCGAGTCGACCACCAAAAATCCGGTGGTACCGCAGTTCAACTTCGGCGTGCCGGAGGAAAACCAGAGATGTTTTCATACACCCGCCAGCGCCACCTGTTGATGCTTCATCAATTCTTGGATGCCACTCCGTCCCAAGGCGATCAATTGATGCAGCTGGGACTCAGTGAACGTGGATTCTTCCCCAGCACTTTGCAGTTCTACAAACTCACCGGCGCCGTTCATGACAAGGTTCATATCCACTTGTGCATTTTTGTCTTCGACATAATTGAGATCGAGCAGGGCTTGGCCATTGACGATGCCCATGCTCACGCCCGCCACAGGACCCAAGAGAGGATTCTCCTTCAGTTTTCCCTCATAGCCCAGTTTGCGAAGGGCCAGCGTCAGAGCGACGTACGCACCGGTGATCGATGCCGTGCGGGTGCCCCCATCCGCTTGAAGCACATCACAATCGATCCAAAGGGTTCGTGACCCAAGTTTTTCCAAATCCAAAACCGCCCGCATGGATCGTCCGATCAACCGTTGAATCTCCTGGGATCGCCCATCCAGTTTGAGCTTTGAAATGTCCCGCTGTTTCCGGTCCAGAGTCGAATACGGCAGCATGGAATACTCGGCGGAAATCCATCCACCAACCACCTTCTGAGATTGCATCCACTTGGGAACGCTCTCGTCCACCGTGACGGCACATATCACTCGCGTATTTCCCCACTCAATCAAGGTGGACCCCGCGGCGTGAGGGGCAATGTGGTTCTGAAACCGCATCGGCCGCAATTGATCTGCCCGGCGGCCGTCCGCTCGGAATGGGATGGTGTCACTAACGTCACTCATGTGCGTCGACACTAGTGAACTATCTAACAAATGCCCACACAATCTGCGAACACTCGCCACCCCCCCGGGTCCACCCAATTATCGGCAATGACTCCGCTCGGTGCTTTTTTCAGCACTCGCCAGTTCCCGATTTCCAATGTTTCTTCAGGGCATGTCTCGATTGCGACTCGGTTTGTTTTGCGGATCAAGCCGCGGTAATAAACCCATCTATGAAACCCATGCTCGCGAACTCGGTGTCGAAATGGCCCGACGCGATATCATTCTGGTGTACGGTGGGGGGAACATTGGACTCATGGGGGTCGTCGCCGATGCCGTCCTCGAAGGGGGCGGGGAGGTGATCGGTGTGATTCCCAAGTTTCTTGAAGCACGGGAACTCGCGCATCGCGGGGCCACAAAACTGCATCTCGTGGATACCATGCATGAACGCAAAGCCCTGATGGCGGATTTGTCCGATGGTTTTATTGCATTGCCCGGTGGTTTCGGGACATTTGATGAACTTTGTGAAATCTTGACCTGGGCCCAGCTTCAACTGCACGCCAAACCCTGCGGCGTCCTCAATATCAACGGCTACTTCGACGCGTGGTTCGCTCAAGTCGCCACGGCCCAATCTTCAGGGTTCATCCGTCCGGAGCACGCGGCGTTGATGCTCCAGGGAACTCGGGTACAAGCACTCCTCGACCACATCGTTCAACGCGCCTATTGCCCGGTCCCAATCCCCCTCAAGGACGAGGTGCGTTGACCGCTTCCAACATCGCACGCGCACGCGCTTCAATCCGGTCGAATGCCCCGGCTTTGATGTCTTCAGGGACAAACAGGCTGTTCACAAAACCAACCGCCGCAGAGCCAGCCTCCAGATAAGCCGCCGCATTGGCCAAGGTCACTCCACTCGTCGGAACAATGTTCAGGAATGGCAACGGACCTAAGGTTTGCTTGACCCACATCGGACCCGTTCCGACCTCTGGAAACAACTTCTGCAAGGGCGCTCCAGCCCGATGGGCTTGTAGCATCTCGGTCGGTGTACTGGTGCCCGGCATCGACGCGACACCCAGTTCCTTTGCTCGCTGAATCACCGCAACATCCATCACCGGCGACACGACGAATTGAGCCCCAGCGGCGACAACACGGTCCACCTCTTCCACTGTGAGCACCGTACCGGCGCCAACCACCACACCTGGCTTCTTTGAAAACTCGGCAATCAGCTCTAATGCACCCGGCACGCTCAGAGTGAATTCCAGGATTCGGAATCCACCGCGCATCGCGGCATTCATGGCGTTGCATGCCGCCTCCTGATGGTTCGTGCGCAGGATGGCAGACGCCCGTTCTTGTTTGAACAGGCGGACGAATGAGTCAGCGCTCAGCACGCCAGTCGAAGAAAGATTTGGGTTCATGGTCAATCGAGTTCAGGGGACACTCGCCACTTCTGCGATCACGGTCAATTGCACGGCCGCATCCAGAGGCATATCCGAAATTCCAAGCGCCAAGCGGGAGTGTCGATCCCGCTCCCCAAACACCTGTGCGAACAAATGGGAGGCGCCATTTAGCACGTCGGGATGCCCTCGGAATCCTGGCGCACAATGCACGTAACCTTCCAGCCGCACAATCTGCGTCACTAGATCCAGATTCCCCACGGCATCCTTGAGTTGCGCCATGGCATTGAGCGCACATTGGCGGGCCGCTTGATAGCCCTGCTCAACGTCCACCGCGTCGCCCAATCGCCCGGTATAGGCCATCCGCCCATCCTTCCATGGCAATTGCCCCGACGTGATCACTAGATTACCGGTGCGTGCCCAGGGCCGATATGCCGCCACGGCCGCGGGAGCAACCGGCAGAACAATGCCCAACTCATTCAAGCGCGCTTCAATGCTCATGATTCCTCTCTCCATTGATCCTGGTTAATCACCTCGAACACGTATCCATTGATGGGTTCACGGAAAAAAAAGCGCTCAAAGGGTGTCGGACGAATCGGATCCATCAACTCGGCACCCCGCGATTTCAACCGCTCACGCAATGCGGACATGTCCGCCCCTTCGTGAAAGACGGCAAAATGCCGCCCAAACTCTCGCTCAAAGGGGGACACTTGGAACTCCGGCACATGAATCAGGTGAATCTGTTGAGATCGATCGCGCGCAGTGGACATGTCCAGCCATGCCACTTCTCTCGGGACATTCGATGGCGAGTGGATCGGAGTCCATCCCAGGGTGTGGTGTAAAAAATCCATTGTCCCAGGAACATTCCGGGTGCCGAGGGCAAGATGTGCAAGGGGCATGATCTGTGGGTTTCATCATCCACTCAGCAAGAATCAAAATACCAGAAAAATGGAGTCCACTATTGAATGCTCTGTGGCCCTCGATTAGAAGAGATTCTTCAACCGCAACAACACACACACGCTCGTGTAAACATTTACCCATTCCATTTTGGCTCTGGGAAGTTTGGCCACCGCTCTAGCACTGCCCGCCCTCGGCCAAGCATTGGTCAAGAATCCCAGCTTCGAAAATAGTATCGCAACCACTTGGCCCTTTTATGGTCCTATTGACGATTGGCAAGGTGGCTCCGGCGTCAATGAAGGCGGCGGCCCGTTCCACAATAGTGGCACCCCGGTTCCAGACGGTCGTCGAATCGGCTTCAAACAAGGATCCGGAGCCATCGCCCAAGAAATCTCGGACCTCGTGCCCGGAAAACGATACTGGATTCAGTTCCGGTATGACACCCGCCGCGGCAGCGATCTCGATCTGGAGGTGAAGTTTTCGACCACAGCTCAAGGTGGATCGCTCGACGAAACTCTTGAGACCCTCTTCAAGCCCAACCCAGCTATCACAACCGGTCTCCCCTACTATTCCCGACCGTTTTAAGGTGCTTCGAATTCAAGGCGGCGGCGGCTCCATATCACAGACCATCCGGGGCTTGACCCCCGGACAGTTGTATGGACTGCAATTCTTCTATAATGGGCGCAATTCCGGGTTCCCTTATGAGTTGTCGTTGCAAGTGAACTTCGCGGGCAAAGAACTCGCAAACATCCAGAATCTGAAGCCAGCCAATCAAGATGGATTGACTGAGTACCATTTCCGCGAAGTGCGCTTCACACCGACCGAAGCCACCGGGTTGTTGGAATTCAAGACCGCCGTAGCTGCGGGCGACGCCACCGTATTCCTAGAT